>QHZO01000110.1:5287-38011 GCA_003224695.1 Acidobacteriota bacterium
TCGAAAGGCAGATTGCATGGGACGATAACTGAGTAGATGTGCTGCTCGCGCACACGGCGGGCGATCAGTTGCGCGTATTGCGCGCCAAAATCCATTACCACGACCGGACGGACCGTTTTCATAGCGGAGTGAAAAAGTTGAGAGTCAAGGGTCTAAGGTCAAAAGCTGCTTGTCACTCGTTACTCGCCACTGGCTTTTCATCGCGCTTACATTATCACGATGTTTACAAGCTTCCCGGGCACGACGATGATTTTGACGACTTTCCGGCCGTTCAGGTGTTGCTGGACTTTCTCTTCCGCCAAAGCAAGGCGTTGAATTTCCTCTAGTGAAGTGCTGGCGGGAAGTCGCAGGCGCCCGCGCAGCTTGCCGTTTACCTGGACGGGCAGTTCAATCTCCTGTTCGGCCGCAAGCGCCGCAACCCAGGCTGGCCAAGCCACGCGGACCAGCGGCCCGGAGTTCCCCATTCCTTCCCAAATTTCATCGGCGACGTGCGGCGCGAACGGCGATAGCGCCACCACCAGCAGTTCAAGCGCGGCGCGGAAGACCTCCACCCGAAGTTTCCCCGCCTCAAGCTCCCGCTCTGCTTCCGCCAGCTCGTTCACCAGCTCCATGCACATGGCGATGTCCTTGTTGTAGTGCCAGCGCTCTTCCATGTCCTCGGTGACGTGGCGGAGCACTTGATGCGCCTTGCGGAGCAGTTGCCTCTCGCGCGGGTTGAGCTCTTCGAGGCGCCAAGCTTGAGCCGCGCGCGGTTTTCCGGCACGGAGCTTTTCCTCGTGTTTACCGGCGAGGCGGTACACCCGGTTGACGAATCGCCACGCACCTTCGATGCCGGCGTCCGACCAGTCGAGGTCTTTTTCCGGCGGCGCCGCAAACATCATGTAAATCCGCACCGTGTCGGCGCCGTACTTCGCGCATGTCTCGGACGGGTCCACGGTGTTCCCGCGCGACTTCGACATTGCCGATCCGTCTTTGAGCACCATCCCTTGAGTGAAGAGCCGCAGCACGGGCTCGTCAAATTCCACCAGCCCGACGTCCCGCATAACCTTGGTGAAGAACCGCATGTAAATCAGGTGGAGAATCGCATGCTCGATGCCGCCGATGTATTGGTCCACGGGGAACCAGTAACGCACGGCGTCGCGATTGACAGGCGCGGTCGCGATTTGGGCGTCCGTATAGCGATAGAAATACCACGACGAGTCCACGAACGTGTCCATGGTGTCGGTCTCGCGCCGCGCCGGGCCGCCGCACTTCGGACACTTGGTGTTTACGAACTCGGGGACTCTTGCGAGCGGCGACTGCCCCTCGCCCGTCAGTTTGACGCCTGAGGGCAACAACACTGGCAGGTCCTTTTCCGGCACAGGCACAATGCCGCAGGTCGCGCAGTAAATTATCGGGATAGGCGTCCCCCAATAGCGCTGCCGCGAGATGCCCCAGTCCTTCAGCCGGTACTGGACGGTTCCCTTCCCGAAGCCCTTCGCCTCCGCGTCGCGAGTCATGCGCTCGATGGCTTGCTGAGAAGTCAGGCCAGAGTAAGGTCCAGAATCAACCAGCCGACCATATTCGAGGTAGGCTTTCGTAAGTTGTCGAAAACTCAAAGTCGCGCTGGTCGTGGGCCGGGACGGCCATCACCGCGCCCGTGCCGTAATCCATGAGCACGAAATTGGCAATCCAGATGGGCACGAGTTCCCCGCTAAAGGGGTTCCCGGCTTTGAAGCCCGTATCCACGCCCTTCTTCTCAAGCGTCGCATCGCCTCTCGCCCCAATGGCCGAAGCCCTGATGCGCTCGACCTCGGCGCGCAGTTTTTCAGGGTTTTTCGACCGCCCGGTGAGCCTCTCGACTGCGGGATGTTCGGGCGCGACGTACACCGCCGTGCAACCGAAAATCGTATCCACGCGCGTGGTGAAGACGCGAATCGGGTTATCGAGCCCTTCAACCTCAAAGTCCACGAGCGTGCCCGCCGACTTGCCAATCCAATTCTGCTGCATGGCGATGACGCGCTCCGGCCAGCGCACCAGCTTTTTCATGTCCTCGAGCAACGCGTCGGTGTAGGCGGTGATTTTCCAGAACCATTGCTCGAGTTCGCGCTCTTCCACCGGCGTCTCTTCGTGGCGCCAGCAGCAGCCGTTGACTACCTGCTCGTTGGCGAGGACAGTTTGGCACTTTGGGCACCAATTGACGCGGCTCTTTTTGCGGTAAGCGAGGCCCCGCTCATACATCTTGAGAAAGAACCACTGGTTCCATCGGTAGTACTCCGGGGTGCAAGAGGCGACTTCGCGCCGCCAGTCGTAGCTGAAACCGAGGCGCTGGAGCTGCGCGCGCATGACCTCGATATTGGAAAAAGTCCACTCCGCCGGCGGGCGACCGTGCTTGATGGCGGCGTTTTCTGCCGGCAGGCCAAACGCGTCCCAGCCCATCGGATGAAGCACGTTAAAACCTTTCATCCACATGAAGCGCGCCAGCGCGTCGCCGAGCGTATAGTTCCGCACGTGGCCCATGTGCAGCGCCCCGGAGGGATAGGGCAGCATCTCGAGCACGTAATACTTCGGCCGCTTCGGGTCGGCGTCGGCTTCGAAAAGTTTCTCCGCGGCCCATCGCACTTGCCACTTGGCTTCGACTTTTTGAGGATCGTAATTTGTGTCCATTGTCAAGAATGGTGAATTGACGGACGCAGGTGACTGGCTTCGAAAGGGATTGCCCTTCTGAATGCGTGACTCATAATTCCAAATTCACCATTTACCATTCACTATTCGCTCAAGGTTCGTTACCGCCCCTGCGTTTCGCCCGCGAGCTTACGCATCATATTGAGATTACGCTTGTCGTCGCCAGGGCAGTCGATCGGGGTCTCACAGATAAACGGAATCCGCCGCAGCTTCGCGTTCCGCACGATGCGGGCAAAAGCTTCGCGGCCGATGGCGCCTCGCCCAATATGTTCGTGACGGTCGGCGTGCGAGCCCAAAGCGGTTTTCGAATCATTGGCGTGCATAACGCAAACCTTCGAGAGTCCCACGGTTCGCTCGAGCTCGCGCACGGTTTCGGCCAGCCCCTCCCTGGTGTGAATCGGGTAGCCTGCCTCGAATGTGTGCGCCGTGTCTATGCAAGCGCCCGCCGGAACCTCGCCGGAAGCGCTCGCCACAATTTCCGCCACTTCTTCGAAGCGGCTTCCGATCACCGACCCTTGCCCGGCGGTGTTTTCAATCAGAATCGTCAGGCCGTCGAGATTCAGGCCCTGCGCCGCCTGTTTCAAAGACTCAGCCGACTGGCGGATCGCTTGCGCGCGATTGCCGTCGCGTGCGCTTCCCGGATGCGTCACGAGGAAATCGGCTTGGAGCGCGATCGCCCTCTCGATTTCGCGGCGAAAGGCCTTGACCGACAGCTCTCTCAACCGCGCCTCCGGGGAGGCAAGATTGATCAGGTAGTTATCGTGAATGACCAGCGGCGTAAGGCCGTAGCGCCCTCGCGCCGCCCGGAACCGCTCCGAATCCTCAGCCGACGGTTCCTTCGTTCGCCAGCCGCGCGGGTTGGCGGAAAATATCTGAAAGCCGTCGCAGCCGATCTTGTGGGCCCGCTCGACCGCCCTCACCAGCCCGCCCGCGATCGAAGTGTGTACGCCGACTCTCACTGACCCCGCCAGGATCAAGATTAAATCTCATGTTAACAGAGGGCTTCGAAAAGCGTCAACGATGCGGTGCCGCCTCGCCCAACGGCAGGCTTCGCATTCGCTCGGCAAACTGAAAGTTGCGTGGGAGACCCTTAGCCCTGCTGTTTAACCAACAGGCCCAATGCGAGATTGAAACCGGGAAGGAGGGGCGAAGTGAGAAGGCCGTCCGATTCGATTACCGCCGATAGCTCAAGGCTGCTTTGCGCGCGGCGGTAGATCTCTGCGGAAGGTTTCCAAGGATCAATAATCCAGTACTCCTCAACGCCGTACCGCGCGTAAAGTTTCAGCTTGGTAGTGCGATCAACGCCCGCAGTGCTCTCCGACGTGACTTCAATCACCAGGTCGGGAGCACCCTGGACATTCTTGGGAGTGAGCACCGAAGAGCGTGCCTTGGAAATGAACAGGATGTCGGGCTCAACAACGTCATAGCGCGAGAAGACCACGTCAAAAGGTGAAACGAATGCCTCACCAAGCGGGTGCTGTTCGAGGAAGTCGCAGAGCCTATAGGTCAATTGAGTTACCACCCTTTGGTGCAGGGACATCAGCGAAGGAGTCACAAAAAGTTCTCCATCAATAATTTCATAGCGCTTCCCGTCGTTCGGCAGGAGACAGAAGTCGTCGTAGGTCAGGCGGATATCAACCGGCATGGGGGGAATTATAGCACTTCGCACCAGGGCCCGGAGCCAAGGAACGTCACCTATCTTCTGTGTATGCAATCACTGGAAAACAGAAAAGCCTGCAAACTAAACTTGATGTTCGTTCGACTCCTTTTTTAATCGTGGATCTTTCCCAAACACATCATTTCGCTCCGGCCACAAGCCTCAAGACGGCGCTCGAATCGCGCGTGGAGCGGTTCTTTGCCCTCCGGTCGCGGCACGCCGATGCGCGGATCTACATAAAGTCTGCTATCCTGCTCGCCTGGTTCGGGGTTTCGTATTATGCGCTGGTCTTCCGCGCCTCGACCTTCGGTGAGGGTCTTGCCGCCGCGGTATCGCTGGGCCTTGCGACCGCGGGCATTGGATTTAATATCCAGCACGATGGCAATCACGGCAGCTTTTCAAAGCACCGCTGGGTGAACCGGCTGGCGGGCTCAACGATGGACCTTTTGGGCGGGAGCTCCTACCTTTGGATTCAAAAGCACAACCTGGCGCATCACACCTACACCAACATCCCGCAAAGCGACGAGGATATCGAAATTCATCCGCTCGGGCGGCTCGCACCCGACGACCCGTACTACGCCTTCCATCGCTATCAGCATTTATACTTGTGGCTGATTTATGCGCTGCTGCCGGCGCAGTTGCACTTTTACAACGACTTCCGGAAGCTTTGGACGGGGAAGATTTCGAGCCGCAAGTTTCCCCGGCCCCGCGGCATGGCGCTTGCGAACCTGGTCGCTTGGAAGCTGGTGTTTGTCGCCTGGGCTTTCGTTATTCCCTGCTTCTACCACCGCGTGTGGGTGGTGGCGGCATTCTACTTCCTGACCACAGGTGTCATGGGGGTGGTCCTAAGCGTCGTCTTCCAACTGGCCCATTCCGTTGAGGAGGTGGAGCACCCGAGCTTAGGCGAAGAAATACAATCGGAATGGGTTCGACATCAGATTCAAACCACGGCGGAATTCGCGCGCGCGAACCGCTTGGTCACCTGGTACCTCGGGGGTTTGAACTTCCAAACCACGCACCACCTTTTCCCGAAGGTTTGCCACATCCATTACCCTCGCCTGTCCCGGATCATCGAGAAGGTTTGCCGGCAACACGGCGTGGAATACAGGACACAGCCGTCGCTCGGCAGCGCCATCCGCTCGCACTATCGCTTCCTGCGCCGCCTGGCCGCGCCGCCAACCGCAAATCTACCTGCCGCGACAGATGAGGCGGTTTTCTAATTTCGTGCTTGCAAATTTCAGAGCGTCCGCCCGTTAGGTCCATCGAAACCAGCGCAGAGCCAGCACGTACGAGATCACGCCCCATGCGCACATGACGATGAGGCGCGTGGCCTGCGAGGGGAGCGAGGCGCCCTCGAGCAGTGTGGCCCGCAGCGCGTCGTTCAAGGCGGTGAGGGGTAGGAGCCTGATCAGAGGTTGGATGATGGCGGGAAAACGCTCATAGGAAAAGAAGACCCCGGAAAAAATCCACAACGTCATCATGACCAGGTTGATCAGCCCGCTCGCCGTTTCGATTTTCTTGGCGCGGCTGGCGGTGAGAAGGCCGACGCCTCCAAAGGAAAGTGCTCCGACCGCGCCAATCAGAAGAAGCGAGAGCCAAGATCCCACGACGCGCATGTGAAAGGCGAATACTCCGAACCCCAGGAGCAGTCCCAGTTCAATGACCATCAGAATTAAACGGCTTGAGGCCAGGGCCATGAGGAAATCGCCGCGCCGCATGGGGCTGGCGACGAAGCGCTTGAGCAGTTTGCGCTGGCGCATGTCCACCAGCGCGAAACCCACGCCCCACATGCCGGAATTCATCAGGTTCATCCCCAGCATTCCTGGAATCAAGAAGTCAATATACCTGGCGCCGGGTTCGCTGGAAGTCCGGCTATGCGTGGGCACCAAATCCTTTCTGCCCGCGGCGGATTGAATCGCATCGTCCACAGCACCGCGAGCCAGCAGGCTTTCCGTGCGCGCCGGGTCGTAGCGGTATTCGAAGCTGCTATCGGATTTCCGAGTCACGACCAGGTCGTATTAGCCCAACCAGAATTGATTGAAAGCCTCGGCCTCGGGCCGGACCTCGGCTTGGACGGAGCTCCCCGCCGGCGAGGATTTGAGCAGCTCCACAGCCCGAGAGGCATCCGGTCCCGCCACCACGACCACGCGGCTCACTTCCGCGGGTTTATTCCGAAAGGCGATCCCAAGGCCCAGCGCGAGAAGGAGTGGAAAAACAAACACCCAGAAAACCACTTCCGGCTCCCGATAAAGCTCCTTTGTCCGCGCGACAAGCAGCATGCGATATCCGCTCCAGCGGGGGTTTGCGCGTGAACTTGCGCTCGGCGTTGTCTTGACCGCAGGCGCCTCGGGCCGCCTTCCAGTTTCGGGCTCAGTTCTGATTTCTGCCACACTCCCCCCTTCGGCCGCCTACTCCTCGCGCAGATGCCGGCCCGTCAAGTGGACAAATACGTCTTCGAGGCTCGCCTGGCGCGTGGTGAGGTGCAGAAGTTTAAGGCCACGCTCGTCAAGGGCTCCGAGTAACGCCGGAATGGTCTCGTGCGGCTCGCGCACGCTAAGCGCGAAACGGCCCGCTTCTTCATGCACGGCTTCAACTCCCGGAAGCGGCCGCCAGGAGTCGAGGTTGTGCAGCCCATCGCCGACGGTCTCGAACTCCACGATCGTGTGCGCGCCCAAACGCTCGATAAGCTCGGCGGGCGTGCCCGAAGCAATCTCGACGCCTTGATCCACAATCACGATGCGGTCGCACAGGCGCTCGGCCTCATCCATGTAGTGCGTGGTCACGCCAGACCTGCCGGCGGCTTTGCGGGTCCAAGCCCGTTGTGGGCTCATCGAGAAAAAGGATCTTCGGATAGGCCACCAGCGCCGTCGCCACAGC
This sequence comes from Acidobacteriota bacterium, assembly GCA_003224695.1. Lineage (GTDB taxonomy): Bacteria > Acidobacteriota > Terriglobia > UBA7540 > UBA7540 > Gp13-AA74. Next base: position 12,486 of record QHZO01000110.1, read on the forward strand.
CAGCCGCTGCTTTTGTCCGCCCGAAAGTTTCCCCACCCACGTGTCGGCCTTTTCCACGAGGCCAATCTCCTCCATCACCTCGTGGGCGGGGCGCGGGTAACGGTAGAAGCTCGCGAAGAGTTCAAGTGTCTCGCGTACTGTGAGCTTCTCCGTCAACCGCGTTTCTTGCAGCGTTACGCCAAGCAATTCGCGGAGTTCCCGCTCTTGGGCGCCCCAGTGCCTGCCAAGAATCTCGACCTCCCCGGAGGTCGGATCAAGCAGCCCCTCCAGGATTTCGATGGTCGTCGTCTTTCCGGCGCCATTTGGTCCAAGCAGGCCGAAACACTCGCCCGACCGGATTTCCAAATCGAGCCCGCGGACGGCTTCGAACCCCCCATCGTAAGTCTTTCGCAATTGCCGGCAGCGTACGGCCACTTCCATGCCCCGAATCATAACGGATTATTCGGCCCCAAGAAACTGTCCCTGGGATGCAAGTGGGCAAGTCACGGTTTGCGTAGCCAGTCGGGGATGACGACGGCGCGAGCCCCCGAGCCTACGGGCACCGTCGCGACGAGCGAAGCCGGGTCGGTACGGAGGATGGCGAGGCTTGAGGCGCCGGAATCCGCCACTGCTAGATATCTCTCGTCAGGGGTTAGGGCGAGAGCCACGGGCTGGGTTCCGACGTGTGTCGAAGCCAACACCTGGCGCGTGGAGATGTCGAGCGCCATGACGTTTCCGTCGCCTGCCGTAGCGATGTAGAGCGTGCCCGACTTGGGGGCAATTAGGGCGGTAGCGGGACCAATTCCGATGGCCGCATTCTGCTCCACGTCGTCGTGGAAAGCGTCGAGGATGACAAGCGTGCTGTCGGCGGAGGGGGCGAAGAGCTCTCCTCCATCGGGCTTGAGAATGAGGCTCTTGGGAACATAGCCGGTCTCAAGGTTCGCCAAGAGCTTCCTCTCTTCCAAGTCCGCGACGGAGATCTTTTTCTCCCCCGTGTCTGCAACAAAGACTTGAGTTGAATTCGGGAGAATGGCGAGCGGGCCGGGCGCTTTGCCGGTTTCAACCGTGCCGATAAGCTTCTGTGACCCGACCTCCGCGAATGCCAGCCTGTCCGCGTCGCTTTCCGAAGCGACAAGCGTTTTGCCGTCAGGAGTAAGCGCCAGGTATTTTGTTCCGGTCGTCAGGTGCACACGGCCAGCTACGCGTCCGGCTGCTGCGTCGAGAAATACCAGATCTCCGCGCGCAGGGTCGAGGGCGTAGGCCGCCCGCCCGTCGCGTGAGAAAATCAGGGACGCGGCCGAGCCGCCAATGAACACCTTCCGCAAAACTCGCAACTCGGGATAGCCGATGACGCTCGCAGTGCCCGTCGCTGAGAGCACCCAAACTTCCTGGTTTTCAGGCCGCACCTTCGCCTCAATTGGCCGAGGAACCGCGATGCTGGTTAAGATTCGCATCTCTTGGAGGTCCACAACGGCGACGGTCCCACTAACCGAATTGGCCACCCATGCCGTGTAGGGCCGCGGCGGCTGAGGCGGCCTGTTCGAACAATTGGCGAGGAGAAAGACGGCCGCTAGGGGAAGCCACGCCCCCCGCAGGCGGCGTGTGGCCGTTGGGTGGTTGTTCATGGAGCAGGCTGCGCCGTCCGGCGACTAGGGGCTGGATCGGAGGAGGATGTCGCGGGTTCGGACGCTTCAGGGCCGTAGGGGACGGTTCGCCCTACTACGCCGGCGATGGCGCGAACTTCCGCCATCAATTCTTCGAATTGCTCAGGGTACAGCGACTGAAAGCCGTCGGAGAGCGCCCGGTCAGGATGCGGGTGGACTTCCACGATCAGGCCGTCGGCGCCGACGGCCACTGCGGCGCGAGCAAGCGGCGTCACTTTGTCGCGCCGGCCCGTCCCGTGGCTCGGGTCGGCGATGATCGGGAGGTGCGACAAATCCTTGGCTCCGGGGATGACCGACAAGTCCAACGTGTTGCGCGTGTGGTCGGCGAACGTCCGAGAGCCGCGCTCGCAGAGGATCACGTTATAGTTTCCTTCTGAAAGAATGTACTCGGCGGCCATCAGGAATTCTTCGAGCGTCGCGGACATCCCACGCTTCAGTAGCACCGGCTTCTTCGACCGACCGACTCGCTTGAGCAGCGAGAAATTCTGCATGTTGCGCGCGCCCACTTGCAAGACGTCGGCGTATTCCTCGACCAGCTCGCACGTCTCCGAATCAATGGTTTCTGTCACGATCGCTAAGCCGAATCGCTCGCGCACTTCGGCTAGAATCTTCAAGCCTTCTTCCCCAAGACCCTGGAAGCTGTAGGGCGAAGTGCGGGGCTTGAAAGCGCCGCCACGGAACAGCCTTGCGCCAGCGCGCCGAACGCGTTCGGCGGCGGCGAAGGCTTGCTCGCGGCTCTCGATTGCGCATGGCCCGGCGATGATCGCCAACTTCTTGCCGCCAATCGTCACCTCGCAGGCGCCCGAGCCGACGCGGATGACGGAATTTTCCGCCTTGATTTCCCTGCTCACGAGTTTGTAGGGCTTCGAGACGCGGATCGCTTCGGCGACGTTCGGAAGCGTCTCAAATTCGGCGGGGTCGAGCGGGCCGTGGTTCCCTGTGATCCCCACCGCCGTGCGCTCGGCGCCCGGCATCACGTGCGGGCGGTAGCCCAGCACTTGAATTTTTTCGCAGACAGCGCGAATATCATCTTCACTCGCCTGCGGCTTCATGACTACTAGCATTAAAGGTCCCGCAATCGGTTTTCTTGCTGAATGTCCCGAGCTGTCAGTTTACTGGAGGCAAAGCTGCAAATCAAACTTCGCCAAGTCGGTTTGAGAGAGTAGGGGCGAGTTTACCTCGTCCGTCAGCCGACGGACGGGGTAAAGCCGCCTCTACATCAAATTGCCCCACGACCGGAGCACAAGGTGTTGATTTTTGGCGCGAAAAGAACTAATTCTTTGTTCCCCACAAAACCGGTCGCCCGACCGGCAAGGGCAAGGAGGAATCATGGCCACCAATCGCGGCGTCGCGTACATGGGAACGGGAAAGGTGGAAGTCCAGAGTATTGACTTCCCGAAGCTTGAACTCGCCAAACGGATGTGCCATCACGGCGTCATCATGAAGATCGTTTCGACCAATATTTGCGGGAGCGACCAGCATATGGTCCGGGGGCGAACGACCGCGCCCAGCGGGCTCATTCTAGGGCATGAAATTACCGGCGAGGTTATCGAAGCCGGCCGCGACGTGGAATTTATTAAAGTCGGCGACTTGGTTTCGGTGCCGTTCAACATTGCCTGCGGGCGATGCCGGAACTGCAAAGAACAGGCGACGGGAATCTGCCTGAACGTCAATCCCTCGCGGCCGGGCGCGGCGTACGGCTACGTGGACATGGGCGGATGGGTCGGCGGGCAGGCGGAATACGTCATGGTGCCTTACGCGGACTTCAACCTGCTCAGGTTTCCGGACAAAGCCCAGGCGATGGAGAAAATCCGGGACTTGACTTGCCTTTCGGACATCTTGCCGACCGGCTATCACGGCGCCGCGAGTGCGGGGGTCACCACCGGTTCGATTGTTTATGTCGCGGGCGCCGGGCCGGTGGGGCTTGCCTGCGCCGCGGCCTGCCACCTGCTTGGCGCAGCCTGCGTCATCGTCGGCGACATGATCCCCGAACGGCTCGCCCAGGCCCGCAGCTTCGGCTGCGAGACGGTGGACATCTCTACCAACACGAGCGTGGCCGAGCAGGTCGAACAAATTGTCGGCGTCCCGGAGGTGGATTCGGCCGTTGATTGCGTAGGTTTCGAAGCGCGCGGGCACGGCGCCGACGCCAAGCGGGAAGCCCCGGCCACAGTGTTGAACTCGCTGATGGAATTGACCCGCGCCGGCGGAAGGCTCGGCATCCCCGGGCTTTACGTGACGGGCGACCCCGGCGGAATTGATGACAACGCCAAAATCGGCCGGCTCAGTATCCGCATCGGCCTCGGTTGGGCCAAGTCCCACGTTTTCACCACTGGCCAGACGCCGGTTATGAAATATAACCGCCAACTGATGCAGGCGATTCTCTTTAATAAGATTAAAATTGCTAAAGCAGTGAATGTTACGGTCATTCGGCTCGACGAAGCCCCGCAAGGCTATCGTGACTTCGATCGCGGGGCGGCGAAAAAGTTCGTGCTCGACCCTCACGGCATGGTGGCACGGGTTTGAAGCGCTCTTTTGGAGCCGTGAGCCGGCCGCTGAACCGCATTGCGCCTCCGTTGCCCTGCGGGGAGAGCCGGCAGCATGCCGCCCATGAGCGCGGCAGACCTGAAGCCAACGCGCGTGTTCGTTCCGGATGATTAGTGAAACTCTAAGGAGCATCTCTGATGCGATTCTCAAGAACCTCTTTAATTGTGCTTCTGGTTTGCGGCGTGATGATTGGGCTGGCTTCCGAAGCCGGCCCGGGCGGGTCATCGGGATTCGACCTCGCCGACCTCGACAAAAGTGTCAACGCTTGCGTGGACTTCTATCATTTTGCCGACGGCGGGTGGCTGGCCAAGAACCCCATCCCGGCTGCCTATCCAAGCTGGGGCACGTTCAACGAGCTTCAGACCCGAAACCAGGAAAATCTGCTCAAAATTCTCGACACCGCGGCGAGCGCCCTCGCCCCCGAAGGCAGCGAGGGGCAAAAAATAGGCGACTTTTACGCGAGCTGCATGGATGAGACCGCGATTGAAAAAGCCGGAGCAAGCCCGCTGGATGGCGAGTTCAAGAATATTGACGCCATCCAAGACATTCCAGGCCTCGAAGCCGAAGTGGCGCGCCTCCACCAGGAAGGGGTGGACGTTCTGTTCCAATTCGGCTCTACCCAGGATAAGAAAAACAGCTCGGAGGTGATTGGCGGAGCGCGCCAGGGCGGGCTCGGACTTCCCGACCGCGATTACTACACCAAGACCGATGAGAAATCGAAAGGTCTGCGCGTGAAGTATATCGAGCACGTGACGAAGATGTTCGAATTGCTGGGCGATGACTCAAGCAAAGCGGCCGCGGAAACCAATACGGTGATGGCGATTGAGACCCGTCTGGCCCAGGCGTCCATGACCCGCGTCGAGCGGCGCGACCCGGACAAGACCTATCATCGGATGGATCTTGTCCAGCTTCAGGCGCTCACTCCGGCGTTTTCGTGGAATCGGTATTTCCACGGGCTCGGCTTCCCAGACATTTCCGCCGTGGACGTAGGTCAGCCCGACTTCCTGGCGGAAGTCAGCCGGGACTTGAGCGTACTGCCGCTCGACGATTGGAAAACTTATCTGCGCTGGCATCTGGTGGATACGGCGGCTCCCGCGCTTTCTTCGAAATTCGTCCAGGAGAATTTCGAGTTCAAGGGCCGGACGCTTCAGGGGACGAAGGAGAACCTGCCGCGCTGGAAACGTTGCGTGGCGGCCACCGACCGGCAGTTAGGCTTCGCGCTCGGCAAACTCTATGTCGCCGAGTACTTCCCTCCCGAAGCCAAGGCGCGTGCCGATGAAATGGTCCACAACCTCATCCGCGCGCTCCACGACGACCTGACGACGCTCCCCTGGATGGGCCCGGAGACGCGCAAAGCCGCGCTCGCCAAACTCGGCGCCTTTGGCCTCAAGATCGGCTACCCCGACAAGTGGCGGGACTATTCGGCTTACAAAGTGGACCGCGGCCCTTATGTCCTGAACGTTCTGCGCGGTGATGAGTTCGAGTTCAACCGCGACTTGAAGAAAATCGGCAAGCCCGTGGACCGGACGGAATGGGGAATGACGCCGCCCACCGTCAACGCCTATTACAACTCCGAAAAAAACGAAATTGTATTTCCGGCTGGCATTCTTCAGCCGCCCTTCTTCAACGCCCATGCCGACGATGCCTTGAACTATGGCGGCATCGGCGCGGTGATCGGCCACGAGATGACGCATGCCTTCGACGACGAAGGTCGTAAATTCGACGCCCAGGGAAACCTCAAGAATTGGTGGACCCCCGAGGACTTGAATAACTTTAACCAGCGGACGGGCTGCGTCGAAAAGCAGTTCGACGGCTACGTGGTCGAGGGCGACTTGCACGAAAACGGGAAACTGGTGCTGGGAGAAAGCATCGCAGACCTTGGCGGACTGACGATTGCCTACAAAGCCTTTGAGAGATCGCTCGAAGGCAAACGGCGCCCTGAAGCGATTGATGGTTTCCCGCCCGAGCAGCGTTTCTTCCTCTCCTGGGCGCGAGTCTGGGCGGCGAACGACCGGCCGGAGTTCGAACGCCTCATGGTCAACTTGAATCCACACGCGCTCGACCGCTTCCGGGCGATTGCGGCGCCGTCGAATCTGCCGGCTTTCGCCCAGGCCTTCGACTGCAAGAGTGGGGACGCGATGGTTCGGCCGGAAGACCAACGATGCCAAATTTGGTGAAGCAAAACTTCGAGTCCCACTTCATTTGTTGACGCACCGGTTGTGGGCGCCGGGCCGTGGGCGGGGACTGTCGAACGAGCTCACGGCCCTCGCTTCGGCTTTCCTCAGGGACGGTGAGTCCGTCGGGTGACGGATCGAGCCGCGAACACGGTCAAAGCTCAAGGCGAGCCCCACCGTTGATGTCAGGCTTGAATTCTTGTCGGCGCGGCGACATCGCCAGGCCGAACTAGGGGCGATTCGATTCATGGATCGCCCTTAAGGGCACACCGAGCACTCATTCTGCGCACCAGGCGCATGGAATTACTAACGGAAGAGCCCGCTCAAGAGTCATGATATCCTGGGGTATGGAATTTATGAAGAAACTGGTCGCCGCCATCGTTTTGTCGCTTGCGGTTGGGGGACCCGCCTCAGCACAGGAAACAAAATACACGCCTTGGGATGATGCATACGCCTACTTTGGCCGCGGATCGCATGAAATGGGGCAAACCGCCGGACTTGGCATGGAAGGTTCCGTTTACGGCGGTCTCGGCCTGGACCTTGAGCTCGGGGTCGCAGGTCTCGGCGCTCCTGCGGTACTACATCGACACGCCATCGGCATTGGCTCAGCCGATGGAACGTTTCATCTGTTCACAAAAAGCGCCCGAGACAAGATCGTGCCGTTCGTCGCAGGCGGCTACACGCCGTTCTTTGGCCAGGATATCAAGCTGCTGTCNNNNTCGGGGCCGGGGTTGATATTCTCCCCACGAAGCCCTTCGGCGCACGCTTCGACGTTCGATATTACGGCCACGGCGGCCGCATCCTTTACGCGTCCTTCCCCAACTTGACTCAGCTCAGTTTTACCGTCTTCCGCTTTAGCATCATTGTCCGCTAAATGGCATCGCACGAAGTGCCCGCGGGAGCCAAACGCAGCGTGAAATCTTGGTTGAATTACCACGGATGGCTGCGAGACAAAAAAAGCCGGCTGGCGCCCGGAACACCTGACGAGGTGGCCTCTCTTCCGGACGCGCAAGCCGGCAAAAATCGAAAACGTTCCTTTGAAGGCTTATTGCCCGCCGCTCGCAGCCTCGACGGTCTCGGCGGTGATGGTTTCCCCATCAATTGCACCCGTCACCTTCACCGATTTGCCCGCAAAGTCCTTGAATTTGTCTTGCGGGCTGAGCTGGTAAACCTTGTCGCCAACCACCAGGGCGTATTTCGCGCCCCCCGACACGCACTTGGCGACACAAGCCGCAGCGTCGTCGCTTGCAGCGGAGTGCTTTGCTCCGCACATGCTGTCACTGACAACGCCCGTCCAGGACTGGCTCTCGGCCGCCACGAGAGCCATCGTGGCTGAGAAAGCCAGCACTAAGCACAGAAGTGAAAGTCTCTTTTTCATCGGCCTCCTTCCCTTGTTTGGGAAGCTGGCACGTTCCGGGGAATTTCCCAACAGGTATAACCTGTTAAATCCCGTCGTACGGGCTACGCAATTTAGACCAAGCCCCTTCGCCTTTGAAATTGAACCAATTCTCCGCCGTCGCCATTCCCGCATCGCACCCTGCAATTAGCCCGCCAACTCCTTATGCGGAAATTCTCTGTAAACTACGAGAAATCGCAGTGGATTGGGAAAAGGGCCGGGAAGGATTTACCGTTGAGCGGTTAAAATTTCCTACTTCCATGGGAGTCTGGCTAATATTTCCAAGCCCTTGTACCTTCACCTGGCGGAGCGTTTTTGGAGATATGGTCAGCCATGGCGCGCACCAAGTCGGCAAAGCTCATAGGCATCCAGCCGTGGCCCTTCATTGGCCGGCCATACTCGAAAGACCCCGCGTAGGTGGGTTCCTTCGTACCTTCAAGGAATTCTTGGAGTAAGTACACCGCAAGGTTCAAGTAAAAGTTGTCCATGTCACCGACGTAGACGTGGATCTTACCTGCGAGTTGCGGCCCAATTTCCCTCCAATGCTCCGCCAAGTAGTACCGCAGGTCGTAGCCGTGGTCACGCATATAAAGCGCTACTGTGTGGTCAATCATTCCGGTCCGTTTATCCCACACTGGCTCGGGATACCCGTCCGGGCCGACGGGCCCGTACACCGCTTCCCATGCCTCCAGTTGCTGCCCGGAGCGGCCGTGGCTGCCAAGCACTTCCTCGAGCCGGCTGAACTCGCGCACACTCACCAGCGGCTGGCCATCCGCCCCGCGCATGATGTAGCGCTCCGGCTTCATCCAACTTGAATGTGGGATCGCGAACGCGTTGTCATCGTCGTAGATGTTCACCATATCGTAGCGGCGGAAGTCCACCGGGTCGGGGAAAAACGTCCAGGTTCCGCCGAAAAAGTCAGGATGATAAATCTGGAGCGCAAGCGATTCCCAACCGCCTGTCGAGCCACCCGTCAACACACGCGCATAAGGCATGCGGATGATGCGGTAATGGGATTCGATATAGGGAATGAGCTCGTTCATCAAGGCGTCGCCGAAGGGCCCGTCATTCGCGGAATTGACGGCGTATGAGTCGTCGAAAAAAGGTGTGGGGTGCTGAAAGCGCACCGCGATCATGCGGGGGAAGTCGTCTGAAATCCACGCCTGATAGAACTCATAGGCCGCGCTTCCCCACCGATTCTTGGAGCCCTGGGCCGGGTTCTCCGCGGAGAATGGCAGCGGCGATCCCAGCGAAAAGTGGTCCTGATAATAGATTACGGGATAGGAAACGTTTGGATGCGCGTCGTAGCCTTTGGGCAAGAGGATGGTCGCGCCAAGGTACATCGGGCGGCCCCAAAAGGCCGAGAGCAGCTTGCTTTGAATCTTGATGTGCTTCAGCCACTCGGTGTCAGGCGGAATTTCGACGGGCGGGATCAGTTCCGTAAGGCTCAGCTTGACGTCGTAGCCCGCGGCGGAATCGAGGTGCACCACCTGGTCCTGGCTATACAAATTTCCCGGCGACCGGTTGAATTGCTGCCCCTCCCACTGGTCGTTGTGGGCCCAAATGAGATGACCGTCCGAGCGATGAAAATCTGTATAGACATTTAGGATCGCCTGTAGGTGGTAATCGCCGGCCGGAATCTGGCGCAGGCTCAAGACCGGGTAGCCGAGGGTCGTGGCGTCAATTACTGCCGCCTCACCAGGTTTGAGGCCGCTTACATCAGCGCCGAACAACGGCGGCGCATCGTTCCAAAATCCCGCTTGAAGGCGCGGCTCCAATTCTGCATGGTTGGTAATGACCAGGAAAACCCGGCCAGTGATCGGCTCGGAATGGAGGGCGGATGGGAACGATATCTCAAACTTAAGATCCGGCTCTGTGCCCTTCGCCGGAGAAAGGCAGAGCAAGGCCATGGCCAGTCCCACCGCAATGGCTCGGGATCGCTCGAGGTTCTTATCCATTTTATCCATCACTGCCTCAATTCTGTTTTTGCGAAAATGGAAAAGAATTCAGCGGCTGGTGCCGCCTTGCCCTGCCGGCTGAAATCCCAAGTGTGGGATTTTTACGCCGAGGTTTTCACGTCAGCGCATGGCCCCGCCAGCCTCGACGAGGGCTTGCCAACTACCAAGCAACAAATTTCTGCGTTAATTCTATCTTCAGCCATCCCTTCTGAGGAATAACCTCAACGGGCAAATCCTCCACCCACAATGAAACCTGGAGCGACGCTTGTTCACCCTGGATCATGCCGAGAGCCGCCAAGTCAAGTCGCAGCTCAAAGATGCGCTCGAAAGCCGCAGCGAAGCCTGACTGCGCGGGCAGGCCTGAATTCGGTGTTTGATAAACTTCAAGTTTTACATCATCTTTCCATACTTCCAGTGAAGCCACTTGGCCGTTTCGTACCTTCGCGTGCAGCCGGGAGCGGCGCTTCGCGTCCACGCCTACGCGAACCTCAAAGTTCCGATGGTCGGCGATGAAAGCCGGCGCAAAGTCCACGCGCAAGTAGAGCGAGCGGTCGCTAAATCCGTAATACAAGCTTTCCACATGATGGAGTGCCCCGTGCATGGAGCCCGAGCGGGATTCCGGCCAATGGACGCCCGCTCCAATCCACTCGAAATAGTTTGTAACCCGCCCATCCACAGTCGGCTCGATGAGGCCGGTGGGGGGAACCAGGGCTGCGTCCGCTCGCGGCTTTTTGATGGGGGCGGCCAGCTCGTCCGGTGGAGACGATCCGAGCAAGCGGTAGATGTTGCTGAGGTGTTTGCGGTAAAGCATGTCGAATTCTTCGTCGTGGCCGCTCGAGTGTTCCGGCCCATACCACCAGCACCAATCACTCCCTTCGGCTATCCACAACTCCTGCTCGGCCAATTCCCTCTTGGCGGGATCATGGCCGGGCCATGCTGCATGGGCGGAAAAGAGTTCGCGCGCATCGGCCAGCAGGTCCCAGGCGCGATTGTCTTCCTCGGCGCCAATCCAAATATCGAAGTTGGCGTTAATCCAGGATCCGGGAACGACGTGCGTCAGGGTTCCGGGCTCAACGGCTTGCGCCGCTTCAGTTGCCGTTACCGCGCGCAGGCTCGGATCAGAGGCCACGCGGCGATAGAAGTTACGCAGGAATTCCCGGCCGTTGCCGGGAAAGTATTCCCAGGCATTCTCGCCATCAAGGATGACGGAGATCACGGCTGCCCGCTCGCCCGTGCTGCGCGCCGCAGACTGGATGCGCCTGTGGAGGTCTTCGGCCGCCGCTTCGGCGGGCAGGCGCGAATAGACGAATCCAATCAAGTCGGAAAGTTGGTGGTCTCGAAAGAACAAAGTGACGGGGTGCTTCCCTCCGGTGAAGCGGTGCGGGCGATAGAGCTCTCTGCCGTTCGCGACCGTTCCATCACTCCGGCGGTCGAACCCAAGGCCCAGCGTGCGCCCGAGAACGCCCTCGTCCGTTGCCGCCCACTCAATACCTTCATCGGCCGCGATTTTGAGAACCTCATCCGACACACTGCCCTCGCTCGGCCACATCCCCCGCGGAGGGCGACCGAACAGCCGGGCGTGATGCTCCATCGCAGCGCGAATCTGGGCACGGGCGTTTTCCGGCTTTCGGAAGCGCTTGAGTGGAAGCCTTACTCCCGGGTGCGATTCCTCGGCCACGGCGGTATCGGAAACCAGAGGAAGAATGGGGTGGTAGAAAGGCGAAGTTGAAATCTCAATCTGTCCGCGCGCTTCAGCCTTGGCGTAGGCTTCAAGCGTACTTTTAAATATCTCGATCTCCTTCAAGCGCAGCAAAACCTTATCCTGCTCATTGAAGCCGCGTTGCTTTTCCACCAGCCGGCGGACTTCGGAGTCGCGAGCCAGGTAAATCTCGTCAAACCAAGCGAGTTGTGAAAGGACTTGCAAGTCGAGGTGATCCTGGCGGGCGAGGCGTCGCGCCGCTGAACTCGGCGCCCCAAGCGTTCGGACCTTCTCGTAGAGCTCGCGGAATCGTGGGTAGCGGTTCATCAGGTTTTCGCGGTTGATCTGGAAAGCAAAAACCAGGAGGCGCTCCTTTTCGGCGGCCGTCAATTGTTCGGCGGGTTTAAATGCAATCCGATAATCCTGTTCCGAGGCCGCGTCCTTTGCGTACTCCTCAAGCTGCACCAGAAGCGAGGGAACCAAATTGAACGTAACCCGGACGTCGGGGAATTCCTCGAGCATCGCCACCATACCGTAATAGTCCTTCAACGCGTGGAGCCGCACCCAGGGCATGGCGTAGACACCTTCCGCCAAGTCCTTGTAGAAAGGCTGGTGCATGTGCCACAAAAGCATGAGGGAGGTCTGGGGCATGTTAACTTTACGGCATCAAATCCGGTATGTTAGCATCCGTCACTTGATGCCAAATCAGAAATCAGAAGTCAGAAATCAGAAAAGAGAATGCAGCGCGCTTGGCGTCGTGCGGGCCAAGCTTTCGCGTGAACCGAAGGATGGCTTTTGACTTCTGATTTCTGATTTCTAATTTCTGAGTTGCTTTCCCAATGCGCATCCTCACGCGTTACATCCTGAAAGAGGTCACGACGCACGCCCTCTTGTGGCTCGTTGTGTTCACGTTCGTCATCTTCATCTTTACGCCGCACGTCACGCGACTGATCGAGCTCGCGGTAAGTCACGATCTCCAGGCGCGGGAAACGCTGGAGCTGCTGGCTCTGCCACTGCCGGGGATTCTCGTGCTGACCATTCCCATGGCCGTCCTGGTCGGGACTCTCATCGGATTGAGCCGAATGTCGGCAGACGGCGAGGTGGTCGCCGCGCGCGCTTCCGGCTTGAGTTTTCGCCAGTTCACGATCCCGGTTACTTTCCTTGCCCTGGCCGGCCTCGCTGCCGCCGCCTGGATGAGCCTCGACCTCGGTCCGGAGGCCGGAGCCGCTCTGAACCGGCGCGAAAGACGCCTGGCGGCGAGCCAGGGAACGCACGCGATTCAGCCCCGAGTCTTTATCGAGCAGTTCCCCAATTGGTTGCTTTATATCCAGGATGTCACCGGACCGCGCTCGGAACTGCGAGGCGTCTTCGCCGCGGACACCAGCGATCGGAATGCGCCGAAAATTACGCTAGCGGAAAGCGGACTGATTGTCAACGACCCCGAGCACGGTCGGCTGATTCTGCACCTCCAGCATGGCGCCACACACGAAATTGATCCCGCGCACCCGGGTCGGTATTCGGTCGGCTCGTTCGAAGAAACAGATATCCAACTGCCGATTGAGCCGAGCGGCGCCCTCGCTGAGAAAAAATCTCCCTCAACACTCCCGCTGACCGAGCTTGTGCGGCTCGCCGACAGCCCCGTTGAAAAACTCGCAGCCCGCGTGGAGATCAACTATCGCTTGGCGCTGCCCTTTGCCTCGTCACGATGTTCCTGGTTTTTATTTACTACATTCTGATGGCGTTGGGATGGGGCTTCGCCCGTCAAGGCAAGATTCCACCCCTCATCGGACTTTGGTCGGCCAATGCGCTTTTCGCCGCGGCCGGAATCCTTCTTCTCAAGCGGCTGGGAAGGTTACGGTCGGGAATTGCTGCTGTGTGGCATTGGGTGCGGGATCTCAAGGCCAGGCGCACAGTCCGGCGGCGACCCCTCGAGCCGTTCCCAGCGGCGCTCCCGAAATCGAAACCCTCGGGCCAACTTCTCCGTATCCTCGACCTCTATACGCTTCGCGAATGGTTGTCCTACCTGGGATTGATGGTTGTCGCTTTCACCGGCATTTATATGATCTTTGACTTCTTCCAGTTGATCGGCGACGTGGTTCGGAACCACATCGGGCTGGGCGTAATTCTCCACTACTACGTGTACTTGACTCCTCAAGTGGTTTTTCTCATGTTCCCCTTAAGCATCCTGGTGGCTACGTTGGTTGATTTTGGGCTGCTGGCCAAGACGAACCAGGTGACCGCAGTGAAGTCTGCTGGCATCAGCCTCTATCGGCTGGCCCTGCCGGTTTTAGCCGCATCTCTCGCGGCAAGCGCTGCGATGTTCGTCCTGGAGAATCGTTACCTCCCTGATACCAACCAGCGGCAGGATTCGCTGCGGAACCGCATTAAGAACCGCCCGGCCCAAACCACCCTCCTGCCGGACCGCCAGTGGATTTACGGACAGTCGAACCGCGTCTTCAACTACCGGTATTTCGAGGCGGGCCAAAACACCTTCAGCGACCTCTCGGTGTTCGAAATTGACCCCTCGACTTTCCACCTGACACGGAGAATTTTCGCTCGGCACGCTTTCTGGGATCCCCGCGTCGAAAACTGGGTGCTCGAACAAGGCTGGGAGCGCCAATTGGCCGGGGACCGGGTCTCCGAATACAAGCCGTTCAACGCCATGGTATTCAACGAGCTCAGCGAGCCTCCCGGGTATTTCTTGCCCAAAGCGGCTTCGATGTGGTTCGGCTGACCGTGGAGCTCCATCACAAGTTCACGTATCCACTGATGGGGTTCGTCATCGCATTAATCGGCGTTCCCTTCGCCTTTACCACCGGCAGCCGGGGCGCATTGACTGGCATCGCTGCAAGCCTTGGCATCGCCATCGTTTATTGGGCGACTTCAAGCCTATTCGAGGCCATGGGCAATCTGGGCCAGCTTCCGCCCGCCGTCGCGGCATGGTCGCCGGACGTTTTGTTCGGATTGGGGGGAATTTGGTTGTTGATGCGTGTGAAGACGTAGGTGGGCAGTCGTCAGTTCTCAGTTTTCAGCTTTCAGTTTTCATTCGTCACGAGCCACTCGGGCACATGGCGCGTCCCCGGTCCTTTGGTCCGTGGTCGGATGTCAATTTCCAGTCGGAAGCGCCAGCGTGTTATAATCCCTTCGCTTGCCACTTACCACTAGCCACTTGCCACTTCTCTTCAGATGTCGTCGCGACGACATTCTTGCGAAACCAACAGGCGCGATCCAATGGAAAGCGAAAACTCGTAAAACTTAAAGTAAAACATGTAATGTGTTACTTTATGTTATCGGCGAAAGGCCTACTTCCCGGCATTTGGGACTCGCCACTTGCCACTCATCACTAGCCACTCGTCACTCGTCACTGCTCTCATGCCGTGGTGTACGTCTTAGCCTGGGACCGCCTCAACGCAGCCTGCGCGGCAGCGAGCCTGGCAATCGGCACGCGATAGGGCGAGCAACTGACGTAATTGAGTCCCGCCTCCTGGCACACCTCGATCGAGCTCGGGTCGCCGCCATGCTCGCCGCAGATCCCCACCTTGAGGTTTTCACGCGCCGCTCGCCCTTCGGACGTCCCAATTTTCAACAAGCGGCCCACGCGCTTCGGGTCAAGCTGGGCGAACGGGTCGGCCGGCCAAATCTTTTGCCTGACGTAGCTGGCGATAATCTTCCCGCAATCATCGCGCGAAAGCCCAAAGGTGGTTTGCGTCAGGTCGTTGGTGCCGAAGCTGAAAAACTCGGCTTCTTTGGCAATCTCGCCCGCCGAAAGCGCCGCCGCCGGCAATTCAATCATCGTACCCACAAGGTACTCGACACGAACGCCTTTCTTCTTGAAAACTTCATCGGCTGCTTTGTTGACAATTTCCTTTTGCAGAGCCAGTTCCTTGACGTCGCCGACCAGCGGAATCATGACTTCCGGTATCGCCTTGATCCCTTGCTTATTCGCATCGGCCGCGGCCTCAAAAATCGCTCGCGCCTGCATCTCCGTGATTTCCGGATACATGATTCCCAGCCGGCAGCCGCGCAGGCCAAGCATAGGATTGAATTCGTGCAGGCTCTCGACCACGCCCAGCAGCTTTTTGAGACGCGCGAGTTTCGGTGATTTTGTGCGCTTCGATTCGAGCACCGCGATCTCAACCATCAACTCCTCGCGCTTGGGTAAAAACTCGTGCTGCGGCGGGTCGAGCGTGCGAATGGTCACCGGCAGCCCGTCCATGGCCTTGAAGAGGCCAAGGAAGTCCCTCCGCTGCATCGGCAGAAGCTTGGCGAGCGCCGCGCGCCGCTCCTTTCCATACTTGACGGCTTCCGCTGCATCTTGGGTGTCCTTGCACGCCATAATCATCCGCTGCATGTGAGGCAGGCGATCTTTGGCAAAAAACATGTGCTCGGTGCGGCACAGGCCAATGCCCTGCGCGCCGAACTCGCGGGCCTTAAGAGCGTCGCGTGGAATGTCCGCGTTCGATCGCACACCGAGCGTGCGGTTCTTGTCCGCCCACGTCATGAACTCGGCGAAGACGCCTGACTTCGGGTCCGGCTCGGCAGTCGTGGCTTTCCCCAGGATGACTCGACCCGAAGAGCCGTCGAGCGAAATCCAGTCGCCTTCGCGGACGGTGAGTGACCCGACGCGCATCACCTTGTTCTTCTCGTCCACTTCACATTCTGCGCAGCCGGCGACACAGCTCTTGCCCATGCCTCGCGTCACCACGGCCGCGTGAGACGTCATGCCGCCACGGGAGGTCAGTATTCCTACGGCCACTTCCATGCCGTGGATGTCGTCGGGAACAGTTTCGCCGCGCACGAGAATGACGGGCCCGAGCTTCCCTTTTGCCACGGCGTCGTCGGCGGTGAAGACTGTGCGTCCAACGGCCGCACCCGGAGAAGCTGGAAGGCCCTTGGCAATAACCTTGACCGGCTTCGATTCGTCGAGCACGGGGTGAAGTAGCTGGTCGAGTTGTTCGGGCTCGACGCGCAGGAGGGCTTCTTCCGGCTTGAGCAACCCTTCGTGCACCATGTCCACGGCAATACGAACCGCCGCCGTCCCCGTCCGCTTGCCGTTGCGCGTCTGGAGCATGTAGAGCTTGCCCTCTTGAATGGTGAACTCGAAGTCCTGCACGTCCTTGTAATGCTGCTCGAGCCGCGAAGTTATTTCGCGCAGCTCGGCGAAAGCCTGAGGGTTAATCTTTTCGAGCTCGCGAATGTGGACCGGCGTCCGAACGCCCGCCACCACGTCCTCGCCCTGGGCGTTCATCAGGAATTCCCCATAAAATTCCTTGGCGCCGGTCGCCGGGTCGCGCGTGAAGCCAACCCCTGTCCCTGAGGTCTCCCCCATATTTCCGAACACCATCGTCTGCACGTTCACTGCTGTGCCGAGCGTATCCGGAATCTTGTTCATCCTCCGGTAGGTGATGGCGCGCGCGTTGTTCCACGAACGGAAGACCGCCTCAATCGCCATTTCAAGTTGAACTTTAGGATCCTGCGGAAAAGCCTTCGAGGTGCGCCGCTTAACCAGTGACTTGTATTCAGCGATGACTTTCAAAAGATCGTCGGGCGTAAGACCCGTGTCAAGCTTGACTCCGCGCCTTTTCTTTTGGCCGTCGAAGATGTGCTCGAATTCGTTCTTGGGAATGTCCTGGACGACATTTCCGAACATTTGGATGAAACGGCGGTAGCTGTCGTAAGCAAAGCGCGGATTCGAAGTCTTGCGGGCGGTTGTTTCGACCACATGGTCGTTCATCCCCAGGTTCAAGATGGTGTCCATCATTCCGGGCATGGAGAACTTGGCGCCCGAGCGGACGGAGACGAGCAGGGGATTATCGCGGTCTCCGAGCCGCTGGCCTTGTAGCTTTTCGAGCGCCTCGAGCGCCCTTTGCCAATCGCTTCGAATCGTCTCGGGCAGTTGATTGCCATTCTCAAAATAGAGACGGCAGGCGGAGGTGGCTATCGTGAAACCTGGCGGAACGGGCAAGCCGGCGTTGGTCATTTCGGCCAAGCCCGCGCCCTTGCCTCCCAGCACATCCTTCATCGCCCCGTTCCCATCCGCTTTGCCGCCGCCAAAAAAGTAAACTAACTTTTCCATGATTATTTGCTCCTTGAGTTATAGAAGTCAGGAGACAGAAGTCAGAAGTCAGAATAAAACCAGCCACGCCGGGGGCGGCCCAACAGTCGCACCTGTGTCTTCCTTCTGAGTCCTGACCTCGGACTCCTGACCCCTGGATCTGACTCCTACCTCGTCCCTTGCCACTCACCACTAACCACCAGCCACTGCACTTGCATGTCGTCGCGCCGACGAAAGTTGAGGCAATACTTTCAATGCTCGGCGTCTCGCTCCAAAGCAGTACTCCCTTTGGCCTTCGGCGCGGCGGAAACGGATGCTTCCTCCGCGACGATCTGGGAGAAGTCAACTATGGCGCCACACACGCCGTTCAGGTAATTGAGCATCCTGAGGCGGTTCTCTCGGACCTTCACGTCTTCGACCATTACCATAACTGAGTCGAAGAACCGGTCCACAGGTTGCGAGAGCTCCGAGATCGTCAACAGCGCTCTGCCGAATTCCCTTTTACGGGCGAGGTCCTTCGCCTGGGGCACGACATCCGTTAAAGCGTTGGCGAGCAATCTTTCTTCGTCTTTCTCGAACAACTCCATTTTGAACGCGTCTCCCAGAGCCTCGGAACCGGCGGCTGACTTGGTCAGTATGTTTCGGATGCGCTTCGCCGCCGCACACAGACTTAGGAACCGAGCATCATTGCGATTCCGCTCGCATTGCACCGCCCTCTCACGGATATTCAGCGGATCGTCGCCAAAGACATTCCAAACGTTTGGCTCGCCGGAGGCGAGGACTGCGGCGCGAATAGTGTCGTAACGAATTCCGTCTACCGAGTCCAGGTAGTAGGCGACGCGCTCGCGAAAAAAGTCCGCAACTCCACTCATGACGCTCAGCAGCTTTGAGGTTTCGGAGGACAGGTCCGGCTTATTTAGACCGTTGATAGCAGCCCTGATTAAGGGCTTCAAGTCGAGAGAGATTTCTGAGGCGAGCAACGCCTTGATAACTCCGCTCGCTTGCTTACGGAGGCCGAAGGGATCGCTTGACCCGCTGGGCGCCAAGCCCACCGCAAAGCCCGACGATACGGCGTCAATCTTGTCCGCCAGCGAGGCCGCGCGCCCGATCGGACTTCGTGGGCCTTCGTCCTGCAAACCCGCAGGCCGGTAATGGTCATAAACGGCATCAGCAACTTCTTGCGGCTCCGCTTGAGCTTGCGCGTATAGCCCTCCAACCACGCCTTGCAGCTCCGGGAACTCCTGAACCATCTGAGTGGTCAGGTCGCACTTTGACAGGCGCACCGCCGCCGAAATCAGCTCTATCTTATCCTCAGAAATTAGGCCCTGGTTCACCCATAAATCCGCAATCGCCTTGGCAATTTGCTCCACGCGCCTGACCTTTGCGGCGTAGCTGCCGAGCTTTTCATGGTAGGTGACCCTTTCGAGCAGCGGCATTCGGTCTCGCAATGGAGCCTTCTGGTCGGTGTCCCAAAAGAATTCGGCGTCGGTAAAGCGCGCGCGCAGCACGCGCTCGTGACCTGCCCGGATCAGGCCCTTCGGGTCATCCTCCCGATTAAGGATGGTGACAAAGCGCGGCTCAAGCTTCCCGGTTGAGTCCTCGACGGCAAAGTACTTCTGGTGGCCGCGCATGACGGCTATCAGTATTTCTCTCGGCAAGGCGAGGAACCGCGGATCGAATTCACCGAGGATGGCGTGAGGCCACTCCACCGAGTTCACCACCCAATCTTCCAGTTCCCTGTCTTCCGGGACGCGAAGATTTTTTGTCTCAAGTAATAGTTTAACTTGAGCTTTAAATCTTGCCCGTCTCTCTTCAGGACCGATTTCGACCCGCGCCTTGGCGAGTTTCGTGCGGTAATCCTTGAAGCCTGTCACGGAGATGGCGTGCCGGCTATAAGAGCGGTGGCCGAAGGTACCATTGCCGGCTCGAACTCCCGCGACCTCGAACGGCACCACACTCGCCGACTTCCCCTCACCAAGGACTGCCGTGACCCATCGGATGGGCCGGATAAATCGCGGCCCCTGCTTCCCGAGCCAGACCATGGATTTCGGCCAATCAAGTTCGAGTGCCGCGGTGGGGATGATTGCGCTGAGGAGGTCATGCGCCGGCCGTCCGCTTTCAGTCCTCCGGGCGGGGCGTTGATCGGAACTTCGTTTTTTTCCGCAAAGCTTTCGGCCGCGCGAGTGGGATGACCCTGTGCATCGAAGGCGACTCGAACCGGCGGCCCTGTGATCTCATCCACTCGATCGGGTTGAACTGGACAAAGGCCCGAGACGTGGGCCACCAGCCTGCGCGGTGTCCAATAGACCGATGTCGACGCGCCGACATCTTCATGCGTTCCTTGAGGTTGAGGGTCGAGCAGGCGCGCAGCCTCAAGCGCCGATCGAAGCCGCTCACCGAATTGCCGCGCCGCGCCAGCGACGAAGCGCGCGGGAATCTCTTCGCAGCCGATTTCGACGAGCAGCGGCAGGGCGCCTGACTTCTTCATGTCGCCACCTTCGTTTTCAGGACTTCGCCTCCGCTGCTTTCATAAGAACTGTAAAACTCGGCCACCTGAACGGCGATGGTCCGAATGCGGCCAATCAGCGCCACGCGCTCGGTGACGCTGATGGCCCCGCGTGCGTCGAGAATGTTGAACAGGTGGGAGCACTTAAGACAAAACTCGTAAACCTTGCGAATCGGGAAGCGGGCCGCCGGCCCCAAGTCGTTCGGAACCTTGTCGGGGGCTGGGGCCGAGGAAGCCGCAAGAGCTACCGATGTCGTCGAAGCGTGAACTGACCCCGACGTTTCGCCCCTGGCCAGAGCAACGTTCTTCAGCAGCCGTAGCGCCTCCCCTTCATATCGGTCTATCAACTCGCGGCAAGTCTTCGCATCCGCCAGCTCGAAGTCGTAAACCGAAAGTTGAAGTTCTTCTTCGCGCCGCAAGTCGCCGTAAGTTCGCGCGGCGTCCCACTTGACTTCATAAACGTCGTCCACTCCCTGCAAGAACGCCGCGATGCGCTCCAGGCCGTAAGTCAGCTCGGCCGATATCGGGTCAAGGTCCAGCCCGCCGCACTGTTGGAAATAAGTGAATTGTGTTATCTCGAGGCCGTCGAGCATGACTTGCCAGCCGATGCCCCAGGCGCCAAGCGTCGGGGCCTCCCAGTTGTCTTCCTCGAAGCGGATATCGTGCTCGCGAAGGTTGATGCCGATGGCTTCGATGCTTTCGAGGTACAAGTCCTGCACATCGTCCGGCGGGGGCTTCAGAATGACCTGCATCTGTGTGTGCTTGAGCAGACGATTGGGGTTTTCGCCGTATCGGCCATCGGCGGGACGGCGTGACGGTTGGACGTAGGCAACGCGCCAAGGCTTTGGCCCGAGCACGCGCAGGAACGTCTCCGGGCACATTGTCCCCGCCCCAACTTCCAGGTCGTACGGCAGCGCAAGCACGCAACCCTGGTCTGCCCAGAAGCGGTTCAGATTGAGGATCAAGTCTTGGAAACTCTTCCCAACACTCGAGTGTGAGCTGTTCCGATTCTTGCGCGGCGTCGTCATTTATAGCTCAACCTTCACTTTAACTTTTGCCGGCGGCCTGCGAACTTAGTCGCTGCGTTTTACCTGCCCCGGAATATTCACGAAGGCTCGTAGCGGCGGCCCAAGGGCCCCGATTTATCGCGGCCGACGGTGCGCCTTCCCACACCTTTTCTTTCGTTTCGCGGCGCGAAACGAAAAGGAAATTCTGAGCCGCCGTGACGGTCCATCGGTTGACGGATTGAAACCGTGCCCTTCCGTCCCTCCGCGACGCGTTCGCGGGCTCCATCCCTACCCATCACGCACCGCTTTCCAACAGATCCGCGGTCACAAGTTTTCGCTCGGTGTGCGTTCGGATGATCTCTTCCAGGAAAAAGCGCACCGGGCTCGAGCTTCCGGCCGGGGCAGTTTCAAGCCACTTGTCGAGACCCTTCGAGCACGCCTGCTGAGCCCTGGCAAGATCGTCCGTCGGCAACGCCATCCTGGCGCCCACAGGCTTACAATCGCGGCAGCTAAGGCCTTCCGAGCCTGTCCTGTAAAAGCCTTCGCGTTCGAGCTTGCGGCCGCAGGTCAGGCAATGCTCGAGGTCCGGCAGAACGCCGCCGAGTTTAAGCATCCAGTAGTCGAAATAGACGAGCGGCCGGTTGACTTCTTTCCAATTCTTGAGGCCTTTGAGCACCGCCACCAGCAGCCGAAAGGCGCGCTCGTTCGCATCGCGCTCGGGAAGCATGTGCTCGGTGACCTCGACCAGGTATTGCGCCGCCACCTGGACATCGTAATCCTTCTGCATACCGAAGAAAGATTCGATCAAGTCGGCGGAATTCATCCGCAGCAAGTCGCGGTTCTCACGCTCGAAGATCCAAGCGCGAATGTGCGTCATCGGCTCAAGCTGTGAGCCCCAGCGGCTCTTGGGCCGCCGCGCGCCCGCAGCCACGGCGCGCAACCTGCCCCACTGCCGCGTCAGCAGCGAAACGATTTTGTCCGCTTCCCCGAGCTTGGTGGTCCTGAGAACGATCGCTTCCGATTCTCTGAGCGGCATCGTGGCGACCGCCACTGTTGCGCGGGTTCGAGTTACCCCGCACAGCGGGCACCCGCCTGTTTCGCCGCTCACAGAGCGGCGCTACAGAAGGCTTGGAAAGCCATCACGTTAACACAACCCCGGTGCATGCTGGAAGAAGAGTTTTTGTGTTCAGGTATAGTGGGCGGCGCCATGCGGGACGAGGTCGAGAATTCCTTGGAGGTTGCGTCCTGTCGGCGACCTGACGAAACGAAAGTTCGCATTTTCGTTCTATCGTCGCGTCAATAAAGTCGAAAATGCGAAATTCCGCACACGATAGCCACTGGCGAGCCCGATGCGCCATTGCGACTTCGTTGCAGCGGTTCGCAGAGGCCGAGGGTCCAAGACACGGGCAACCGCCACCTCCTTTAAAGTTCGCCGCACTAAGAGTATCAGCCGGGAGTATAATTAGAATTTCACCACGGCAATATTCCACAACGTGGGAGGGGAACATGAAAACCCCTGAGTGCCCCGCAGTCGCCACTCGCGGAAAATCCTGTTGCATAAATCGCGCTAGGCCTTTGTTGGCGCTTGTCTCCGTTCTTCCGCTGCTCGCTTGCGGACGCGGGGGCAGCTCAACGCAGGGCCCGCCGCCACCGAGTGGGGACTTCGCGCTTTCCGTCTCGCCGACAAGCGCAGTCGTCGAGGCCGGGAATTCAACTTCGGTCACGATTTCCGCCACCGGCTCCAACGGGTTCTCTTCTCAAATCAGGGTTCAATCGTCTGGTCTGCCGGCAGGGGTATCCGCCTCGCCCTCCAGCATAAGCCTGACCGTCGCCAGTCCGGCGCAGGTCGCACTCTCCGCCATTGCGTCAGCGGCGTCGTCCACTTCGACAGTAACTTTCACGGGGACTTCCGGCTCTCTGACGCACAGCGCGCACTTGGCGCTGCAAACGTATCCGCTTATAACCAGCAACACGCCGCCCTTCCGGACGCGATATGTTCGCACGGACGCAGCAGTTCCGTATTTCGCTTGGCTAAACTCGCACTGGATTATTTACAACCCTCCAACGAATAGATTTTTCGTGACCGACCCCGGATCAAGTCGGGTCTTCGCACTAGATGCAAGCACTGAGAGCGTCGTCAGCCAAGTAGTCGTTCCGGGCGCGTTTAGCATTGACGACACTCCCGACCATGGCACGCTTTAGGTCGGGACCCAGATTGGCGACGTGTACCAGATAGACCCGATCGGAATGAAGGTGGTCAGGCGATTCCAGGCCTCTGGGATCGGACCCTATGGTTTCGCTGGATACGTTGCACTCGTGATGGCTGATGGACGACTAGCCTTGTTGGGCGGGCAGGGCGGTATCCCAGGTGTCGATGGCTATGCTGGGTTCGCACTGTGGAATCCATCAGATAATTCCATTTCGGTTTATGCCTCCAACTATGGCGCAGGAGAACTAGGGGGCATCCCTTTTACCCAGATTTGCGGTCAATCCATGGGCAATATCGGGGCATACACGCGAACGCCAGACCGAACGAAGGTCGTCATCGGCAGCATCTTTAGCGACGGGACCCTATGTGAGTTCGATGAAGCAACGGCCACCAATAACTTTGTGTCATCGGGTGTCGGGTTCATTGAGAGAATTACCATATCCCCTGACGGGAAATGGATCGTCCTCCCGGAATATCCGGGACAAGCGGTAGTTTTCTCCGGCGACACGCTGTCCCAGGCCGAACAATTCAGTGTCGCCGGGAACGCTTCCTGGGCCGCCGGATTCTTATAAGTTCGGACTCGAGGACTCTTTTTACCCCGTCCGAAACCATTATTTATGCCTACGACTTAAGCACAGGGCTTCAGATTGGTTGGACTCCCAACATCCTTGTCGTCCCAGCCTCAGGAGGCGGGGCGGTAGGCCCGATTGATAACCCGAACTTTCAAGCTGTTGACACCACAGGGCTATATGCTGGCCCCATGGAGGAAGGTGTTGGTTTTCTCGACGTCCAGGGGATAAACAGCGGCCCAGTTGGTAGCCAGTTCACTAACGGATATCTCAATCCCGCCACCGGCCCAGCCTCAGGGGGTACTTCGACAAGCTGGCCAGTCGAAAACGTTTTTGGCCCTTTGTTGAGTGTTACCTTCGGTTCACTTCAAGCACCGGCATTTAGCTCCACGTCGGCATCTATTTCCGCGACTTCGCCACCTGCCGCGGTCGGGCCCGCCGACGTCTATGCGCTCACAAACGACGGCGGCATGCAGATTTTACCCGAGGCATTTAGCTATGGCCCCACCCCCATCGAAGTCACGCCAAACGCCGCCACCGCAGAGGGCGGCCAGGGAGTGATATTTGCTTACGGGTTTGGCCCGACCGCCAACTCTAATGGGGTTCCGCCCGACCTGAGCATGACCGTGAAAGGCCAGACGGCTTCCATTACGGCCTTCATTTCGAACGCCTATGGCCCGGATTCCCCACCCTTCCCACTCCAAGCAGCCACATACACGATCCCTCCGGCGGCCGTGGGTCCCGGAGATGTAACAGTTACAACCAGTTCCGGATCCGCGACGATGCATAATGCAATGACCTATCTTCCGGCGGTCCAGCAATTTCCACTCCCAGGGGCCGCTCTCGCACAGGGAGTGTATGACCCGCTGCGGGATGTCTATTACTTCACGGACGGGACCAGCGTGCGTGTTTTTTCAAGAACCATTGGCGCGTGGCTCAACTCAATCCCCATTCCAGCCGCGGGATCGAGCGAGCGGCTTTGGGGCATTTCCCTATCGCCGGACGGGAGCATGTTGGCGATCGCGGACATGTTGGGCAAAGCCATAGATGTCCTCAGTCCGGACAGTCCCTCCACATTGAAAGCATTTCCAATCCCACAAACCTTCAGTGCAATAACTCAGCCTGTCGGCGTCGCTGTCAACAATTCGGGCATCGTTTACTTCACGGCTCAAAATCTGGGGGTTTCGGGAGCCGTCCCAGGGTACTTCAGCCTTAACACGGGCACTGGCCAATTCACCGAACTCCCTCCCGACAGCTCCGGACTCGGGGGCACGGCAAATGCCTATTCGAAAGTGGTCTATAGTCCCAATAATTCGTCCGTCTATTTCAACGCCGACGGTGTACCTTTCAGCATCAACACAGCCACGAACCAAGTGTCGTATGCCAGCGTCGATCCTGGCTGCTGCTATGGCAACTACGAGTTGGCGTTGTCGGGTGATCAAACGCGGCTCGCCGCCACGGATTATTTCTACGATGCCTTCCTTAACGGAGAGTCATATTTTGCGCTCAATTTGCGGGAGACGATGAACATTCAATACATCTATGGGCAAAAACTGAGCCCAGATGGGCACCTTTTATTCCAGCCCTCAACGCTTGGCATTGACGTTTTCGATGGCAGGCTAGGAAACCTTCTAACGCGGATCGCCCTGCCTGTAACGCTTTCGCCAAACTAAGACTCCCTAGTCACCGACGGCAAGGACAACATCCTGGTGGCAATCACCGGCACAAACGGCGACGGCGTCGCGGTGATTGATCTGAGTTCAATT
>QHZO01000111.1:0-7315 GCA_003224695.1 Acidobacteriota bacterium
TGATGGGCTTTGTGGGAACCGCTTCACAAATCTTCGTGCGCGGCGGGAGCGATTTCCACCTGACGGGTGTGCCGTACCTTCAGGACCATTCGATTACGGACGCCTACAGCCTGTTCGTCAGCGACTCCTTCAAGGTCAGGCCCAACCTGACCCTCAACTTCGGCCTCCAGTGGGGGGTGCAGATGCCGCCCTACGAGCTGGACGGCGTTCAGGACTTCCTGACCGACGACGCTGGACAGCCGGTTAGTTTCCAATCTTATATTGACAATCAGCAGCGCTATGCGCTTAACGGACAGGTCTATAACCCGATTCTGGGATATGAGCCCATCCGCGGCGTGGGCGGGCACCCGAAATATCCCTTTGACCCCTTCTACGGCGGATTCAGCCCGCGCATTTCGGTCGCTTATTCGCCGCGATTTACCTCCGGAGTCTTCGGGAAGCTCTTCGGCGACAAGCGAAGCGTGATCCGCGGCGGCTATGCCAGGATTTACGACAGAAACAACGCGGTGGACATGGTGCTGACACCATTGCTCGGTTACGGGTTCGGCCAGCCCATCCGTTGCCGGGGCGCCAGGATGGACGGTGCGTGCACGAATCTGACGAACGGCACCGATCCGTCGGATGCTTGGCGAGTGGGGACAGATGGCACGACGGCTCCTTTCCCAACGGTTACTCAGACCCTTCCTTTGCCGGCGGAGCCGGGGATCAACACTCCGGCGGCGAGCGTCTTGTTTGCTCTTGACAGCAAGTGGAGGCCGGGAGTCAATGACCAAATTGATTTCGGAATCCAGCGCGAGCTGCCCGGCAATATGCTCATGGAAGTCGGCTACGTCGGACGCTGGGCCAAGGACCTGTATCTCGGCATCAACATGGACAACGTGCCTTACATGATGTCGCTGGGCGGCCAGAATTTTGCTAAGGCCTATCTGGGTGCGTGGACGGCGGATCACAACGGTATCGCTCCCTCGGCGGCCGCTGCGCAACCCTTTTTCGAGACGGCGCTTGCGGGTTCGGCATACTTGCCGAATACCAACGCTTCAATCACCGCATATAATGCGGCGAACGCAGGCAACCAGGGGTTTGTCCCCTTGCCGGCGTGCGCAACTGCTACCTGCGCAGTCTTGATGAACGAGGGCTCCGGCCCCTTGGGTACCAGCAACATTTCCTTGGAGAACGCTTACTTTGCCTTCGCGGATATAGATGGTTTGGGGGTTGATGCGTTGGGGGTTTCGCAGGGTTGGAACTTCCCGGGCTGCAACGGCTGCGCGGTTCTCCCCGGAACCCTCCAGGGTTACGCGGGTCTCGACAACAGCACCACCAAGGGATTCGCGAATTATCAGGGACTCTTCGTGACCTTGCAAAAGCGCACGGGACACGGCCTTACGCTCAGCTCGAACGTCACATGGTCGCACAGCCTCAACACCATCGGCATTAACCAGGAGTACGTTGAGGCCAGTCCTTCCGATGTCTTCCACTTACGCTCGGACTACGGACCGGCGCCTTGGGACCGCCGCTGGGTGGCAAACATCCTGGGGAGTTACGACTTGCCGTTTGGCCGGGGCAAACGCTTTGGCACAAGCAACGGCATCGTGGATCGGATTATCGGCGGCTGGCAGATTGCCCCGCTTTTTGTTTGGGCCACGGGATCGCCGATTGAAACCTACACGGGCTCATGCCAGGAATTTGGGCAAGGCCAGCTTCCATGGTGCTCGGGCGCGGTGCCCTTGGTTAATACCGGCACGTTCGGCCACACCAGGAACCTGGGCGTCCATACGGACGGAAACGTGGGTGTTAATAATGACCCATTTCCGGACTGCAAAGATTCGTTTGGGAACCCCGTGGTTTGTACGCCGAGCTCGTCGGGTGGGAATTTGTTTAAGAACCCGGCGGCCGTATATAACAGTTACCGGCCGGCACTGCTGGGCCTGGATACGACAGCGAACGACCTTGGCCCGTATTACGGCCAGAACCGCTGGAACCTGGACTTCACCATTGCCAAGGACACGCGGATTACTGAGCGCGCGAAGATTTCGTTCTATGCGGCGTTCCTTAATGCTTTCAACCACATGATGTACAGTGATCCGGGCATGAATTTGCAAGATCCTGCGGACTGGGGAACTTTGACCGGGCAGTACGGCAGCCCTCGGAACATCGAGCTCGGGCTGCGGCTGTCGTTCTGAAGGCCGAAGGCTAAAGTCACTACCAGCGGGTTGGGCCTTGCGGCCCAACCCGCTTTTTGTTTTTGTGGGGCAATGTGGGGGGCAATCCGTCAGCTGACGAACTTGCGCCCCTACGAGAGGCCCAAAGCGAAGGCGGCCGATGCAGGGGCAATTCATGAATTGCCCCTACGATGCCGCGTCGGGGCGTATCACTCTCGCGCAAAGAATCCAGCGGGCGGGACGCCCGCGCTACATCTTCCATGAAACGGCCGCCCACCGATGGCATCCTCTCGTTGATTGTGGTAACATTTTTCCGCGCTAAACACCCAGTTGAACCCTGCCTCCGCAGGCAGGCCGGTGCGCGTCTTGGGTTCGAGGCGCCGATTGGTTTTGGAAAGGAAGGGTGGCCATGTCCGGGCATTCTAAATGGGCGACCATTAAACACAAGAAGGGCGCGGCGGACGCGCGGCGCGGAAAGATTTTCACGAAGCTCATCAAAGAGATCACGGTGGCGGCCCGGAACGGCGGCGACCCGGACAGCAATCCTCGCCTGCGCGGCGCCATCATTGCCGCCAAAGCCGAAAACATGCCCGCCGACAACATCAAGCGGGCGATCCAAAAGGGCACGGGCGAGCTGCCCGGCGCGACCATTGAGGAGGCGGTGTACGAAGGCTACGGGCCGAGCGGCGTGGCGATGATGGTCGAGGTTACGACCGACAACAAGAATCGGACGACCTCGGAGATTCGGCACGTGTTTTCGAAGCACGGAGGCAACCTCGGCGAGGCAGGCTGCGTCTCCTGGATGTTTACGAAGAAGGGTTACATTGTACTCCCCAAGGAACTGGCGAACGAAGACAAGTTGCTGGAGCTGGTGACGGATGCCGGCGCCGACGACATGAAGGAAGACGGCTCGAACTGGGAGGTCATATCGTCGCCCGACCGTTTCCACGCCGTTGTGGAGCGGCTGAAGAGCGCCAAGATCGAGCCCGCCGCCGCCGAGGTTTCGATGATTCCTCAAACCTACGTCAAGCTCGCCGGCAAGAACGCGGCGCAGATGATGCGGTTGATGGAAGAGCTGGAAGATCACGAAGACGTGCAGCACGTGTACGCGAATTTCGACATCGAAGAAGCGGAGCTTCAGGCGCTGGCCTCGACCGGGTCGGCGAGGTAGGGCGCCGCCATCCTCATGCCCGAGCTTAGAGCTCCCGCATGGCGCGCGAAGTGCGACCCTCGCTTGCCGGAGCGGGGCGCAATTTCGAACCGCGGACCACGAGACTCTCCGATGTCCCCGAAAGGTCCACCGAGCAAGAGCATCTGGGCGGCTGCCATCTTGGGAGCCGCCGCGTTCTTTCTCCCGCCTAGCGCCGCCGCCGGGCAAGGGGACCCTCTGCCGCGAATCACCTTCACCAAGGTTCTGAAAGGGAGCAGCCCCGAATTCGAACGTGTGACGGTGGATAAATCCGGGGCCGCCGCTTGCGACACGCGCAAACTTCGAGACTCGGCGAATCCGCGCGCCTTCAAGCTCTCTCCGGCGACGACCCAAAGGATATTCGGCTTGGCCGCCCGGTTGCACAATTTTCAGGGCGTCGAACTCGAAAGCCGGAAGCCTGTGGCCAACCTGGGGCGGAAGACTTTGACCTACGAGAGGGGCGGCGAAACTCACAGCGTCGAGTTCAACTACACCGCCAATCGGGACGCGGAGGAATTAGCTAACGTGTTTGAAGGTATCGTCAGCGTTAACCTTCACGTTCAAACCTTGGATTTCTCGATCCGCTACGATCCGCTCGGCCTCCCTCACGAGCTTTCTTTGATTCAAATGGATCTCGAACGGAAGGCGCTTGCGGACCCGGAACTCTTGACGCCCCAGCTCGAAGCCATCGTCCGCGATTCTCGTTTTCTCCACCTGGCGCAGGTCCGCGCCGAAAATATCCTTCAGGAGCTCCGGCAGGACCGGAATTGACTTCGAACACCTTGCCGATTTGCCTCCCTACCCGCGGGAAACGTCGTGGGGCTGAAATACGTCTAAGAAGGTGGTAATGTAAGGTGGGTGTGGCGCAGCCGCCGGGGAGGTTTCCCATGAAAAACGTTTATCGCACCGCGGTTCTTGGCGTTGTAGTGTCTTTGGCGGCCGCCGCTTTACCAGGGCAGGAGGAGGCCTCGCGGGCGCGGGTAGTTCGGCTGAGTTTCGTTGAGGGGACTGTCACCATCCAGCGGCCGGACGTTTCGGAATGGTCCACGGCGCCGGTTAACACACCGATTCAGGAAGGGTTCAAGCTTTCGACGGCCGAGGGTAGCTATGCCGAGGTCGAATTCGAGAACGGCTCAACGGCGCGGCTGGGTGAGTCCGGGATAATCGAGTTTACGCAATTGGGCCTGGCTTCATCGGGGGCGAAGCTCAATCGCATGACGCTCGATCAGGGCTACGCCACGTTCACGCTCCGCGCGGGCTCGGACGACGTGAACGAAGTAAGTGAGGGTGACGCAACGCTCACGCTTCCCTCCGCATCTCACGCGCGCTTCAAGACGGACGTCGAAAACGGCTCGCTGCGCGTGGAGGTCTTCAAAGGCACCGTCGGTGTGGCGAGCCCCGAAGGTTCCCAGGATATCTCCGAAGACATGATCCTGGAGGTTCAGCCCGGGGCTGAGCCCTCGTTCGCTGTGAGCAAGGGAATCACCAAAGACGCTTGGGATAAATGGTCTGACGAGCGCGAGAATATTGTGGCGACTTCGATGAACCATCCGGCTCCGGACTTGACGCCGAACGACGTCCATTCTGTGATGTACGGCTGGAATGACCTCAATAGTAACGGCAATTGGGCCTACATCCCCGGCTACGGCTACGGCTGGTATCCCACGGCGGGGGCGGGCTTTGTGCCCTATTCGAACGGCCGTTGGTCCTTTTACCCGGGCCTCGGCTGGACGTGGATCTCGTTTGAGCCCTGGGGCTGGCTGCCGTACCACTTTGGCGGGTGGGTTTACTATCCTGGAATCGGCTGGGTTTGGATCCCCGATGATTTTGCGGACTTTTTCGGCGCAGACGTTATCTGGTTCGAGGGGCCGGGATGGTACGGATGGTGCCCAGGCCCGATCTTCGTGCCGCCGGTTACGGCGGGCGGGGGCACAGGAGGCGGGCGCATCATTCGAGGTCCGAGAGGCCCAAGGGGTTGCCCGGCGGGCGCCGCGTGCGGCGTGATTGTGTCAAGGGGCGTGGTGGAGCGCGGCAAGCCTGTAAACTCCGGCAGCATCATTGGCTCGGACGTCTTTAGGGGCAGCCCGATCAACCCAAATTCGCTACCTACAAATGCGCCTGTCAGGCTGCCCGGTTCGACCCTTCCGAGCGCGCCTGGTTCACGCGGGCCGAAGGCTCCGGTTGTGGGGCGCAATCCCGTGGGATCCCCTGGCATCGTCTATGACCCGGTTACGGGCCGCTTTGTGAACGACAACAACGGAACGGCGCCGAGCACCATTGCGCCGGAGCCGGCTAATCCGAGGAAGGACTTCGGGGAGGGAGCTGAGCCCGTGGAGCCTGGAGAGAATCCTAGATTGGGCGCCCGCGAGCCAGGGCCTCCGGTCTGGACGCGGCCTGCACCTCGAGCTCCGGCAGCGCCCCAGCGGGGAGCACAGGGAGGGGCGGGGCCAGGAGTAAGTCCTTTTGGGGGCGGCGAATCCGGTCAGCACTCTTCTTCGGGTGGCGGAGGCGGCCATAGCATTTTCGGCGGCCGCTCGGGAGGAGGAGGCGGCGGGCATGAAGTCCCAGGCGGCGCTTCCCGCGGTGGTGGCGGTGGAGGAGGGTTTGGCGGCGGCTCCCACGTCGGTGGCGGCGGGGGAGGCATTGGTGGTGGTGGGGGCTCACGCGGTGGTGGCGGCGGGGGAGGCGTTGGCGGTGGTGGCGGCGGGGGAGGCGTTGGCGGTGGTGGCGGTTCCCATGGCGGAGGCTCAAGTGGAGGGGGATCGAGTGGCGGCGGGAGTTCCAGCACCGGCGGCCACCACTGATCGCGGCTGCCCCGGCACCTCGAATCCCAGTTGATTTCTCACGGTCTTCTGAAGTCTGACGGGAGGGCCGCTCGGTCTCCGCCCGTATCGGCGGAGGTGGCGTACTTGACAAGCTCCGCGAACTTCGCCCCGAGTTCTTTCGCCGCGGTCAGCAAGGCGACGGTGGGCCCGTAGCCGCACATAGAGATGTCTTCGCGGCGCAAGACGTCGTAAAGCCCCTGGGGGTCGAGTGCGAGGATGCGGTCAATGGCCTTGCGGTCTTTAACGCGCGTGATGCCGTCTGCTTCGTAATGATTCATGTCGCTTGAGGCGATGATGAGAGATGGTTCCGCTTGCGCCGCCACCGTTTGCGCCACGCCCCTGCCGAGCGACTCGAGCGCCGCATAACCACCCACACCGATTGAAACCGGCAGAAAAGTGAAACCGCCGACCCAGCGCTGGAGGAAGGGCAACTGCACCTCGAGCGAGTGCTCCTCAGCGTGCGCGGCGGAGTCCTCGCTGACCAGCGGGCAGGCTTTGCGGAGAGCCCGGCCGAGCTCGGCATCTACCGCCGCTTCCCCGAGCGGCGTCAGCCAGGCTCCTTCGGACATCATCGCCAGCGGCGCCCCAGTGGGGAACCACGCAACCCATGGCGCGCTCGACAATGCCGGCGGCGTTCGCCTCGCCGGCGAGGTAGGAATCCAAATCCCGCGAGAGGGTTTCGACCCGCGCGGGATAAAACCGGCCTTCGACCGCAGGGAGCCGTACCGATTGGCCGGGCATGAAAAAATCGTAAACCCGCTTTCGGGATGAGTCAAGGAAGGCGGCGGTCTGTGATCGCCGATCTTTCCTTTTAATTATTTCGGCGCTCATAGAGCGCCGCTACAGCAAATTGAGACACTACCAGCCCGCGACACGTTTTGCCAAATCTGTAGGCGGGCGGGTACAATAGAACAGTGATTAGTGGCAAGTGGTCAAACTGCGGGCGAACCGAGCGAGTCTCGGCAGGCGACTGGCAAGTGACGGCTGGCCGCTGACGACTCGATAGGACACGATGGGAAATTACGTACAAATCGCGCTGGGGAAGATCATCGGGATGAAGAACGAGCGGGAGCTGAAGCGGCTCCAGGGCCGCGTCGAGGAGATCAACGCGCTCGAGCCCGCGATGAAGCAGCTCACCGACG
>QHZO01000111.1:7531-9923 GCA_003224695.1 Acidobacteriota bacterium
CCGTGAACGACTATCTGGCACGTCGCGACGCCGCCTGGATGGGCCCACTCTATCGGCTGCTCGGGCTAAGCGTGGGCGTGATCGTCCACGACCTTGAGGACGAGGAGCGGCGCGCGGCCTACAACGCGGACGTCACCTACGGCACCAACAACGAATTCGGGTTCGACTACCTGCGCGACAACATGAAGTTCGACCTGGCCGATTGCGTCCAGCGCGCGCACCGCTACGCCATCGTGGACGAAGTGGACTCCATCCTCATTGACGAAGCTCGAACGCCGCTGATTATTTCCGGCTCCTCCGAGGAGTCCACCGAAAAATACTACAAAGTGGACAAGGTGATTCCGCTCTTGACCGAGGAGACGGATTACGAGGTGGACGAGAAGCTTCGCACCGCCACCATCACGGAAGCCGGGTTCGCCAAAGCCGAAAAGGCGCTGGGCGTGGAAGACCTCTCGGACCCGGCCAACATCGAGTACTTGCACCACATCTACCAGGCCTTGCGCGCGCACACGCTGTTCGAGCGCGACCGCGATTACATTGTCAACGATCAGGGCGAGGTCATCATCATTGACGAATTCACGGGCCGCCAGATGCCCGGACGGCGCTGGTCGGACGGCCTCCACCAGGCGATCGAAGCCAAGGAAAACGTTCAGATCGAGAAAGAGAACCAGACGCTCGCCACCATCACCTTCCAGAACCTTTTCCGCATGTACGACAAGCTGGCCGGCATGACCGGCACGGCGGAGACGGAAGCCGCGGAGTTTGAAAAGATCTATGAGCTCGAAGTCGTGGTCATCCCCACGAATAAACCGTTGATCCGCCACGAATCCCCGGACGTGGTTTACCGCACCGAGAAGGAGAAATTCGACGCGGCCATCGAGGAGATCAAGGAACTTCACTTGCGCGGGCAGCCCGTGCTGGTGGGAACGATTGCCATTGAGAAATCCGAGAAGCTGAGCGCGCAGCTCAAGCGCTCCGGGTTCCTACCCGCGCGGCTGGTAGAGTTGGTGCGGGCGGCCGGCCTGGAAGGGCCTGGCTTCGAGAAATGGGCGGCGGCGCTCGCCGAAAAACATTCCGAGGTCATGGCCTGGCTCATCCAAGCGGGCGCGACGATTTCTTCGATCAAGAAAATTTTGTCGGGAGGGAAATTCAAGGCGCTCGCCGCTTCGCCCGGCGCCGGCTCGAGCGACGGCCTGGGCCGCGCTTTCCTGGAATCGGTGATGAAGCGCGGCATCCCGGGCTACGTCCCGCGCGCGCGGCCAGCGCTTGATGACGGCGTGGCGCCGGTCGTCATCCAATTCGCGACAAGTTTTGACGACGAGCAGGCCGCGCTCATTGACTACCTTATCGAAGCCCAGTGCACGCCCCGACGGCTCGCCCAAGTCCTCGACAACCGCGAAATGGAGCAAAACATCCTGAACGCGAAGCAGCACGAGCGCGAGGCCTCGATCGTCGCGCAGGCCGGGCGCGTCGGGGCGGTCACGATCTCGACCAACATGGCCGGGCGCGGCACGGACATCCTGCTTGGCGGGAATCCCGAATTCATGGCGCGCGAGGAATTCCGCAAAGCGCCGGAAAAATACCGCGACCAGGGCATCAACCCGGAGCCGCCGAACAGCCCCCCCGCGGGCTCGCCGCCTGAGGCGCTCAAGGCCTACGCCGATGAGTATTCGCGCTGGCGGGAGAACTGGGAAAAGTTTTTGGCGCGATTTCGTTCCGTCACCGACGTGGAGCACGAACAGGTGGTGGCGGTCGGCGGCTTGCACATACTCGGCACCGAACGCCACGAGTCCCGGCGCATTGACAACCAATTGCGAGGCCGTGCCGGACGCCAGGGCGACCCGGGCTCTTCCACCTTCTACCTCTCTCTTCAGGACGATCTGATGCGGATTTTCGCGCGTGACTGGGTCTCAAGCTTCATGCAAAAGCTGGGCATGGAAGAAGGCGTCGCCATCGAGTCGCGCATGATCAGCAAACGCATCCAGGCGGCGCAAAAGGCCGTGGAAGCGCAGAACTTCGAGTCCCGCAAGCACCTGCTCGAATACGACGACGTCATGAACAAGCAGCGCGAGACCATTTACGGGCTGCGCCGGGAACTTTTGGAAGGCCAAGACCAGAAAGTTTACATCACCGACGCCATGGACCGTGTGGTGGACTGGCTCGCCTCGACTTACTGCCCGAAGGACAAGCGACTGGATGAATGGAACGTCGAGGGGCTTAAGAAAGAAGCCTGGGCGCGCTTCGGCATTGACCTTCGAAAGCACGAATTGAAATTCGACTCGAAAACCTGGGAACTATTGAAGACCGAGCTCGCCCGCATCGCCCACGAACGCTATGACGAGCGGGAGAAGGTCTGGGGCGAAGAGCGGATGCGCCAGCACGAACGCATGAT
>QHZO01000112.1 GCA_003224695.1 Acidobacteriota bacterium
GAGCAGGCGATCATGGGTCTGGCGAATCTTTACCTCCGGGACGAGGGGGACGCCGCACGGGCGAAACCGTGGCTCGATCTCGCCGTTCACCGGAACCCTCACAACTACGCCGCCTATTACGCCTTAGGGGTAATCGCGCGATCGGAGAAAAACGACGAGGAAGCTTATCACTATTTCCTGAAGGCCGTCGAAGAGAATACCGACTACGCGAATGCCCAGCAGGAGCTGGGAATTATGCTGGTCGATCGCAAGCGCTACGAGGAATCCTTGGGCCCCTTGAGCCGCGCTGAAAGTCTGGGGCAGCAGGATCCCCGGCTGGAGCATTACTTCGGAACGGCCCTGGCAAACGTCGGCCGGTTCAAAGACGCAGTCGATCATTACCAAAAGGCGCTGAAACTGAAGCCGGACTTCGCCGAGGCGCGCCTGGGCTTGGCCTTGACCTACCTCAACCTGCGCGACCGTCCCGACGCGACACGCGAGTTCCGCACCCTCTGCCGCCAGGACGGTTCCCTATGTCAACAATACCGCCAACAGTTTCAATAGTCCTGCCCGCGAACGGCAAGATCATCAAGGACTATCGTGGTGAGCCTACCGGCCTAATCCTTGGCGCGCCAGGTTTGCTTGAGACCGTTCGGCGTGACGCACCGCATACGTTTGACGATACGCTCCGGGCGTTGAAAAGTATGCAGGCCCATTACGACCAGGTAGGTTTGACCAGCGTTATCGACCGCTCCCGGGATGCCGAGGGTTTTCGAGTGTATGAGGAATTGCATAAGCGCGGCAAACTGACGGTCCGGACTTAAATAGTGTTCCTTGATGCAGCCACCGGCCTCCCACGCAGCGAGCTTCTGGCCTGCTCAGCGTTCACTCGGGTTTCGGCCTACAGACTCGCGGAGTCGCCTACCGCGACCCTTTCCATCGGAGGCTTCAGCGGCTTCGTCACCTCCGCCGCCGCTCCGATTGCTACCGGGTGGAGCGAACCAGTTCCCGGGCGGGACTTTCACCTCCTGAAGATCAGCGCCTTTCACGGCGCACAATTGGTTCCCTTTTGTCCCGATGCTGACATCTGGCTTTAAAGTGGGAAGACCTTAATGGGTTTCCGCTAGAGCATTGATCATGTTCTTGGAGGTCATTGCGTGGACTGCAAGGATGCAGGCATGACGCCGATGAAAGCCAGCCCGCAAGGCGCGCGGAACAACTGCATAGACGACAGTTTGAACTGCAAAGAGGCTCGTCGTACCAAGAGCAGGAGAATTTCGATCTCTCAAGTTCTGAGGCTCCGCGAGCTCTGGTGCAGCAAGAAAACCGAATGCCTAACCAGCCATCGCGGAGCGTGCGGCGAGAGTCCGTATGAAACAAAATGGAAGTGAGAAGATCGGGACCGAATGGTTGGGCTTGAGGCAGGTAACTCAATACGCCGCCGTGTCCGAAAGGACTGTCAGAGAATGGATCCATGCATCTGTCGACTCGCTGCCAGCCGTTCGGGTTGGAGGGAAGCTTTTGGTGAGGCGATCAGAGCTGGATGCCTGGCTCGGAAGGCATCGGGTGAGGCCGTTGGATGCCGTCGATCTTGATGGTATCGGGAGGGACGCTTTGCAAGCGGTGGCGCATGGGCGTTCAGGTCCGCAAACCCGGGGGCCACACCTCCTGGTGTATAGTCATTGACCATGAGGGCGAGCGCAAGACTATTGCTGTGGGCAGCCGGCAAGCCGCGGAGCGAGTAAAGCGAGAGGTTGAGGCCAGGCTTGCGCTCGGTGGCATGGCGTTCCTTCAACCAGAGAGGCCCGCGCGGCCGACTCTGGCCGAGTACGCGACGGGGTGGCTCAAGAACGTTGAGCACGAGCGCAAACCCAGCACCACAGGGTTCTACGGGCAGTTTCTACGACTCTACGTCCTGCCCAGATTCGGCGAATCCCGACTCGACGACATCAAACGGGAGGACGTCAAGCGGTTCATTTCGGAACTCGTGGTGCGGGAGTTTGCCAAGAACACAATTCGTCTAGCAGTAACCACGCTTCGCGCTGTGATGAACGCTGCCGCCGAAGACGAGTTGATTGAAAATAATCCTGCCCAGGGGCTTGGTCGGTTTGTGAAATCAGAAAAAGCAACACGCGAGGCTACATCGCTCAAGCCGAAGGAAGTCGAGCGGCTGTTAGCGGCCGCCAGAACCGAGCTTAGCTTAGCTGACTACGCGCTCATTTTCACCGCGGTTCGAGCAGGTCTCCGTGAGGGAGAGATTGCAGCCCTACAGTGGGGCGATATTCAATTTGACGACAGCGAGGAGGATGCAGACCGTTACATTGTTGTGCAGCGGAAATACGATCGGCGCTGGTCGCACAAAATGCTCACCCCGAAAAGCAAGAAGCCGCGGCGGGTTGACATAAGCCGGGAGCTTGGACGTGTCCTTCTCCAGCTTGGGGATGATAGGCTTGTCAAGGCCTTCGCTAAGGGAAAGTCTGATATCTCTGACGAACTTGTGTTTCCCTCAGAGGCTGGCACGCCGATCGAGATGAACAACTTCTCCGAGCGGATTTTCAAGCCACTGCTGTCGCGGGCGGGACTTCGGAGGATCCGTTTTCACGATCTTCGTCACAGCTATGGAAGCTTGCTCATCCAGGCGGGCGCCTCGCTCGCCTATATACGGGACCAGATGGGGCACAGCTCGATCCAGGTGACTGTGGACATCTACGGGCATCTGATACCGGGGGCCAACGTGGCGTATGTGGACAAGCTCGACCAGCCGACCAGTCCGCAACAATCCGCGACACAGCCGCAACAAAAGGCCCAGCTGGAATCCGATGGGTTCGAGGAAGCACGTCCGAATCAATGGCTGGGAGGCAGGGATTCGAACCCCGATACGCAGATCCAGAGTCTGCAGTCCTACCGTTAGACGACCTCCCAGAATGGGCGCTCCCTTCGAAGGATTCGCCCCTCCGACATTCTAGCAGCAAACTCGCGAATCTGCAGAACAGGCGGCATGGGATGTGGCGGAAAACACAAAGTCTCACGCAAAGGCGCGAAGGCGCAAAGACTCGCCAAGACAGACGCGGTTGCTTAAAGGGCTTCGCGGCTTTGCGCCTCTGCGTGAAACTCTTCTCAGCCAAAGCAACGCAGGCGGTGTTTGCGTAAGAGGGGTCAAGTCGAAGGGAATAGAAGCGAGGAAAAGAAAAGAGCAGCGTTCAGAACAGGCGGAAGGTCACTTCGACGGTGACGCGCACGGGAACTGCCGTGCCATTTTTCTCGCCCGGATGGCACTTCCAGGTCTTCACGGTTTGTTCGGCCTTCTCGTCGAGCCCCATGCCCAAAGGCTTAAGGACCTGCGCGTCCGAGATAGTTCCATTGGGCTGCACAACGGCAAGGAGCACGACGACGCCCTGGTACTTCGCTTTGCGGGCCTCTTCGGAGTAAGGGGGTTCGGGTTGGTAATAGCAAGAAGGGGCGGAAACACCACCACCGACGCTATAAGCTCCGCCACCAAAGCCTCCCCCATCACCTGGCCCAAATCCGCCGCCCTTGCCAGAGCCCACGCCCTGTCCATCGCCGGACCCGATTCCGCCGCCCGTGCCCGGGCCGTTTGACCGCGGACCAGTCACGCCGCCCGGGTCGCCAAAGACAGAAGCCTTGGCCATTGCCGGCAGTTTCAATTCCGGCGGCCCCAGCAGGCTAGGCTGCACGGGAATCTGCGGGTGAGGGATTTCGATATTCGCCTGAGGCGGCGCGAGCGGGGTCTTCGAGAATTTCGGCACTGCGCCTTTCGAAGCGGCGAGCGGGCTGCGGTCTCCGCCACCGCCTCCACCCCCGGTCCTCTTATCCGGCCCAGGAAGTTCTATAGGCGCCGGCCCGATATCAATTATCTTCGAGATGACTCTTGGCGCTGCCTTGACCGGCTCGTGAAAGAAAATAAAAGGTATCGTCATCGCGGCCACCACCAAGCCGTGAACCAAAACCGAGTTGACCCAGGAAGCGGCTTGCTGGCGATAGTCCTGAAAGATGTCGGGCGGGTAGGGCCGGTCTCTGAAGACCAGCAGGCCCACAATTTCGCCGAGCATCATGCCGATGGCAGCGCCCCAAACCGCCAGGGAATCGTCCTTGAGCCAAACCAGCGCGCCGCCCGCGATGGCGCCCATCGCCAGCGCCAGGACAGCCCGCCGAAGCGTCTGCGTGCGATTGAATTTTCCAATGGGGTCGCGGGGCGCCTCAAAAGCGATGCGGAGGGTTGTCGGCAGGTCGGCAACCCACGAGCGCATTTCGGTGACTGGAAGCCGCGCCTCGCCCCGGTAATACTCGCGCGGGACGGTGATTTTAGGCTCGCGCAGCCGCTCGCGAAGCTGGCGGAAAATCGAGCCAAGCGTGGAAGATGTGTCAACGAACGTGACCGTGAACGGTTCGCGATCGGGAGGCTTACCGGTCGTTCGGGCGCCCTGCTTAACGCCGTTCTGAAGTTCCGTAGTTGCCATTCGGACGGTCTTTAAACTCCCTGAAATTTAATTCCCCGCTTTGCCTTCCTGCCACACTCCATAGTCAAGATGATAGAGAGCGCGGCAAAGTTGCCTCTTGTCGAAAGTCTGTTCTTTCTATCCCACGGCCCTAATTCCTTTTAGTAGTTTACCACATCTTGGGCGCTGCCGCTCACAGGCGCGATGCGTGAGCCGTGCGAAGTAGGGGCGACCCCTGTGGTCGCCCAGGGCACGCCCTCCTGGGCCTTTGTAGTGTCGGAGGGCAGGCACGAGGCCTTGCCCCTACGGGAAATCAAGAGCAGACCTTCTGGCAGGTTCGACCGGCCCTACCCGCCGGCGATGGCGGCGACAATCAGATACGGCTCGGCGCCGGTCGAGACGGCGTGGGGCAGAGGAGCATCTGCGGGCTCGTGTGAAAGGTCCTCCCCGCAGGCGAAGAACCTGATGAACGGCCGGCGCTTTTTCGTGACGTGATCGCGGATGGTCCCGGCGAGGACCGGATAGCGGGCCTCGAGCGCGTCGAGGACTGCGGTGTGCGTAACTTCGCCCTCGACTTCAAGCTCCACTTCGCCGTCAATGTGCGCCAGCGTCCGCAGGTGTGTTGGGAGCACGACTCGAATCATGGTAGAGATCGTATCATAAGCTGCCTTTACAGCGGTTCGTGGTGAAGTTATGGATTTCAGGGATCATCTCGACTCTAACGCATAAATTCATCCCTCACTTGCAAATGCCACTGGCTTACGAGCAGAGCGGTCCTTGTCCATTAGCTTGATCGTGGCAGCGTCTGTGGCTTGACGGAAAGCAGCGCTGAAAGATCGCGCACGATGGACGCCCAGTTATCTTCGGCGTCAGCCCTAGAATCCGCGGCACCCCTCCTCAAGATAAACAACCGAGCGCGAAGCCCAGGGCGTCACAGATTTCCTGCAATCGCTCCGGGCTGAGCGCCGCGACGCGGCGGCCCAGGTGAAGCTTCCGCACGGTGACCACGTTGTGCATATTGATGGCGCATGGGCCTTTCATGCCGTCCGACTCGCTCAAGCGAACCTCGGACGGCACCTCCCGAATCGTGGATGTGATGGGGGCGACGGTAACTGCGGACAAATGTGCAATCGAACTTTCCCGTGTCAGTACAACGACCGGCCGGCGCTTGTCCGGACGGGGAAAAGTATAGAGTCGGATCTCGCCGCGCGCT
>QHZO01000002.1:0-9507 GCA_003224695.1 Acidobacteriota bacterium
AAGGTTTGAAAGGTATGGCGGCTCTGATAAGCTGGCGCGCATGAAAAGGCGAAAATTCCTGCAAACGATGGCCAGTGCACCGGTGGCTGCCACCGCGGCAGCGCGGGCGCGTGGCAATACTGAGGCGAAGCAATCACTCCCCAAAGGGCGATATCGTCCCGGCCGAATTCCGAACGAATACAGCCTGTATTTGCCGGGCGAGCGCGAGGCTCTGAAAGATTCTCCGCGCGTGGAGCGATTTGAGGGCCGGTCGGTCTTCACCACGCATCAGCGTGTGACCAAGGGACTCGCGGTTGGGGAATCGCTTCATGGCTGGCAGCTTGTGGCGATCATTCCCTGGCTCAACGGCACGCCCACGGCCGTGTTCGAGAAGCACGTGACGCACCAGGGCGCCATCGCTTACGTCACCGCGACGGGTGAAATTGCGCACATTCCCAAACGCATTGGAGACCTTTCGAAAATCCGCCCGCGACCCGCCGACACGCCCCACGGAGTGAAGCTCGAGCGCACGGCGCGCTACATTCCCGGCCCCGACGTCCGCGGGGATTACATTCTGGATTCCGAAGAAGACCCGAGTTACGAAAACGTCGCCGCGCTGGGCCCGGAGTTCATCGGATGGACGCTGGTCGCGAACGGCCAAACGGGCCCGCAGAAATCGTTGTGGCTCGAGGCGGACGGGAAATCTCGCGAATTCCCAAGCGACCCGGCGGCGCTTTGGGCGCCGGACCTCACGGGCCGCCAGTTCGATCCCCGGGCTTACCTGCCTTCTGAATACCTTTATGAATATGTTCCAGGATTCAGCAAGCGGACGCTCCTCGGCGGCTTTCTCCCCGCCGCGGATATCGGCGTTTGGAATCCCCGGTTTCAAGTGGGCTACGAAGTGATGGTTCTGCTGCCGCCGGGCGCGGAGGCCAAGCCGCTCGGCCGCATCCGGGCGATGACGCCGCGCGAAATCGGCAAGGGCGCGCTCGTCCCCGCCGGCGACCGGAGCGTACCTGGAACGGATCGGTGGAAGATTTCTTTTCGGTGCTCGCCGGCTTATGGAATAAGTGGCACGACTTTTTCGAGAGCAAGATGACCGTTGAGATTCCCGACGAGTGGCTGCTCGACGCCGCGCGCGCGGGCATCGTGATGGCGCGCACGAGCTACCGCGGCCTCGAGCCGACGTACCAGATCGGCGAAGGCGCCTACACAAAAATCCCGGAGCGCAGCCACGCCCTGTTCCCCGTGGCCCACTATGAGTTTGTGTGGGCGCACCAACTCTGGAACTTGGCGGAAGAAGTCGAACCCTATTTCGAGTATTACCTCGAGCATTACATTCTTCCGGACGGAAATTTTACCTACAACACGCAGGATCAAGTTGAGGCGCCGCTCAACGTGGGCGTGTTCTTGGCGAATTCCGCGCGCGCCTACGATACCACGCGCGACCGCGAAGCCTTGGAGCGGCGCTTGACCGTGCTCGAGCGGATGATGGAGTTGGTCGTGCGGCGATACCGTTGGTCGAAGCAGAAGTTTCCCGCTGACGACGCTCGCCACGGCCTCGTCTGGGGTTCGCCCGAAGCCGACAATGGCGACCCGGCAAACGATTTCCCGGAGTCGCACCCTTATTACTATCAAAACGCCGTGTGGATCTGGCGCGGACTGAAGGAGCACGCGCGGTGCCTGGCGCGGGTTGCGGAGGATTTCCAGGCCGAAGCCATGCGCCGCAAGAGCGACGAAGTGACCGCGCTCGCCGCCGAAATGCGCGTGGACATCGAACGGTCACTCGCCAAGACGCTGGCCGATATGAGCCCGGAAATGAAGACCGCCCGCATCACCCCGTTTACAGCCCTCGATACGAAGCGGAAGCCGACCGAGCTCTCGAGTTACGAAAACCATCGCTACATGATGGACTGGTTGACGGCCGACTGGGGGGACGCGGAGCTCGACGCGGGCCACTTCCGCCACCGCGAGCTGGCGGGACT
Organism: Acidobacteriota bacterium; assembly: GCA_003224695.1. GTDB lineage: Bacteria > Acidobacteriota > Terriglobia > UBA7540 > UBA7540 > Gp13-AA74. The sequence continues at coordinate 1,965 of QHZO01000002.1, forward strand.
TCAAATTCTCGGCATGGGCCTCGATGGGGATTATCCTCGGACGTCGAATTTCATGGAGCACGGAACGCTCGCGGGCCGAATCCGCCAAGACGATTATCGTCCCTTTCTTCTGACCCTCTACGGCCTGCTATGTTTTGCCATGGATTCGGGCAGCCGCTACGCACCCGAAGACGCGCTGCTGCCGGGAAATTTTCCGGGGGAAGGCAGCCCGTACGCCTGGTCAGCGGTGGTGAACAGCGAGCTCCAGCCCGCGATGGGCTTGCGCTGGCTGCTCTGTTACGAGGAGCACGACCGCGCGGTGGTGCACTTGCAGAAGGCCGCGCCGCAACACTGGTTCGAAGCCGGCGAGCGAATCCGTGTGGAAAAATGCCCGACGCGCTTTGGCCATCTGAGCTGGGAGACGGTGGGCAAAGCCGGGCCAGCGGGGCGCCCGGCCTGGCAGGTCAGTGTTAGCTGGGAAGGTCAGTTCGGCGCCGACTTGGTTGTACACATCCATCCGCCGGACCGCCGGCGGCTCGCGACGACGACGCTAGGCGAGCTAGGCAAAGACCGAGTTTTTCTTGCCGGAAATCTCTTTGCCGGGAAGAAGGATGTTACCTTTGATGTAGCCTGAATGTCTGTAACCCTGCGAATTAATTCCGCATTTCCTCTTGACAAGATATCCACAAATAGCTAGCCTACAAGCTGGTTTGGCGGGCAATCTCAAGAATTGCCTTTACTTGCGTCGGGTGCAAGGGCGTGGCTTTACTCAGCCGATTGGACAGGACCTTTTCAGGTCTATGTCTGCGCGGGTGCGGGTTGGCGCGGGCGTAATTATTTCCGCGAGGAGGAGTTCTGTGAAAAAACTGGTACCATTTGGAAGTTGTGCCGTTCTAGGCCTATTGCTCGTGCTCGCCGCGCCGATGAAAACCCAAGCCGTTGACGTTAACGCCAAGATCCGCGGCACGGTGACGGATCCCTCGGGCGCGGTGATTGCCGGCGCCACATTGACTGCAACCAACACTGGCACCGGGGTGTCGTCCGCGACGACCTCCGGGACCGACGGCAGCTATGAGTTCCTGCAGCTTCCCGCGCCTTCCACCTATGACCTCAAGTGCGAGAAGAGCGGCTTCAAAATTTTTGCGGCCCGGCACATACGCCTCACGGTCACGCAGATCTTCGTCCAAGACATTCAGATGGAACTCGGGCAGATTACCCAGGAGGTGACGGTCGAAGCGACTCCCAATCAGATCGAGAGGACCAGTATTGAGCTTGGCACTTCCGTTTCGGCGAATCAGATTGTTGATTTGCCCTTGAACGGCCGCAACTGGACTCAACTTCAGCAAACACTGCCTGGCGTCGTGGCGGCTTCCGATGGGCGCGGCAACTACGCGACCAACGGCAGCCAGACCGACCAAAACAATTTTCTCGTCAACGGGGTGGACACGAACGACCTACCTTTGAACACCCCGCTGGTGATTCCCAGCCCCGACGCCATCGCGGAGTTCCACCTGGTCACGAACACCATCAATCCTGAATACGGACGGAATTCCGGTGCGATCATGAACGCGGTGACGAAGGCCGGGACCAACAGTTTCCATGGCAGCGGCTTCGAGTTTTTCCGCGACACGGGCCTGAACTCCCGCAACTTCTTTCAGCAAAGTCCTGCCGTCTTCCACCAGCACCAGTTCGGAGGGACGGTCGGAGGGCCTGTATGGAAGGAACACACATTCTTTTTTTTCTCGTATCAGGGCACACGAAACCGCAATCTCCAGTCCCCAAGCGTATCCGTGTTTAGTCCTGACGAGCGCAACGGGTCGTTCCCCGACATCGCCACTTCAACCACTCCATCGCCATTTCCTCTGACCGGCGAAAACGGGACAGTCTACCCAGCAGGAACACCGTACTCAACAATCTTTCCGACCGGGAATATTCCGGTTTCGGATTTCAACAGCATTTCGGCGACGCTCTTGCAGAAATACATTCCGTTGCCGACGAACGGAACAGACTTCCAATTCAACCCCATCACCACGGGCAAGGGAGACCAATATATCAGCAGGATTGACCACAACTTTAGTTCCAAAGACGCGATCTGGGGTTATTGGTTTTGGGAGATCCGCCCCACGCTAGACACGCTACCCTTCACCGGCTCGACGCTGCCCGGATTTCCCCAGACGTCTCAGCGCCATATTCAGGAATACGTGTTGACCTGGAATCACACGTTTGGGCCCACCATGCTGAACGAGGCGCGATTTGGGTACACCCGATTGAATTTTGTGGCGGTCCAGCCGGTGAACATTCTGAACCCGCAATCCGTCGGTTTTACAGGCATCAATACGCAGCACCCGGAGGCCTCAAGCTGGCCTCGCATCAGCGTTATCAGCACTGCAGGACCGGCTTTTGATCTGGGATTTTCGAGCAATGGCCCTCAACCCCGCATTGATCAGACCTATCAGGTGGACGATAACCTGACGAAGATTGTGGGGCGCCATACGATCAAGCTCGGCTTTGATATGCGGCGCTTTCAAGTTTACAACCCTTTTTTTGGCAACATTAACGGAACTTTCAACTTTGGAGGGTCGGGCCTATATACGACTGGGGACGGGGGAGCGGATTTTCTGCTCGGTATTCCGGACTCCTATGCCCAAGGCGGCGGCGATATCATTAACGCCCGGGCTCAGGAATACTACACATATTTCCAGGACCAGTTTCGCCTGCGGCCGAACCTGACGCTGACCTTTGGAACCGGATGGTCGGTGGATACGCCGCTCGTGGACATCTATCATGCCAATCACGCCATGATCGCCTTCCGGCCGGGCCAGCAATCCACGGTGTTTCCTAACGCCCCGCCGGGATATTTATTTCAGGGTGACCCGGGCGTTCACGCCGGCGGAACGACCAAGTATGGCCACTTCGGACCCCGCTTCGGATTCGCATGGAGTCCAAGCAGCGCCAGCCCCTGGGCGATCCGCGGAGGCTATGGTATTTACTTCAATCGGTCCTTGGAGGAGCAATCCCTGCAATTCCTAGGCGACCCGCCGTATTCAGTGGCCTCTGGCGGTGCTGCCGACATCGCGGGGCTGAGCCCGGCCTTTGCGACGCCTTTTGTGGATATCGCCGGCAACGGCTCCGAAGCGAACAAGTTCCCCGCGGCGACCAACCCCCCTTCGAGTACCGGCTTCGCCCAATTCGAGCCGATTAATTTTCTGATGGTGATGGACCCTCACACCTCCGTCCCGTATGCCCAGAACTTCAACCTGAGCATTGAGCGGCAATTGGGCGGGACGACAACCTTATCACTCGCCTACGTCGGCTCTCTCGCGCGTCATCTCGTGATCGTTCGGGAGTTGAATCCCGGCATCAATGCCGCGGGGTGCGCGGCGGATCCGTCCTGCGTCGCGGGCCGCGTGGACCAGAATGTCTCCTTCCCGAATAACTTTCCGTATCCGGGAAATGTTCTGGCGGGCATCGCAAATAATCAGACCACTGGCACTTCCAATTACAATTCATTGCAGGCCAAGCTTGACAAACGAGTTTCGCGGGGCCTGCAATTCTTCGTGGCGTACACCTACTCCAAAGCCATGGACGATGGGTCAGGATTTGAAGATTCGGCGTTTGGAGGCGGGGGATTTGGCGGGTTCGGCAGCCTTCGCGCCACCAATCCCTTCAATCAAACCGCGGCTGATTACGGGCCGTCGGTTTACGATGCGACGCACCGGTTTGTGATCAATTACAGCTATGATATTCCCGCCGTCCGTCATTTCAACAACTGGGCCGCCAAGCGCTTCTTCGAGGGTTGGCGGATGAACGGGATCACCACCTACCAGACCGGCTTCCCGCTCGACGTGGTGGACGCGGCCTTCCGTTCTCTTACCTGCACGGAGAATATTTTCTCGGCGTGCTGGGATGTTCCGAACGTGATCGCGTCCGCTCATTACGTTGATCCGCGAACCAGCCAATTGATCAACGCAACGAAGGGCGGAACGACCACTCGTAATCACTATTGGTTTGATCCGAACACCTTCGCTCGCGAAACGATCGGAACGATCGGCAATGCAGCTCGCGACCCTTTGAGAGGACCTGGAATCGCGAATTTTGACTGGGGCTTCTACAAAGATACCCCTCTAACCGAGCGGACTCGGCTCGAACTGCGCTTTGAGTTCTTCAACCTATGGAACCATACGCAGTTCAGCCCGAACGGTCTGAGCACCAACATCAACTCCGGTAACTTCGGCCGTGTATCCAATGCGCTCAACCCTCGGATAGTGCAGCTGGCGGCGAAGATTTATTTCTGACCCGGCTGGGTCCACGAGGGAATCTGGTTCGGAGCCGTGAGGGTCGGGTTGAGGGCTGGACCTGCTCTTAAGCCTTGGTGCCCATGGTTCAAAAAAGATTCACCTTTAGAAAAGGGGACAGCGCGCGTGTTGTCCCCTTTTCCATTTGGCTTGATCCGGGCTGGCGGGTCACCGTTAGCTGGGAAGGTCAGTTCGGCGCCGAGTTGGTTGTACACATCCATCCGCCGGACCGCCGGCCGCTCGCGGGCACTACAGTCGGCCAACTCCTTCACGACCGCGTCGTCCTGCCCACGCAACTCCTGGCTGGCAAGAAGCAGCTTTCGTTTGAGGTTTCGTAACTCTGCGAAAGGATGGGGAAGAAAAGAAAAGGTTTGGCAGTTGACTTCAAAGTTTTGGTGTGGTAAAGAATCGCTTGTTGGGGCAGTAAACATTGTGTTGAGGCGCGTCAAGCTGTTCCAAGCGCGCTCCTTTACTTGAAGTTGGCAAGGTTACTCTTTCCGTCGGATGCCAGGGAAGTCAGCCCGCCGGTCTAATCGAAGCGGCCACCAATTCTAACGGAGGCAGAGGGATGCGAAATGCCATGCTTCGCGATATAGCCGCATTTTTCCTGTTGACGGTTTTTGCCTCGACCCCCGCGTTCGGCCAGGCGTCCACGAACCTGAGGGGAAGCGTGCTGGACCCAAACGGCGCGGTGATCCCCGGCGCCAAGGTGACCATCTCGGAGACGGCGACGGGCCTCTTGCGCACGGCCACGACAGGTCCGGACGGGGTTTACCAGCTCAATCTGGTCCCGCCGGGCACTTATAAGCTCGAAGTCGAAGCGGCAGGCTTCAAGAAATACGTCCGCGAAAGCGTCGAGCTGTTGATAAGCCAGCCGGCCAGCGCGAACGTGACGCTCCAGGTGGGCGCTTCAACGCAGGTTGTCGAAGTCACGGCGCAGGCCCCGCTGCTCAATACCAGCGACGCTTCGGTGGGCCAAGCGATTAGCGCGCACCAGGTCCAGCAGTTGCCTTTGTTCGGCCGCGACGTGGCGGGGCTTTATGCCCTCGAGCCGGGCGTCGTTTATTTGGGAAATACGGAAAACATGCAGGACCCCGGCTACCTGAGCATTGATACGCGGAGCGGGGCCGTCAACGGCGCGCACAGCGACCAGAGCAATATCATGATAGACGGTGTTGACGCCAACGACCAAATGAACGGCTACGCTTTTGCCTCCGTCGTCCGCCTGAACCCCGACGCCATGGAAGAATTCCGGGTCACGACGACCAACTACAATGCCGACGAAGGCCGCTCCTCGGGGGCGCAGATTTCGATCGCCACGAAAAGTGGAACGAACAACTGGCACGGCAGCGTCTACGAATACAACCGCACGTCCGCCACGAGCGCCAACGACTGGTTCCTCAAGCGCGCCCAGCTCGACAGCGGCGACCAGAATAAGCCCCTGGGACTGGTTTGGAACAACTTCGGCGGCTCGCTTGGCGGGCCGGTCAAGCGCGACCGCGCCTTTTTCTTTGTCAACGGCGATTTCGAGCGCTTCAACCGGAAAGAAAGCGCCGTGCGAACAATTCCCACGCCTTCGCTGAGGGCGGGCAACATCAGCTATGTTTGCGCGCAGCTTTCGGACGGTTCCTATCCGGCCCAGTGCACCACCGTCAATGGGATTGACCACGTGATGGTCCTGACGCCGGCGCAGATACAGACCATGGATCCCTTGGGGGCGTCGGGCGGGCCTAATCCCGCAGTGCTCAATTATTTTACGCAATACCCTGCGGCGAATGACAAATCCGTGGGGGACAGCCTGAACTTTTCCGGGTACCGATTCGCCGCACTCGACGCAAAGCGGTTCGATACCTATATCGGGCGGATTGATTACAACCTCACTGGAAGCGGCAATCACCGCCTTTTCGCGAAGCTGCAAATGCAGCCTTACGATCTTGAGAAGGGTGTTCCATTCCTTCCTGGCGGGCTTGCCGAGGAAACCAACGAGGACTATTCGAAGATCTTTGTTGTCGGCTACACGAGCACCCTCGCCTCCACGGTCGTGAATAATTTTCGTTATGGGTTCACTCGCCAAAGCCACGCGGTGCTGGGAAACTCGACCCAGCCTTGGATTTTTTTCCGAAACATGGACCAGGGCATCACGCGCTCGCACCAGTTCATTCTGCCGGTCCATAACTTCGTGGACGACCTCTCTTGGGTGAAGGGCAAGCACGCCTTGTCATTCGGAGGAAACTTCCGATTCATTTCCAGCCCGCGGCTGAGTCTTGAGAATTCGTTCAGCGACGGCGCTACGAATGCCGACTGGACGGCCAGCGCTGGCTTCGCGAATGACAACGTGCCGTTCGACCCTGGATGCACCGATTGTGCTTATAGCCCGTTTCCTGCGGTCGACCCGAATTTTGGCAACTCTTACGATTTCCCTCTCGTCGCCATGCTCGGCATGGTGACGGAAGACGACGCTACGTATAACTACGACCGTCAGGGAAATACTCTGGCCCAGGGGGCGCCGATCGGCCGCCACTTCGGGGCTCATGAGTACGAACTTTACGCGCAGGATGCCTTCCGCCTTCGGCCGAACTTCACACTCACCTACGGCGTGCGGTTCGAGCACGCCACGGCTCCGTGGGAAACCAACGGTTTGCAGGTCGCGCCAAACGTCAATATGACCAACTGGTTTCTCCAGCGCGGCATCAACATGAACCGGGCCAGCCAATCACGCCCCAGGCCTTTATCCCGACTACCACACCTTTGCGCCCCGGCTGTCGTTCGCCTGGGCGCCGCGGCCGAAATCGGGATGGTTGAGAACCCTCTTCGGGGACGGGGACAAGACTTCGATCCGCGCCGGCTTCGGGATGGTGTACGACCACTTCGGCCTGGGGTTGCTGAACAGCTTCGACCAGAGCGGTTCTTTCGGCATGGCCACGACGCTGACCAACCCGGCGGGCATCCAGACCTCAGACTGCGCGGCGCGGCTAACCAGCATGAATGTCATCCCCACAACAGGGTGTGCAGCACCTGGGGTCGGCGGAGGGACGATCTTTATCCCCGGCCCTCCGGGCGGGTTCCCTCAGACACCGCCGACCACGCTGGATACCGGCGGATTCGCCATCGCCTGGGGGATCGACAATGCCGTAAAGCCCCCCTATTCCTATATGCTCGACTTTTCGGTGACGCGCGAGTTGGCGCATAATTTTAGCATCGAGACGGCATATGTCGGTCACCTGTCTCACCGGCTGCTCGCGCAAGACGACTTAGCGATGCCGCTCAAT
>QHZO01000002.1:9628-10048 GCA_003224695.1 Acidobacteriota bacterium
ATCTCCGGGTACTCTAACTCAACACAGGCTGCCTATGACCTGTTCGGTGACCCTTTTGACGGGTTCTTGGCTAATGAAACGACGGCGCTTTTCGTTTTGGACTTGTTCGGCTTTCCAGCGACTCCGGCGACCGGCCTAAACACCTTTTTCAACGATCAGTACTCGTCCCTCTACGCTTGGCGCTCAATCGCTAACGCCAACTACCATGCGCTCCAGGTTACGGCCACCAAGCGCATGGGGCGCGGGCTCCAATTCGACCTGAATTACACCTGGTCGAAGTCCATTGACCTGATGTCGGATGCCGAGCGCATAGGGCCGCATGGCGGCCTGGGCGGCGAGATCATCAACTCCTGGTCGCACAAGCAAATGCGGGCAGTCTCGGATTTCGATGCCACGCACCAGGTTAACGCCAACTGGATC
>QHZO01000113.1:0-3528 GCA_003224695.1 Acidobacteriota bacterium
ATTTCTGGACTCCGGTGGAGTCCATCGGACTCCAGAAACCGGAGAGAGCGCCGCTACAACAGGTGCCTCGGTCTCCGCGGCGCCACCGGGAGGGGCTGAGCTGCCGAGCGGAAGAATCATGGCATCGCCGCTCGCGCGTCGCATGGCGAAAGACGTCGGCCTCGATATCTCGCGCCTGGAAGGAAGCGGTCCCGGCGGGCGCGTCGTGCGCCGAGATGTCGAAGGCGTTTCCACAGCCCCGCCCGCTTTGAGCCGCGCGCCATCTGTGGCTCTACCCCGGCCGCTCTCGGTCACCTCGGCGACCGCCTCGGCTCCGCTCCCTCCGCTCGCAGGTCCCGAATACCGCGACGAGCCGCTTTCGATGATGCGCAAGACCATCGCCCAGCGACTTTCCCAGAGTCTTGGGCCTGTCCCGCATTTTTATCTCACCATCGAAGTGGACATGCGCCGCGCCAAGGAGCTGCGCGAGTCGGCGAACCTCCTGAAGCCGGAATTGAAGCTGACTTATAACGACATCGTCTTGAAAGCCGTCGCGGCGGCGCTGCGGCAGCATCCGGAGGTCAACGCCTCGTTCCTCGGCGACTCCATCCGTTACCACAATCGCGTCCACATCGGCATGGCGGTGGCTGCGGAGGGCGGGCTGATCACCCCCGTCATTCGCGATTGCGATCGGAAGACGCTCGAGCAGATTTCGGCCGAGGCAAAGGATTTGGGCGCCCGCGCGCGCGCCCGCAAGCTGAAGCCTGAGGAGTACACCGGCAGCACGTTCAGCGTCTCGAATCTGGGCATGATGGGGATTGATGAATTTTCCGCAGTTATCAACCCGCCCGAAGGGGCCATCCTCGCGGTGGGCGCCGTGGTCGAAAAGCCCGTCGTCGCGGACGGCCGCGTTGAGGTCGGCACGCGCTGCCGCATGACACTCTCCTCCGACCACCGCGTCGTGGACGGCGCCACCGGGGCCAAGTTCCTCCAAACCCTCCGCCAAATTCTTGAGAATCCCGTTTTCCTGGCGTTCTGATTGACGCCCGAACTGAGAAATTCGGGGAATTTATAGAACCATATTTGTTCCTTGATATTGCTTTCCAGCCGGAATAGACTTTGACCAGAATGGGTTCTGAGCGTCTGAAAAGAATCACGGTCGAAGGGGGAAAATGCGGCGGCCGGCCTTGCATTCGCGGCCTTCGCATTCGGGTTTCCGACGTCTTGGATCTGCTGGCCGCCGGTGCCTCCCACGAGGAAATCCTTCGCGACTATACGTCACTGGAAAGCGAAGATATCCTTGCGGCCATCGAATATGCCGCCCGCCAGACCGACCACGTGGTGCTCACTAATCCGTGAAGTTTCTGGTTGATAACCAGCTTCCGATGGCGCTTTCCCGATGGATCGCCTCGCGGGGCTACGACCGTTTGCACGTGTCGGAGCTGGGTCTGGCGGAAGCTCGTGACGCCGAGGTTTGGAAACTCGCGTGTAACCAGGAGCGCGTCGTCATCAGCAAGGACGAGGACTTTCTATACCTCGCGCGCCAAGGAGAGAAGGCGTGCTTCATATGGGTTCGGATGGGAAATTGTCGGACCGCCGTCTTGCTCCGGCAGTTCGAACACCTTTGGCCGGGCATTGAAGCTACTCTGGACGCTGGTGAGCGCATTATCGAATTGCGGTAATCCTGTGATTACCGGGTCGCGGACGGCGCCACGGGGGCCGGGTTCCTCAAGACGCTACGCGGCATCCTTGAAAATCCGGTTTATTTGGCGTTCTAAGCATGCTCTTGGCAAAGCCTCTTGCCGGCAGAGGCGGCTCCCGGCTGGCAAAATCCGGTGATCCATTCGGCGCGAGTCTTTGATTTTTCCTGAATGATGCCCTAAGATCGAAATATGGGGAGGCCAATCACGCCCGCCAAAACTAAACACCGCGGCACGCAGGTTCCTGTGTTCGTCGAAAAAGACGAGGACGGTTTCTACGTGGTCGAATGTCCTCTCTTCGAGGGTTGCTATAGCCAGGGGAAGACCGTGGACGAGGCGCTGCGAAATATTAGGGAAGTGATCGAGTTGATTGCCGAAGAGAAGAACAATCGTCAAATTTTAGAGACATACCATCCCCAAGAGATTAGTTTGCACACCATAACGTTATAACCGTATGGAGCGCAAGGTGCCCTCCATTTCTCGGTTTTGCCTGGCCGTGGCCATCCTCTCCGCTGGTTTCCTGGGTCAACTTGGTTGCACAGCGTCGGATTCGAAACGGGGCCTTCAGGCCGACCGAATCGTAATTATCAAAAGTGAGCACCGGATGGACCTGATTCGCGACGGGCATACGCTCAAAGAATACAAGGTGGCGCTTGGCAGGTCCGGGGGGCGAAAACTCGTGGAGGGCGATCATAAAACGCCCGAGGGTTTGTACGTGGTCGATTCGAAGATTTCAGAGAGCAGGTTTTACAAGGCACTCCACCTTAATTATCCCAATGCCTCCGACCTTGAAAGAGCTCGGAAGCTGGGGGTGAATCCGGGCAGTGCGATTGAGATTCATGGTATCCCCTGGTGGTTTGGTTGGTTAGGTCCCGTTCAGCATCGTATCGACTGGACGGACGGCTGTATCGCGGTGTCGAATTCGCAGATCGAAGAAATCTGGAAAATGGTGCCCGTTGGTACACCCGTCGAAATCAGGCTCTAGGGGAGGGTGCCTGGTCGTCACTGGAAAATTCTGTCTCGTGAGCTTGTGGTTCAGGGAAGACCGGGAGGCCCCACAGCGTGAAAGCGATGACGGGGCCGCCGATGGCCGCTTGACCTTCCGGGCCCAGATTCGTCAGACCTGGATGGCCTGCCAGCGCTTGGCGCGGTCAATGAGTGCTTGCTGATGGAGAGGCCAATCGTGCAGCGTTGCCGGGTCAAAGTCAGCGCCGTTGGGCCAAACCAATGTGTGCACCTCAGCATCAATGCGGACTTGATTGAACAGCTTCAGGTCGTTGAGGGGCGCATAAATTTCCCCCGCGAGAGTCGGCTGAAAGTTGATAGTCTGCGCCGTCCCATCGTCGAAGCGAACCCGGAGCGTATAGGGCGCGACGATTTCGAGGCCAACCACGCGATAGATTGGATGGATCATAGGGTTATTGCAGGGGCTCAATCGGCCGCGGAGCCTTTCCTTGCTGTAAAGCTTCCCAATCCGTCATCAACTCTTTTTGATGCAATTCAGCCCAGGCTTCAACCAAGCGCATCTGCCTCCTCGGCAAGGAGCCGGCAATTATTTCCACAGGATCGACGCTGAAGATGGCCACCTCTTCCTGATAATAAGCGTGAAAGTGCGGGACATGGTGTTGTCCGCCCACCTCCGCGAACATGCGAATGATGATGCCAAAGAAGCGGCTTAGCTCCGGCACTGAATTATTCTAACCCCCGCCATGAAGAATCGCCAGTTTTCGACCGGCGAAGTTGCCGACGATTTCGCTTGAAATACTTGAAAAGGCTGCCTATCTTGCCCTCTAATCCTCATCCGGGAGCATTTCGATGGCAAAAAGAATTCTATCTTTCGGGGCTGTTT
>QHZO01000113.1:3549-19090 GCA_003224695.1 Acidobacteriota bacterium
ATTATCGCAACCCGAAGTCGCCGGTCGAGCGCCGCGTCGCGGTTCCTCTTGGAAGGCCGCAAGGCTGGAAAGCGAGCCTTGTGCTACAAGGGCCAACAGGGCCACGGCTAAACTTTATCCAAGCGCTGGTTGATCTGCTTGACCAGTTCGCCGGCGTCGAGCGGCTTGAACAGAATCTTCTCGAATTCGCCCCCCATGAGATTCTTGGGCAGAGTCATAGTGCTTCCAGCGATGATCCAGATGGGGACGGCCCACGCGAGCGTTGCGAGCTCATAAGTCTCTGCTTCCGGATCATCACTTGAGGAAAGGTCGGCGACGATAAGTGAGGGGAGTAAGCCGGCCGCTTCCACCACCAATCCCACTTCTATCGAATCCTCGAGGGCGTCTACGTGTACTCCATCTTCACGCAGCTCGGCTCGCAGGAGCGCTCGGGTTGACCAATCCTTGCCAGTGAGAAAGATCCAGCGCATGGCCGTTAAATTTTAAGCGAAACAGCGCTCACAGCATCTAAAATACCTGAGCACGGGGAATGCGGCGGGCAGAAGGCAGAAAGCAGAAAGCAGAAGGAAGAAGGCAGAAGGCACAAAGAGATACTCATGCGGATCATCCTTTATTCGGGAAAAGGCGGAGTGGGAAAGACCAGCATTTCCGCCGCGACGGGCCTTGACCTGGCGCGGCGAGGCTATCGGACGCTGGTCATGTCCGTGGACCCGGCGCATTCACTCTCCGATTCCTTCGACCTCGAAAAGCGCCTGCTCGACCACGAAGCGGGGCGGCTGGTCCCGGTCTCGAAGAACCTCTGGATTCAGGAAGTGGACGTGCAGGAGGAGATCACCCGCCATTGGGATTCCGTTTATGCTTATGTCTCGGCTCTGCTCAACGTCTCGGGGCTCGAGAAGACTTTGGCGGAGGAACTCGCCATCTTTCCGGGGATGGAAGAAGTAAGCTCGCTTCTTTACGTCAATGAATACATCCGCGATAAGAAGTTCGACGTGATGCTGCTCGACTGCGCGCCCACCGGAGAGTCGCTCCGCTTCGTCAGCATCCCGACCACGCTCGAGTGGTACATGTCGAAGGTCTTCAAACTCGAGCGGCGTGTGGCGCGCTTGGTGCGGCCAATGCTCAACACCATTACGTCCGTCCCGCTGCCGCAGGAAGACTACTTCAAAAACATCGAGGACTTGCACCAGAAACTCTCAGGAATTGACAAGCTGCTTGCCGACGCCAAAGTAACGACGGTGCGCCTGGTCACGAACCCGGAGAAAGTGGTGCTCAAGGAAACGCAGCGGGCCTTCACTTATTTTTGTCTCTACGGCCTGACCGTGGACGCGGTCATCGTCAACCGGATTTTTCCCGAAGAGGCCGGAGGGGGATATTTCAGCGCTTGGAAAGAGACGCAGCAGCGCTGGATCGAGTCCATCGAGGAGTTTTTCGCGCCCGTCCCTGTATGGCGGGTGCCGTATTTCCAGGACGAGGTCCTGGGGGTCGAACGGTTGAACAAACTGGCCAAGGTGCTCTTCGGGTCGCGCGACCCGGCCAAACAATACTTCCACGAAGCTCCGTACCGCTTTCGCAAGGTGAATGACCGTTACGAAATCCGTCTGCGCCTGCCGTTCGTGAGCAGCCGCGACGTGGACCTGTATAAGAAGGACGAGGATTTGATCGTCCGGCTCGGGTCCTTCAAGCGGCATATCTCTTTGCCTCAGCGGATGATGCGATGCGAGCCGCTCGGAGCGCGCGTGAAAAACGGTGAACTCATTATTGAACTGGGAGGAGGCGCATATGCCCAAGCGCAAAAGGGGCGCGAAGCCCCGGAACCGACCGAGAAATAGCCGACCGCAATTGCCGTCGCTTGCCGCCTGGCTTTTTAAGGAGCTTCGCCCATTGCTTCGCCGGCCTCCGCGGCGATTGCCGCGCTCGGCGGAGCATCTGCGGAATGCGGCCGTCGAGGTCCTCGAAGCCATGCGCGTCTGTTTGGACGAGGCAATCGTGTGGCTCAAGAGCGAGGGCGCTACCCCGCTCAAGCGGATTCAGGTCAAGGAATAACTTGGCGCTCCCCGTGCCCGCGTGGGCGCTTCATGAGCTGCCGGCAGCGGCAAAAGTTCGCCGGGCGATTGCCGCAAAAGTCCTGCCGCGCGGCCGCGGGCCGTCGACCTTGGTTCAGACGTTTTCACAGGTATAATTTAGCCCAGATAAATTACGAACGGGCCACGGAGGCAGGGAAGGGCACGGTTGAAACCGTGCCCTTCCGCGCCAAGCAGCCCTTCGAAACGGATTGGCAGAGGGACAGATGCGTCGCGTCGCCACGGCCTCACTTCTGCTTCTCGGCTTAAGCGCCCTTGCCGCGCGCCCAGGCGCGCCGCTGCGGGGTTTCTTTCCGGAAGAGGCGGGGCGCGAGGAAGAATTCGAAGCCCAATTCCGCCGGGCGCCGACTCCCGAACGGGCTCGCGAAGACCTGCGCGTTCTAGCTCAGGAACCGCACATGGCCGGAACACCCGCAGATTTCCGCACCGCGCAATACGTTCTCAAACAGTTTCGCGGCGCGGGGCTTGACGCCGAAATCGTCACCTACAATGTGTTGCTCGCTTATCCCCGCCAAGTCAAAGTGGACCTGGTCGCCCCGAGGCATCGCCGCGGGCCCACGCCTGAGGCCCTCAATCGCCGCCGGGATTCGGCCGATCTTCAAGACCTTCTGCCCTACAATGCCTATTCTCCCTCGGGAGACGTCACGGCTGACGTGGTTTACGCCAACTACGGAATGCCCGAGGACTACGAACGGTTGAAGAGTGACGGAATTGACGTGGCGGGGAAGATCGTGCTCGTCCGGTATGGCCGATGCTTTCGTGGCGTCAAGGCCAGCGTTGCCGAGGAGCGCGGGGCCGCAGCTCTCCTGTTGTATTCCGATCCGGCGGACGACGGCTATCGCCTTGGGGAGGTTTTCCCCCGCGGTCCATGGCGGCCACCCACCGCCGTGCAGCGCGGGTCAATCCTTTCGCTCAGCGACTCTCCCGGCGACCCTCTGACGCCTGGGGTTGCCGCCACCAAAGACGCCCATCGGCTTCCGATGGCGAAGGCTCGCGTGCCGCACATCCCGACCACGCCACTCTCCTACGAAGACGCCGCGCCAATTCTGGAAAATCTCGAAGGCCCTGTCGCCCCATCAGACTGGCAGGGCGCCATGCCCCTCAATTACCGATTCGGGCCCGGCCCTTCGAAGGTTCACCTGAAGCTTTCCATGGATTTTCACGTGCGGCCTATATGGGACGTCATGGCGCGCATTCCGGGCGCCAAGCACCCGGAGGAATGGGTCGTGGTCGGGAACCACCGCGACGCCTGGTCATATGGCGCCGCCGACCCTGCCAGCGGCACAGCGCCGCTTCTGGCGGTGGCGCGTGGGTTCGGGCAGTTGCTCGCGAAGGGCTGGCGCCCGAAGCGAACGATTATTCTTGCGAGCTGGGACGCGGAAGAGTTTGGCTTGATCGGCTCAACCGAATGGGCGGAGGAGCATGCAGCGGAGCTTGCCGGTAACGCCGTGGCTTACATCAATGTGGATATCGGCGTTTCGGGCCCGCACTTTAACGCTGCGGCCGTCCCCTCCTTGAGCCGGCTGCTGCGCGAAGTCTCAACGGGCGTAACGGATCCCGGCTCCGGCCGCCCGCTGGTCGCCGTTTGGTCTGAAGAGAGCGGCGGCACGAAGAAAGAGACCTCGGAGGGAGCGGACGCCGTCCCCCACACTCAACTGGTTGATCTGCCGAATGCCACCGTGCGGGAGCTAGGCAGCGGCTCTGACTACACGCCGTTCCTCGAGCACCTCGGAATCGCCTCCCTCAATTTCGGCTTCGAAGGTTCCTTCGGTGTCTATCATTCGGAATTCGACAACTTCAACTGGATGACCAGTTTTGGCGACCCGGATTTCCGCTATTCCGTGGCCACATCCCAAATCCTCGGAACGCTCGCCATGCGCCTGGCCGATGCAGACGTGTTGCCGCTCGACTACGAGGAATATGGGAATGCCATCCAATCTTACATCCGCGGGCTCCAGGCGGAGCTTCAGAGGGGCCATAAGGAGAGCCAGCTCCCAACGGACGAGGCCTTAAGGGCGGCGAAGCAGTTCACCGAGACGGCAGCTCGCCTGAACCAGGCGCTGGAGCGCCGAGAGAAGGGAGAGAGCGAGTTGCGCGAGCCTGAAAAACTGAATCGCTCGCTCATCGAAGTCGAGCGAAACTTTCTAATTCCAGAAGGGTTGCCCGGCCGCAACTGGTTTCACCACGTCTTCTTTGCTCCGGGCGTGTATACTGGTTACTCGGCGGTTCTTGTTCCTGGCGTTCGCGACGCGATGGAGCGTGAGGATTGGCCCTTGGCGCGGCGCGAGCTCGGGCTGGTGATTCGAGGGATCGAGCGCGCGAGCGACAGCCTCGATAACGGGCTAAAGCAAGCCGAGGCTCAGCCCTTGGCTCCTTGAGGGTCGAGCCTTCGAGCGAACGCCCAAGGCGCCCTTGACCGGATTATTCACGAAGGTTCGAAGTGGCGGCGGAAGGGCACAGTTTCAATCCGTCAGCCGACGGACCGTCACCGTGGTTTAGAATCTCCCTTTCGTTTCGCGCCGCGAGCGGCATGATTGGAATTTCGACGCGAATTGGACACGTCGCTCGCGGCGCGAAACGAAAGAAAAAAAGACGTGGGAGAGCGCAGGCGGCACGGTTGAAACCGTGCCCTTCCGCCCCTCCGTGGTGCTGTCCAGCATGAAAGTTAAAGTCCTCTTTTTCGGCATCGCGCACGATGTGACAGGGTTCAACCAGGAGCTCGCGGAATTAGGCGAAGGCGAGCGAGTGGCGGACATCCGCCGGCGATACGAGCGCCGCTTTCCCCGTCTGGCGGAATTGGCAAGCTCGCTTGTGACCGCGGTCAACCGCGCCTGAGGATTTCTTCCGCCTAACGCGCGAGCCGATTCCGACCCAGGAACTGGCCAGAGCACTTAAAACCCCCGGGGACGGAGCGCTTGTGGTTTTCGAGGGGATCGTTCGCAATCATTCCGGCGGCCGCCGGACCCTTTACCTCGACTATCAGGCCTATGAGTCCATGGCGGTCCGCAAGATGCGTGAAGTGGGCGATTGGGTGCGCGAACATTACCCGATCGCTGCCATCGGAATGATTCACCGGCTCGGACGCCTCGAGATCGGCGAGACCAGCGTCGCCATCCTCGTCACGTCAGCCCACCGGCACGCGGCGCTTGAAGCCTGCCACGAAGCGATCAATCGCTTGAAGCGCCTGGTTCCCATTTGGAAGAAAGAATACTTCGAGGACGGCGGCGTGTGGGCCGAGGGGTCAACCCTCGGCGAGGAAGCGAAAGGGTTTGCCGCCGAACCCGGCCGTAAGTTCGAGGCCGAAATCGCAGGCCGCGCTGGAATTCGCGAGTTGACGGACTAAAGCCTGCTCGTGCGTCGGATGATGGAAGATTACCTTGCCAAAGCCGTCGAGATCGCGCGCGAAGCCGGCGCGCTCGTGGCCGACGAGTTCAAGCGTCCCAAAAAGATTTCCTACAAACGACCCTCCGACCTGGTCACCGAGGCCGACCGGCGCTCCGAAGCCTTGATTATCGAACGCTTGCGGAAACACTATCCGACCCACGCCATCGTCGCCGAGGAGGGCGGGGGAGGGAAAACGGCCTCGGACTACTGCTGGTACGTGGATCCGCTCGATGGCACGACGAACTTCGCGCACGGGTTCGCGGTGTTTTGCGTGACCTTGGGATTGGCTCTTCGGGGCGAGGTCATTGCGGGCGTGGTCTTTGACCCCATCCGCGGCGAGCTGTTTACCGCCGAGCGCGGCTCGGGCGCTTACTTGAACGGCGAGCGGATTCACGTCTCCCCCGTTCGCGAACTCTCCGAGAGCTTGCTGGCGACGGGTTTCCCGCCGTTCGCCTCAAACCACGACTTGAATATCCAGTTTTATTTTCGTCTCACGGAGCGCTCCCACGGCATTCGGCGCGCGGGGTCGGCGGCGCTCGACCTTTGCTCTGTGGCCGCGGGCCGCTTCGAAGGCTTCTGGGAATTGAAGCTCAATCCTTGGGACAAAGCTGCCGGGACGCTGCTGGTCACGGAAGCGGGCGGGCGGGTTTCGGATCTCGAGGGCGGGCCGTTTAACCTCCTCGCCGACGAAGTTTTCGTCTCGAATGGGCACGTTCACGACGCGATGTGCCGCGTCTTTTCAGAGGTCGTGGCGGAATATCGCGGGGCGAGCCTGAAGGCGAAAGGATGAATGGCAAAGGCTGAAGGCTGATAACTGAAAGCTGACCACTGACCACTTGCCACTAACCACTGAGGTTTCAATTTGCCTGGCCGCTTTCGCACAAGACGATTCCTAAGGCGACCCCGTCTGATTACGCTCGCCTTGAATAATCGCGAAACGGAGAGGGAACCCGCCCGTCAGCCGTGGGGCGCCGATCCCGAAATCACTCAGCAGGACATCTGGCTGCGCCGTCTCTCCCCGGCGCAGGAAGGCCTGCGCATCGTTCACCTGACCGACATCCATCACAGCCTGTTCACGCCGCTCGAATTCGTGGAGCGCGCAGTCCATTTGGCCAACCAACTCGATCCGGACGTCGTCGCCCTCACCGGGGATTACGTGACGCTTTCGCCGTCTTACATCTGGCCCATGGCGCGGGCGCTGGGCAAGCTCCGCGCGCGCCACGGCGTTTTCGCGGTGCTTGGAAACCACGACTTCCAGGTGGATCCCGACGAAATCACGCGCGCGCTGCGCGCGCAGCGCGTGCGCGTCCTGCGCAACGCCCACCATCGCGTGCGCGATCGCGGCGCCACGCTTTGGATTGTCGGCGTGGACGACTTGTGGTGGCGCGCCGACGACTGGTCCGCCGCCCTCCACGCCGTGCCGCGCCATGATCCCAAGATTCTGCTTTGCCACAACCCCCTCGGCATCCATCACGCGGCGGTGCACGGCGTGGACCTGGTGCTGGCCGGACATACCCACGGCGGCCAAGTGCGGCTGCCCGTCGTCGGATCGCTGCGGGGGAAATCCAAACTCGGCGAGCGGTTTGTGGAAGGATGGAACCGCCTCAATGGCACGCAGATTTACGTCAACCGCGGCATCGGGAAAGTTTTGATTCCCCTGCGCCTTAATTGCCCGCCGGAAATCGCCTGCCTGCGCCTTCGCCGCGCGTGACCGGCTGAATGGCCCGGCAACAACATCAATAGCAGTCTCGTCGCCACCCGCGCTACCCGCTTTGGACGCGTTCATGCCTCAGGTGCATTCGGCCCTTCTACGAGTTTCCCAACAACAGAAACAATCGCGAGCACCACGATCAAATCCGCGATGGCGAAGGGGATAATCACCGGGGCGGGAATCCACCTGGTAGTCCAGGGAATGAATAGGATCAGTGGAACATGAAGGGCTCCGATGGCGAGCATCGTGAGCCAAAACCACATACGCCGCCTCAGTTTCCACTTTATAGCAATGGCGAAGCCAATCATCCCAATGCTGTCCAACGTGGGCAACGCAAGGCTAAGTCTTCCAAGATGATCGAGCAGCCAAACGAGGGGAAGGCCGCCAACAATCGCACACAAGACACCCCACCAGGGCAGCCGTATTTTCTTAGCTGCTTTCGAATCGTTCCTTATGTCGTCAGCTATGGACACTGTCCGATTGCCTTTGCTGTTTTGTAAATATCGACAATTAGGGAACCTACGGAAGCGACTTGCCCGGCACCGGGTATGAATCCAGCAATGGTAAGGCCGGTTGAAAGCAACCCCGTAGGAGTTGTGTCGAACAGCCCTAAGCCGCCCTGGACGGTACTCGCCGACCCTCCAACTGCCTTGATAAAGTTCGCCCCTAGCTGATCGGCTACGATTCCACGGTACCCGGCCCCATGGCCGATTATTCTGGCGATACCGCCAGCTTCAGGGATCAGTCCTATCGCATCGATGCCGGCGCTCAAAGCGCCTTTCCCGAGAGCTCCCGTGACGCACGGGTTCTCGTACCAGGGTTGAGGAGGAGCAGCACTGATGGTAGGCCCGTTGTTTGCGGCCAGATGCCGACCGTGAATAGCGAGCAGGGCGCAGGGCCGCCCCCCCACCGACGCCGCCTGCGCCGCCCCCGCCAGCGCAGGCCGCCCCGCATGTTGAGATGCAGTGGATGACCCCGTCCGTACCTGTGTAGCAGGCCAGGCCAAGAGGGTCCACGAAGTTTATAGGATTGTTCAAGACGTAAGCGTAGCGGTTCCACGACTGAGGGTTCGCCGGGTCAGCCGCGCCTAGACCTGCCGGGTCGGGGCTCAGCCAGCGGCCCTGGGTGGATGAATAGCGGCGGAAGAGTGTGAGATAAAGGGGGTTGCCCGGCGTGTTGGGATCGAATGTCGCGAAGTTTCCGAACCCGTTAGAGCCGACCGTCTGCCCCACGCCTGGCCCCACGGGTAAAAAGTCTTGTTGAGTTGCACCGCACCCGTCTGATCCGTCATCATCGTGGTCGAGCCGAGAGCGTTCTGATGGAACAACCATCGCAACGGCGAGGCGAAGAGCATGATCCGGTGCCCCGCCACGTGTTGAGGATGTGCAATAACACAAGATCTTTCAGTGGGTTGATCGGTCTTAAGTACCTGCATTTTCTAGCAAACTGAGTATTTCGTTCCGCGCGGAGCTGTCCCGTTGCTGTTGGTGTAAACGTCGAAGACATTTTGCCAGCCCCAACTCTTAGGACTGGCGATTCCTACGAGCGAAGTATGCAGAGACGTACGTAAGAATGATAAAGGCCGCGACCGGGCCATACATGATCCACCTCACTAGGCCCTTGGGGGGCGGAAATCCGAACCGCATTCAAAGGCTCTCATAAAGCGTCGAGAGGCCGATGATTGTGCACACGAGCCGTCCTTTCCATCGGGGCACGGGTCTCTTTTCAATCTCAGTTAAACTTCTGTAGACCGGAATGTAGAACGAATTTAGGGTCCAACCGAATAAGAGGGCAGAGACGCCGAGGGCGGCCCCAAACCAGGTCGGCGAACCTGATCTTGACCCGTCCGGCGGAATTATTTGTGCCACGATTTTGAGGACAACTTGCATAAATGGATTGCCGCCAATTGTTGCAATTGCTATCCTCACAGGATCTACGGGCAACTGTTTGCTGTTCCGACATTCACGTAGGGCCCCCCGCCAAAATAGGGTGTGCCGCCATAAATGCCCAGTCCTGAGTTAAACAGCACGTATCCCCCGAAAGGATTAAAAGGCAAGAACAGCAGGGGCCGGCCGGTCGCTGTTGTACCTCCCCCGACGCCACCAATTTCGTGGGTTTTGGGATTGAATGGGTCGGCTTCCGGGTCGCCGTGGCTTGACTCGTATAGGCCGGTCACTTTGAAGCCAGCATTAGAATCGTACTCAGCGATTAGCCCGAAGAATCCTTCCATACCTTTAACTGTCTTGGCTGGATAGCCAGCGAAGGCAAAGACTCCAGCTCCACACAACTTCGGCATGGCATTGGCGATGGCTCGGATCGCCTGCCTCACCTTACAATTAGAGTGCTACCCGTCTCTGAGAGGTTAATCATATTAGCATACCCAGACGCAACTTTGGGCAGCGTGTGACCGGGCCGCGAGAGGATGGAGGCATCTGTTAGTCAATGGAGGGGGCGTGGCCGTGCACCGCCATGGCGGACTCATGGCCCGGCTCTGCCGTTGCAGCAACCGAACCACTCCGATTGCGCTGCCGTGGCAACCGCAGTCCGGCCGCACGAGCAGGGATTTGAGATTTCAAGGTTTCCAGTCCATAATCCCAGGCCTTGATGACTCGCCTGGTTCCGCTACTGGGAATCTTGGTCATTCTGGGCCTCGCCTTCGCGCTCTCGAAGAATCGCAAGGCGATCAAGCCGCGCATCGTGGCGTGGGGCCTGGGCCTGCAGTTCCTCATCGCGCTGATCATTCGCACCGGTCGAGCGTACGAAATTCCTTTTTGGTCCCGTGTTGGGTGATCCGCACGGAAGTCTGGGGAGGATTCTGGCCTTCCAAGCCCTCCCTCTAATCATTTACGTCGCTTGTGTTTTTTCCATCCTTTACTACCTGAGGGTGCTGCCCGCACTGGTGAAATTGGCGGGGCAGGTAATGTTCCGATTGATGGGGACCAGTGGAGCCGAATCGCTGGAGGTGGCGGCGAGCGTCGTCATGGGACAAACCGAAGCGCCGCTGGTGATCCGGCCTTATCTCGAAAAGCTGACCGAGTCGGAGCTGATGACGGTGATGACGGCCGGGATGGCGCACATTGCCGGTTCGGTGCTTGGCGCCTATATCCTGTTCGGCGCCGATGCGCGCGACCTGCTGACCGCCGTGGTGATGACCGCGCCTGGAACGGTCCTCATCTCGAAGCTTCTCAATCCGGAGGTGGGTACGCCCGAGACGGCCGGCAAGGTCGAGCTGGTGGTGGAAAAGAGATCGGCGAACCTGCTCGATGCGGCGGCCCAAGGCGTGGGCGATGGCTTGTTTCTGGCTCTAAACGTTGCCGCCATGTTGGTGGCTTTTTACGCGCTCATCTATCTGTGCAACGGGATTCTGGGACTGGGGCGCCAGGGCCTGACCTTGCAGACGCTGTTTGGCGTTCCGATGAGCGGGATGGCGTGGCTGCTGGGCGTTCCTTGGCAAGACGCCCGCGCGGTGGGCAGCCTGATGGGCACAAAACTTGTCCTGAACGAATTCGTGGCGTTTACCATGCTCGGTCCGCTGAAGGGCCAAATCGCCGCGCGCTCGTTCAAGATTGCGACCTTTGCGCTCTGCGGCTTTGCCAACTTCGGCTCGATCGGAATTCAGATTGGCGGCATCGGGTCGCTCGCGCCCGCGCGCAAGCAGGACTTGGCGCGGCTCGGTTTCCGAGCGGTTTTTGCTGGCACGCTCGCCAACTATCTTTCCGCGGCAATCGCCGCTTTCATCTTGTTTTGAGCGGAGCGATGAGATCATCCTCCACATTGGGTTTTGCCGAGGCTGAGAAAGCAGCTCGATTCCTCGCGCGGCGCTGGAAGGGCACGCCGCGCATCGGAATTGTGCTTGGCTCGGGGCTCGGAGGCATGGCGGAACAGCTCGCCGAGCCGCACAGAATTTCTTATCGTGCCATCCCACACTTTCCCATTCCTACAGCCGCGGGCCACACCGGAATGGTGCACTGGGGCCAATGGAATGGTGTTCCCGTAGCCATTCTCGAAGGGAGGCTGCACCTCTACGAAGGCTGGCGGCCAGACCAAGTCGCGTTCCCCGTGCGCGTTCTGGCGCAAGCCGGCGTGCGCCATTTCGTCCTGACCTGCGCTGTCGGCGGCATCGCGCGGCAAGCCGTTCCGGGAAGCTTCATGATTTTCTCGGACCATTTGAATTTCCAGGGTGCGAATGTTCTCGCGGGCGTCGAGGAAGTTCGTTGGGGCCCGCGCTTCGTGGATCTATCCGAAGCTTACGATCCAGGCTTGCGTGCTTTAGCGCGGCAGGCAGCCCGGCGGTTGAAGGTTCGGTGTTTTGAAGGGGTTTACGCTTGCGTGCTCGGCCCAAGCTACGAGACGCCGGCGGAGATCCGGGCCTTGCGGTGGCTCGGCGCAGATGCGGTAGGAATGTCCACCGTGCCCGAGGTGTTGGCGTTGCGGGCCTTGGGCCGCCGTGTCCTCGCGTTGGCCACCATCACCAACCGGGCTGCCGGCCTGGTCATGCGGCCGTTGACACACGAAGAAGTCATCCGACGAGCCCGTGAATCCGCCCGTCGGCTGACGGGCTGGTTGGACGTCTTGGTGCCTCGAATCGTCGAGTCCGCATCGAGGTAGTCGGGGTTTTCAGTGCTTGCCGACATAGATTTTTGCCCTCTGCGCGTCTTGTTTTTGCTTGATGAACTTCGCGGCCATGGCCCGCAAGGCTTCCGGAACGTTCTTGTTGATGGAAAGGCTCTTGAGATCTCGGTCGTTCAGCCGGCTGACGAGCGGCAGAGTGATGTCGAGGGGCGAGCGGGGGTTGTTGATGAGGGCGCGGGCCACGGCATAATTTTTCATAAATCTGCGGCTCGTCGCAATCGTTCGCAAAACTTCTTCCATGACGCTCCTCATCGCCGCGAACGCTTCGATTTCGGGGCCGGACACCTTGGGCGAAGCCAGCACCGCGCGCGACACCAGCTTGTTTGGGTCCTTAATCAAGGCCAAGCGTTCTTCCTGATTCCCGGTCAACGCCGCCTTGATTTTTTGCACCGGCGTCATGGCATTGATCCTTTGGAGGAGAGTTATCCGCTTCTTACCTTCCGGGCTTTCAACCTCGGGTTCCTCGGCCCCTGGCGCCGCCGATGGAGACGGAGCCGTGGCGCCGACAGGCGAGGTCGGTTTCACCCCCTCGATGACGTCGGGCGTGATCCCCGGGTTCTCCAATAACGCCTCGATGAGGTTGGGCCGGTCCGGCACCAAGTGACTTGCGAGATAATCAATCACCGACCGGGGCGTCGCCGCATCCGCGAGCAATTGCTCGAGTTCGACGGGGCTCGAGTCGACCAGAGTCTGCTGGGCCTTCAAGCGCAGACTTTCGTCCGCGTCCGCCGAGAGGAGAACGAGGATCTCAATCTTCTCCCCAGGCGACACCGGAAGTGTCCCCTCGGCACCTTTGCGCCGGACGACCGCGGGCGCGTGGCCCGCGCGGATGGCATCTACCAGTCTTTCCGGAATGTCTGCTCCTCAGGGCGCCGAATTTTTCAGGTCGGCCAGCGTCAGGTGAAGTTTTTTGAATTCCCCATGCTGACCCAAGGGCTTGAGCGTTTCGCCGTTCAACGTCAAGATGACGCCTTGGGCGTTGCCCGTCACGAAATCAAAGGAGGTGGTGGCTTTCACGGTCTGAATATCGTGCGGATTCAATATGCGCTGAAAGGCCGGTTTACCGTCGGCCTCCACCGACACCCAGGATGGCTCTGTGGCCGCAACTTGCAAAACCAAACCCGCGCCTTGCACGGAGGTGTCGCCTCCAGACGCCGTTCGGGCCGTGGGGGAAGTCGTAGCGGTCCCCTCCGCCGCCGTCGACGCTGAAGTTTCAACGAGAGCTTTGGATTCCGGCCGCGTTGCGCTCGTTGGCGCTGGGCCCGGGTGCACAGGCTTCGCCAGGCGCTGCCGTGAAGTAATAGTGACCACGTAGCCGACGGCGGCGAGCGCCAGAGCCAGCGTCAGGACCACCAGGCGTCCGCGCGAAGTTTGCTTGGCGGCCGGCACTTTGACGGGATTGAACTGCGTCAAATCAACGTCTTCACCTTGTGGGCAAACGGCCTGGTACTCAGCCAGAACCTTGTCTTCGTCGAGGCCCAAATAGCGGGCGTAAGTCCGGACAAAGCTGCGGTTGAAGATTCCCCCCGGGAGCTTTGATAATTCTTCCGCTTCCAAGGCCTCGAGGGTGTGGAGGCTGATCTTGGTGGCCTCAGACATCTCTTCCAGCGTCACGCTTCGCATCTCCCTTTCGCGCCGGAGAGTCTCGCCGAAAGAATCCATGAATTCGCCCGATTGTGCCGATGCGTCTATAAGAGCTTCATGATATTTCCATGCGGCGAGGTGTGTCAATTCCTTTGCGGCCTTGGCAGCCCAGCGCCACTCGCCTGGCCGGTCCGGGCGCAAGGTCCTCGAACGTGATACTCTTTTAGGGTTCGACGAAAATGGGTTGAAAAGCGGCTGCGGTTGGGTTAATACTCGAAGCACGGCGTTTGGCGAAGCTTGCTCTGAAGGACAGCGATGAGAACTGAAACCGAGGAAGTTGCCGAACTGAAGCGACAAATCGAGCGGCTTTCCTTGTTCCACGAGGTTGGCAAGTCCCTCGCCTCAACCCTCGACCTTCAAAAGATCCTTCAAACCATCATGGAGAAGATTAGCGACTTTCTCCAGCCCGACACCTGGTCCCTGCTGATGCTCGATGAAAAGACCCAGGAGCTGTATTTTGAAATTGCGATCGGAGTTGGAGCCAACAGCCTCAAAGACGTCCGGTTGAAGCTCGGCGAAGGCATCGCCGGATGGGTGGCGCGGACGGGCGACCCACTTCTGGTCGAAGACGTCCGGAAGGACGCGCGTTTCAGCACGAAGTGCGATGAGCTGACCCAGCTTGAGACCGGCTCGGTCGTCTGTGTGCCGATCAAGGGAAGGGAAAAGACGGTAGGGGTCATTGAGCTCGTCAACTGTTTGGGGAAAGAGAGCTTCCGAAAAGAAGACATCCCGATTCTCAAGAACCTAGCCGACTACGCGGCCATCGCGCTCGAAAATGCCCGCTACGTCCAGCGGATTCACGAACTGACGATTACGGACGACTGCACGGCGCTTTACAACGCCCGCCACCTCCACTTTGTCCTCGATGCGGAAATCTACCGTTCCACCCGCTACAAATACGAATTCTCCGTTATTTTCATTGACCTCGACCACTTCAAGCAGGTCAACGACAACAACGGCCACCTTGTCGGGTCCAAACTCCTGTGGATGATCGGCGACATCATCAAGAATCACCTTCGTCTGATTGATTATGCCTTCCGTTACGGCGGGGACGAATTCGTGGTCTTGCTTCCTCAGACGCCGAAAGAAAGCGCTCTCACCGTGGTTCGCCGCATCAAGGACCTGCTGAATTCCAAATACTTCTTCACCGACGAAGGGCTCAATATCAAGGTGACCGCAAGCTTCGGCGTGGCGGGTTTCCCAGCTGACGCCCGCACCCGCAAGGAACTTTTGCGCATGGCCGACGAAGCCATATCCCTCGCTTAGGCCAACGCCTTGTTCATAAGAGCAAGGAGAGCTTTGAGCGATCTCTCGGTGGCTTCTTCGTGGGTCATTCCGGGAGCCTCAACTTCCGGCTCGAGTGACATGGTTCCTTCGTAGTGTTCGGCGACGAGGGCGCGAATCTGGCCAGCGAGATCCACCTGGCCCCGGCCAACCACCACCGTGGAACAGTTCGAGAGGTTCTGGCTGCAGCGCACGTCTTTCAAGTGCATGTGCCAGATACGGTGCTTCGGGAGCTTGCGGAAGCCGTCCGGGAATGAGACTTCGCCCTGCCAATAGCCATTCCCCACATCCCAATTAGCGCCGAAGTTCGAGGCGGGGACCATCTGGAGGATTCGCGCAAGCTCCGCGCCCGTCGCCACGTTACACTCACTCTCGTTCTCAAGCACCAGCCGCGCCCCGCCCGCCCGCGCCACGTCGGCAGCTTTGCGTAAGTTTTCGGCGATACGGTCGAAGTGCCGCTGGTTATGGGCGGGGCGCCAGAAGGCAAAGACGCGGATCTTGTCGGTACTAAAAAAGTGCGCGCGATCGAGCGCCCGCTTGAGCAAATCCATTTGCCCGGAATACGGGTAGGCGTCTTTTTCCTTCCCCAGGGGAGCCGTTCCAGGCAAGGCGCACTTGAACAGTGCCGTGTCAACCACCGAGACGCGGACGCGGTAACGGATTAGCAGATCTTTCATCTTGCGGAGCTGGGCCTCACTCGCCTCCGTGTTGTAAATGGCGCCGACGGTGCGGATTTCAGCCCACGAAAGGCCGTTTCGCGTCATCGCCTTGAGCGCAGATTCGAAGTCCGGCGTCCATTCGT
>QHZO01000113.1:19196-24293 GCA_003224695.1 Acidobacteriota bacterium
TCCGTGAGACACTATGGATTTCACCCCTCTTGAAAGGTGCCACGGTCTCTGTCAGGATGAATTGTAATTCATGCGCTGGCGTTTCCCTGCGGTAAATTTCGAGTCTGCCGAACGATGGGGAGCGGCGCTCGCCCTTCCTCCCAAAATCGCACAGATTCTCATTCAACGCGGGCTAGGCGACTCGGCGTCGGCGGCGAAATTTCTTTGCCCGGACCTGAGTGACTTTCACGATCCACTCCTCATGGCCGATATGGCCGCAGCCGTCGGGCGATTGCGGCGCGCGATTGAGGCGCGAGAGAAGATCCTGATTTACGGGGACTACGACGTGGATGGCACCGTGGCGGTGGTGGTGCTCAAGACTGCCCTGGAATCGCTCGGCGGCCTCGTTTCCGTCCACGTCCCTCATCGGATGACGGATGGCTACGGGATGCGTGCAACCGCCATCGAAGAGGCTGCGGCGGAAGGCCATCGCGTGGTGGTCAGCGTGGACACGGGCATTCGCGAGCATGAGGCGGTGGCCCGTGCACGGACGCTCGGCCTGGATTGCATTATCACCGACCACCACCTGCCCGGCCCGGACCTTCCGCCCGCCTTCGCGATCCTCGACCCGCGCCGCGGAGATTGTCTCTACCCGGATAAAAACCTCTCCGGTGCGGGTGTGGCTTTCAAGCTAGTGCAGGGACTTCTCGGCGAAAGCCTTTCCGCCTCTCTCCTGGGTTCCTATCTCCAACTTGTGGCGGTTGGAACCGTCGCTGACGTGGTCCCCTTAGTCGGTGAGAACAGGATCATCGCCCGATTCGGCCTCGAAGGGATGAAAGAGCCCGCCTCGCCGGGCCTCAAAGCACTGCTCGGCGTGGCCGGCCTCAATGCCCGCCAGCCGGCGGGAGTTTCGTCCGGCCAGGTGGCCTTTCGGATTGCACCGCGATTGAACGCGGCAGGAAGAATGCAGGACGCTCGGGACGTGATCGAGCTTCTGACCACACCGCGCGCGGAGAGGGCGGCGGAGCTCGCCCAGCGCCTGGACCTGTTGAACCGAGAGCGGCAGGAGGTGCAGGACACAATGCTGGCTGAAATTGTGGCGCGCGTGGATCGCGAGCCGGAAAAGTTCGCCGGGCGATACTCACTCGTATTCTCGGCCGAAGGCTGGCACCGCGGAGTCATCGGCATTGTCGCGCAACGAGTGGCCGAGCGCTATTACCGGCCCGCGGTCGTCATCGGACTGGAAAACGGCACGGCACATGGCTCCGGCCGCTCCATTCCCGGTTTTCATCTCCTTGACGCCCTGACGGAATGCGGGAGCCTTTTCGAGCGCTACGGTGGCCACGCGCAAGCTGCGGGATTTTCAATGCATGCGACGTCAGTAGGCGAACTCGAGCAGCGATTTGAAGATTCCTGCCGGCGGCGGCTGCGTGCCGAGGATTTGGAGCCTGTCCTTCATGTGGACGCCGAAGTGAGCTTCGCGGAGCTCGACGCCGGAATGCTACGAAGCCTGGCCAAACTTGAACCTCACGGGGTCGGAAACCCCAAGCCGGTCTTTGCCGCTCGGGGCCTCCGAGTGGTTGAGAGCCCACGCGTTCTCAAGGAAAAGCATCTAAAGCTGAGAGTTGCCGGCGATGGGCGTGTGTGGGAGGCCCTGGGGTGGAACTGGGCTGACCGCGCGCCCGACATCCATAGGGACGATCACGCGGATTTGGCGTTCCAGTTGGATGAGGACCATTTTCAGGGCGTGACCTCCTGGCGACTCACCATCAAGGACCTGCGCATCATTTGACCTGAGGTGGCGAAAGGAGTTGGAACACACTTGCCCGTCAGCCGACGGGGAGGCGACGGGCGCCGGTATTACCGTGAAATCGCTCGCATCGGGCCAGGAAACCGAAAGGCGGCGAAAGCGTCTCGCAGGCGCGGTGGGCGCGGCGGCGGGGGCTGTCCTTCTCTCCGTCGCCTGGAGCTATTGGCGAAGCCCACGCCAGCAGGAGAAGCTTTTGCCGGCCAAGATCCTCCCTGGCCATGCCGGGCAGCAGCTCTCCGGCTATTCCTTCACGCGCTCGGTTGGAGGAAGGCGGATCTTTACCGTCCACGCGGCGAAAACCGTAGCCTTCGAGCGCGGTGGCGCGATGATGTTCGAGGACGTCTGGGTGGAATTCTTCGGCTCAGGTGCAAAACGGCACGACATACTTCGCACGGACCAGTGCAAGTTCAATCCTCAGACCGGAGCGCTCACCGCCGAGGGAAAGGTGGATATTGTCCTGAACGCCGATTCGGTCTCGTCGCGTGGCACGAACAACCTGCGCGACAAAGGGCAGACGGAGCATCCGCCGGTTTTCATCGAGACTTCTAACCTTTCGTTCGAACAGCAGGGTTCGCTCCTAGTCAGTGAAGGGCCAGTGGAGTTCGGCGTGGGGCGCGCCAAGGGGCGTGCGCGCGGCCTTCGGTACGCGATCGAGCAAGGCTGGCTCGAATTGGGCAGCGAAGTTTCGGCCGATTTTCCTCTTGCCAGCGGTCCACGCTCTGGCCCCATGGCGCACCTCAGCGCCAGCCGCCTCCGCTATAACAAATCCAAGAGTGAAATCACGCTCGGGGGTCCGGTGGTGATAACGCAAGGGCATCAGCGCCTCAACGTGGCCGAGGCAGCCATCCGGCTGGACTCGGGCAATCGCGTGGTGGCGGCGACGCTCAATGGCGTCGAGGGTCGGGACAATTCGATTGGTGGCGAATATCAATTCTCGGCGCCAACCGTTCAAGCCGAGTTCGGACCCGATCACCGGCTGCGGCAGCTCACGGGCGTTGGCGGCGTCGAGGTCCGAGCGTGGAGGCGGGGGCAGACCATCCATATGGCCTCGCAAACGCTGGAGGTTGAATTCTCTGGAAATCCTCCCAGGCCGCTCAAGGGCAGCGCCGGCGGAGGCGTACGGGTGACGTCCGTGACGCGGCCAGGGGCGAGTTCCAGGGTCCCGTCTGAAAGCGACCCGCCGCGGCGGGCCGTCAATCGAGGCCTGGCGGACTTAACGGCAGACCGCTTAGATTTTTCTTTCCAGCCGGGTGGCCCGCTCCTCAGCGAATCTCGTACCGCCGGTCCCGGAACGCTGGTATTCCACCCTGATTCCCCTCAACAAGGCGAGCGGGATGTCACCTCCACGCCGCTCATCATGACCTTTGACTCTCGGGGCCAACTCGCGGGACTGGAAGGCTTGAGCCACAGCCAGATCGTCTTTCTACCTTCCATGACAGCTGCAAAGGGTACGCCTGCTGAGGAAACTACTTCCGATCGGTTCAACGCGGAGTTCGAACCAGCGACCGAATCCTTGAAATACCTCGACGAGCTCGGAAACGTTCGATTTCGGGAGGGGGACCGCCGGGCCAGTGCCGGCCGCGCCCACTACGTTGCCGCGACGAATGCCGTCGAGCTCCGCGCCCTGACTCCCGGCAAGGGAAACGGGCCGGTCTTGTGGGATCCTGAAACCCGCATCGCCGCCGACCAAATCGTCGTGGACTTTGATGATGGAACGTTCGAGGGACGAGGACATATCGAAACCACGCACGCTGGTGGCCTCGAGAATTCCACGCTGGCCGGCGCCGACGACCCCACCCACGTTGTAGCAGATCGGGTGACGGCGAAGCGCCGTGACGGATCCTTGCATTACGAGGGGCACGTACGCGCCTGGCACGGGGCGAATGTGCTCGAATCAACCGAGCTTGATATTTCGAAGGCCAAGCGGCAGATCAGTTCCCCCGCGCGGGTCATGACCTCGCATTCGGCCGAGAGGGCTCTGGCTCCCGGCCTGAAAGCGAAAGCCGGAAAGGAAGTTCGACCGGTAGTCATTAGCGCCGACCGGTTCGAATACTTTGAAGAAGGGCGCAAAGGGAGTTATCGCGGGAACGTAGTTCTTGAGAGCGCAGGGACCACTCTCACCGCCGACGCACTGGACGTCTTTTTCGCTCCCGCCTCAACAGGAGACGTTTCCGAGATCGAGCGCGCCGTCGGGTCCGGCCACGTGGTGGTAGTTCATGAAACTCGGCGGGGCATGGGTGATCGAGCTGAGTATTGGGCCAAGGATGGAAAGATCGAGCTTTCGGGTGGGCCGCCCGTCCTTTACGACGCCGGCCGGGACTACCTCACCGGCCGTCGTTTGACATTCTTTCTGGCAGATGATACGGTGCTTGTGGACGGCGATGCCCGGTCGCCCACTTTTTCCAAGCACCGCATCCCGCAATGAGCGACCATGCCAGTTCTCACGACTGCCGACCTCACGAAGTCCTATCGTGGCCGCCAAGTTGTTGACGACATTAGCTTAAGAATCGAGCAAGGCGAAGTGGTGGGGTTGCTCGGACCGAACGGGGCCGGAAAGACCACGACCTTTTACATGATCGTAGGTCTCGTTACCCCGGACGCCGGGCAGGTGTTCCTGGACGAGACTGATATCACCGGCCTGCCTATGTATCTGCGCGCCCGCAGCGGCATCAGTTATCTGCCCCAGGAGCCTTCGATTTTTCGCAAGCTGACGGTGGAGGAAAACCTCCTCGCCATTCTGGAAACTCTTCCGCTGACACAAAACCGGCGCCGGGACCGCCTGGAAGAGCTGCTGGAAGAATTCGGCCTCGAGCCCGTGCGGCGGAGCTACGGCTATCAGCTCTCGGGCGGTGAAAGGCGGCGGGTGGAGATTGCGCGTGCCCTGGTGATCTCGCCGGCTTTCATTTTGCTGGACGAGCCCTTTTCCGGCATTGATCCTCTCACCGTGCTCGACATCCAGAAGATCATCGCGCAATTGCGGGACTCCGGCATCGGCATTCTGATCACGGACCATAACGTGCGCGAGACTTTGCGAGCGACCGACCGAGCGTATATCATTAACAGGGGGCGGATCTTTCGCTCCGGAACTCCGAAACAGTTAGGTAACGACGCCGAGGTGAGAAAGGTTTACCTGGGCGAGAATTTCCAACTGGCAATTTGATGGGTGGCGGACCGCAAACACGGCTGGGATTGAACCTCCGGGTGGCTCAGAAGCAGATTCTGACACCTGGCCTGGTGCAGATGGTCAGTGTGCTCGCGCTCAACAAGCTCGAGCTGCGCGAGATGATCAACCAGGAGATGGTCGCCAA
>QHZO01000115.1:0-17829 GCA_003224695.1 Acidobacteriota bacterium
GACGGGAGTCGATTCAGCTAAAGAGCCCCCGCAAGGCCCGTGCATTAGTGTGGCGAGTTGTGCCAACATGATAATCCGTTTCTCTTTACACTTCCGTGTTCTAGCGATGCCCCTCCGGGAGGTCCACCTGCGCGGTCCCCTGCGCGTTCCCGGTTGACACCGCAACCAAACCAGCCAGAGAAGCAGCGAGGAGAGGCTCGTATACTGCTCGCTCCCGAATGCCGGGGCAGTGATCTTTCGGCGGGCGAGCATGTCGAGACTATACGTATAACAACGAAGGTAAGTACAACCAATGTAAAAACTCAATTCCATCATTAAGGAGGAAAGAACTATGTTTTCGAGAAATACGTTGCTTGTTGCAGTCGCGGCGCTTTTGGTCGCGACCTCGGCCTTCGCACAGAGCAGTGGAAATTTCAGTGCCACCACTGACAACGCTGTCTGTACTCTGAACTCTTCCACCGGCGCTCTCGCCCCGGGTTGTACACCAACCGCGAACGGCACCGCGTGCGCTGTGCTCTCCGACCCCATCAAGGTCTCCAACGCCAACGGGCTGGCGCTGCTGGTTACGCCGTCCATGGTCACCGGCCTTTTCACCGACACCAAGATCAGCTCACAGTTCGCCACTGCCAATGCTGACGCGGGTGTTCAGGTCTGCGTGCAGGTGTTCCCGCAGGGCAGCACCACGCCCTTGACGGGGGTGGTGTTTGGCGGCGACAGCAATGGATGCGTCGTTTACGACCAGCGCTTCCAGCAGATCAGCAGCGGGCTCTTTACTCAAATAGCCAGTTGCGTACCCACCGCCGTGACCACGGCCACCGGTCCTGAAACCTGCACTACTGATGCCGACTGCGCCCCAATCACCGGTGAGACCGTCTTCTGCAACAACCCCTCAGCAGGCACCGGGACCGGAACGTGCGAGGCGTTCAATAGCGATTGCAACTTCGAGCTGATCTTGAGCACGCTTTCCGCACACTCGTACAACTACATTGTCATCCCGCCGGCGACAGGGACGTACAATGTCACGGCAACCTGGTCGCTGATTGGCGTCAATACGACGGGTCAGTCCTCTGTGGCCGCTTGCACGGGTCCTGGCACACTCACCACGACCCAGGTGAAGCAGTTTACAAACAGCGGTGTGCTGCCTCATTAGTCAATACAATCGTCTGGTCACTATGCTCAGCCCCCGGCTCCTTGGCCGGGGGCTGACTTCTTGTGCGGGCAGGTTGTTCCGACCCCCGAAAATCGGGGTACCCAACTCGCGAAAGGCGGGACGATGAAAACGGCATACATGAAGGCTCCGTTATACCTAGGTCTGGTATTGGCGTGCTCGATCTGCGGATTTGGCCGAGACCGCGCCGACGACAACACGCACGACGACCAGCCTGTCGCCGTGGTCTCTGGCGAGCCTATTTACAAGCGGGATCTTGCCGCCACCACCGCCACCCAGATGCTTCAGGTTCACCGGCAACAGTACAAGATCGAAAGCCAAGCCTTGGATGAGCTGATTCGCCAGAAGCTGGTCGAAGACGAAGCCAAGAAGCAAGGCATTTCTAGCGATAAGCTCTACGAAAAGGAGGTTGATTCCAAGATCAACGACCCTTCCGACGCCGAGGTCGAGGGGTACTATTTGGCGGTCAAGAGCCAGGTGAATCAGCCCTTCGAGGACGTCAGGGCCCAGCTTCGGAAGGTCGTGAAAGCACTGAAGACGGAGCAGGCCAGGCAGGAGTACGCAGACTCCCTGCGCGCGAAAGCCGAAGTGGAGGTTTTGCTCGAACCGCCCAAAGTCGAAGTCGGCTACGATCCAACTCGCGTGAGGGGGAATCCTGCGGCGCCCGTCACCATCGTGGAATTCTCAGACTTCCAATGCCCGTACTGCAAGAAAGTCACGGCTACGCTGAACGACCTGCTCGCCAAGTATCAGGGCCGGGTCAAGCTGGGCTATCGAGACTTTCCCATGCGGCAATTGCACCCCCACGCCGAGATCGCAGCAGAAGCCGGCCGTTGCGCCGAAGAGCAGGGAAAGTTCTGGGAGTATCACGACGCGCTCTTCGCTGATCAGACCAAACTCGACGAGGCGGGGCTTGAGGCCACTGCCCAGAAGCTGGGCCTGGATGAGAAATCATTCCAGTCTTGTTTAGCGTCCGGCAAATTCAAGGCGCAAGTCGAGCAAGACGTTCAGGACGGGAGCAAGGCAGGAGTTTCCGGAACCCCGGGGTTCTTCATCAATGGGGTTTTCGTGAATGGCTCCCAGCCGCAAGGGGAGTTCGAGAAGGTCATCAACCGCGAATTGGCTGCCGCGGGCAGCATGCGGTCAACGCGGGCCTCCCGCTGAACCGCCGGTCCTGGTGGCGGGGGCAGTGGCACGGGCGTCTCGCCCGTGAGGGGTCACGGTCAAGATAGCCGTGCTATGACGGGAACGGATGGGGTCCATGCGAATCGGTCGAAAGCATCTGGGCTTTGGCGCCCTCATTCTCTTGCTCACTTTTGTTGTCCCATCCCGAGCCGATTGGGAAGGGGGCAAGCGAGCCTATGACGAGGGTGACTACGCGACCGCGGTCAAGGAATTGAAGCCGCTCGCGGAAAAAGGAAACGCGGAGGCCCAAGCCCTCCTCGGGCTGATGTTTGAGCTGGGCCGAGGGCTTCCTCGGGACAGCGGCCAGGCGTTCAAATGGTATAAGGCCGCGGCCGAGCAAGGCAACGCCGATGGGGAATTTCACCTCGGGATCATCTATCGCAACGGCGTGGGTGTTCCGAAGGACGCCGCCCAGGGGCTGAAGTGGTTGAAGCTTTCCGCCGCGCAGGGCCAGCCCGACGCTTACCTGATGCTGGGCATGGCCTGTCTGAACGTCCAGGATGCGCCCCGCGACGTCGTTCAGGCTGATATGTGGCTGCACTTAGCGGCGGCGCGGGGCGAACCGCTGGCGGCGCGCCTACCCGCCAAGGTAGAACGCCAAATGACTCCCGACCAGATCGCCAAGGCAAAGGCCCTTGCCGCTGTGTGGCAGGCGAAGGTCGCGTCACGCTCCCACGAGAAAGAAAAAGTCCACTAGGCCCTCGCGTCCTGCCGCGCCCCCAGACCGACTCTTTTCAAGCGGAGCGGGGCTCTCGAACACTCGGCGGCTTGAGCAGCTCTACGGGCAGAAACAGTCGCTCGACGTCTTCAATCTGAAGCC
Organism: Acidobacteriota bacterium; assembly: GCA_003224695.1. Classification (GTDB taxonomy): domain Bacteria; phylum Acidobacteriota; class Terriglobia; order UBA7540; family UBA7540; genus Gp13-AA74. The sequence continues at coordinate 3,174 of QHZO01000115.1, forward strand.
GCGAAGCGTCTGCGTCCGGCTTTCGATTCCAGCGCGCGAGCTGCCTCTCGAGAACTGACACCAAGGCTAGCACTGGGACAGTTGAGCAAGTTTCGACCGTACCGGTCTATGTCCACTAAGCCTTTTTGTAGTAGGATGCTGCAGGCAACCGGGGGGTGTAGCTCAGGTGGATAGAGCATCGGATTTCTAATCCGAGGGTCGCAGGTTCGAGTCCTGCCACCCCTACCAAAGTTTCCGTGAGAAAGCAACGTGATCGGGCGGAGATGATTTCAGCCAATCTGGGGAGGGGCTTACGCAGGGAGGCACAAATCCCCGCCTCTGCTCGAAGACTCTCAGGTGCGAGTGCGCTCAAGCCGGAAGCCGACCGGCGATCCTAGTGAAAGCTACGGTAGCCGCAGAATTTACGACTGAGCCGCGCGGACGTTGGAAGCCCGAGGGCCCTTCTCACCGCGCTCGAGTTCAAACTCGACGTTGTCGCCTTCGTGCAGAGACTCAAAATTCAAGTTCTGCAAAGCGCTGCGATGGAAGAAAATTTCCTGTCCGTCAGCGGCTCGAATAAAGCCGAAGCCACGGTCGCGAATCACCCGCTTAATCGTTCCCTGCATACCAATCCTCAGTCGGCGTCGAGAGCAAGACCGGCCCGGCGCGGAAACTCCGCCCCGGGCATGCCGCAACGCAATCCTCTCCGCACCTGTCGGAACTTTACCAACCTGCAACCGGTTTGTCAAAGCCTGCGTTGGAAAAACCGGAACAGCGGGTTGGAGCGGCGAGCTGTGCCTCGCCGCTAGGGACAAGTAATTACGGCGAGACGCAGCTCGCCGCTGCAGCGTCCGGCATAGCGCAAAGCGGGGAGGGGTGTTAGACTGCCCTCCAAATTCGATAGGAGGTTTTGATCATGTCTTTAAGAGACTTTTCAAGAAGGAAATTTCTTCGCGATGTGGCGGCCGGCTCAACCGGTGCGGCGCTCGCCACGATTCCCAGCAATCTCGCGGCCCACGACGGGAGCGCCGTGGCGGCGTCGGGTGGCCCGGTCACGATGGAATCTTACCCTCTGGTAGAACCCGGCAAGGCCCCCGCGGTGACGCGCCTGAAAATCGTCACCCGCGACGGAATCCCGAAAACCACCGAAGAATACGTTCGCGGGCTTTCGAGCGCGGTGGACCTGAAAGTCTCCGAGGGCGACGGCGAATTCCACAGCGAGCTCGCGGATGCCGACGCCATCTTTGGCGGCCTCTCGCGCGATGATTTTGCCGCCGCGCGCCGGCTGAAATGGATTCAGTACCCGGCTGCGGGGGTGGAAGAAATAATGTGGCCGGAGCTGGTGGAAAGTCCCGTGGTGCTCACCAACATGCAGCGCATGTATTCGCCCACGATTTCCGAATCCGTCATCGGGCTGCTCCTGACTCTCGCGCGGGGCCTTAACAAATACGCCTTGCAGACCCGGGAAAGCACTTGGCGGCCCGTCGAAGGTCTTCGCGAAATCAGCGGCATGACGATGGGCCTGGTGGGCATGGGCGGCATCGGCACGGACACGGCGTACCGCGCCCACTACGGATTTCATATGAAGGTTTTGGGTGTGGACCCGAAGCCGCTGCCGAAGCCCGTGTTTGTGGCGGAGCTTCATTCGCTCGACTGGCTCGCGCAGATGGTTCCGCAGGTGGATGTGCTGGTATCTGCGGCGCCACACACGCACCTATCCGAAGGCATGTTCAACGAAGCCATCTTCCACGCCATGAAGCCCACGGCCTATTTCATCAACGTGTCGCGCGGGAAGCTCGTGGACACGCCGGCGCTGGTGCGGGCGCTCAAGGAGGGCTGGATTGCGGGCGCCGCGCTCGACGTAGCCTACAAGGAGCCTCTGCCTCCCGACGAGGCGCTTTGGACCGCCGGCAACATCATCATCACGTCGCACTCGTCGGCGCGGTCTCAAGGGTCGAGCGACCGTTCCTATGCGCTGTTTGCCGAAAACGTCCGCCGATATGTCAACGGCTTGCCGCTGTTGAACGTAGTGGACAAGAAGCGCGGCTACTAACTCACGACGGAGGGTCACATGGCCAAGTGCACGTCCTGCCGGAAGGAGTTTGCTGTTCCTTTCTGGAAGTTCGCCACGATCTGCCCCGAATGCCGTTCGACGCAGGCAGAGCTCCAGACCAAGTTGAACCAACTCACGCCCGTATTCATTGTCACACCTTGCCTGGTAGGACTGAACGCTCTGGTGTTCTGCATCATGGTCGCCGCGGGCGTCTCGATCATGGAACCTGACCTTGCCGACTTGATCCATTGGGGCGCAGGTTTCGGACCGCTCACCCTCGGCCCGCAACCCTGGCGTGCGGTCACTTCGGAATTTGTCCATATCGGGATCATTCACATTCTCTTCAATATGTGGTGCTTGTGGAGCTTGGGGAAGCTAGCTGAGCGCCTGATGGGAAACTGGAACTTTCTGATCCTTTATCTGCTCAGTGGCACGTGCGGGAGCCTGGTCAGCGTCTGGCGTCATCCTCAATTGGTGACCGCCGGGGCGTCGGGCGCCATTTTCGGCGTGGCGGGTGGAATGATCGCACTTCTGGGCATGAAGAAAGCCCAGATCCCCGGCACCGCGATGAAACAGACTCTCAAGAGCCTTCTCATTTTTGTTGGCTACAACCTTCTTTACGGAATGCGAGGAGGAATTGATAATGCCGCCCATGTGGGCGGCCTTCTCAGCGGCGCGCTGCTCGGTGCCTTCCTTCCTCGGCGAGGTTCGGAAGCAGCTACTGCGCCGGGGGTGATCACGCCGCCCGAGACGAGTTCGGAATCTCAGGACTTTTCTAAGTTTCAGGTGGCTGCTGGTGCGTTGGCCTGCCTCTTACTCGGCGGCTTTGGATACGTCCGACATGTGCACGGGCCGGCCGCCACTCCTCAGGAAGCAGTCGAGCTGGACCTGTTTAGGTTACGGAAGGAAGATCGAGTGAACGTGAGCGAGGCGGCGAAACAGCTTCGGGCTGGGCAGGTCGACCCCGCCATCGAGAAGCTGAAGAAGGTTTCTGTGAATGCGCCCGATTCGAGCGCGGTCCAATCAATTCTCGGCGAAGCCTACATTCAGAAGAAGCAGTACGACGCGGCAATTCAAGTTCTTCGCAGGGCGATCGCGCTCAACCCCAATGATTCGACCGCGCATGTTGATCTCGGAGCTGCCCTCGTCGAGAGCCGCCAATACGACCAGGCGATCGATGAGTTCCACACGGCATTGCGCTTGGATTCCAGGAATGCCGACACACACAGCAACCTCGGCGTCGCGCTTGAACGGAAAGGCGACGCGAAGGGAGCGTTGGAAGAATACGGGACCGCTTCAACGCTCGAGCCCGGAAACGCGACTTTCAAGAAAAATTACAAGCGCCTTTCGCAGCAAATGAAAAATTGACCGGTGGAGCACGCGGGAATCGCCCTGCCCCCAACGTTGCAGAAACCCCGATGACCGCGCTGCCCGCTGAGGCAAGGCCGCGCCGCGGCTAGCACCTTTGGGCCATAGACAATGCTATTTTCTGCGGGCATCATGGCTAGCAACTGGGGAACAAAACTTCCGGGCTGACGTGGCCTTGGCGCCGGAAGGCTTACCAGGCGGCGATGGAGGCCTCGGGCCTTTGACCCGACGCGCCAGGTAAGAGGTGCGGCTTTTCGGTAGTATTTCGACAACTGAGTTCAGTATTCGCTGCAGGTTTCAGGTGTTGGTTTCTGCCTGCCAGCTAAGGCTCTCGTCCCGATTTCCGGCGAGGCGAGAGGCCCATTCGCTCGACTCCCGGTATACAGCCGCCGAACTCGAAAAGAAAGAAGTGTGAGGAGGGGAAAATGAACGGACGGCGCGTTCGACTGGTGACGTGTGCATTGAGCTTTGGGCTGGTTGCAAGTTCATGGGCCGGCGGGTACGCAGCAGGCCAAGATCCTGGCGGCTCGCGAACGGAGACCGCCTCCGCGCACCTGGAGCGTGGCAACGCATTAGAGGCGAAGGGCGACGCGATGGGCGCCATCGCCGAGTATCGCGAAGCGCTCCGTCTTCAGCCGGATTACGTCACGGCCCATCGCAACCTCGGAATCATGCTCGAGGCCAAAGGGAATTTGGACGCCGCAATCCTCGAGGATCGCGAAGTGGTCCGGCTGGAGCCAGCCGCCGCCAGCGCGCATGCAAACTTAGGCCGCGTGCTCGAGAAGAAGGATGACCTTGCGGGTGCGATTAAGGAGTACCGCGCGGCCGTCCGCCTGCAACCGAACGACGCCGCACTCGACAACAGCCTTGGGCTGGTGTTGAGCGCGCAAGGCGACCTGGAAGATGCCATCAGTGAGTATCGAGAGGCCCTTCGCGTCCAACCGGAATTTGCGCAGGCGCAAAACAACCTTGGCTTGGCGCTAAAAGCCGTCGGCGATCTGGACGCAGCGATCGCAGAGTATCGCCGGGCCGTAAGCTTGGAGCCCAACAGCGCCAGCCTGCATTACAATCTGGGGGTCGTGCTCAAGATGGACGGAGATTTGGACGGAGCGATTGCGGAATATCGGGAGACGATTCGATTGCAGCCACAGCTTTCGCGGGCGCACAACAACCTCGCCACCGCGCTTCGCGAAAAGGGCGCCTTGGCGGAGGCCATCGCCGAGTATCGCGAAGCCGTACGTCTGGAGTCAGGGAACGCAGTGGCGCACTACAACCTCGGCATCGCACTCGAAAAACGCGGCGACCGCCACGCGGCCCTCGAGCAATTTCGCATCGCGGCCAATCTTCAGCCGAACGACCCCGATTTCGCTGCCGGCGTCGAGAGGCTTTCCGGGCAACCCATGCGTTAGCTCGCCCGGGCGATACGTTGCATTCACAAGAACCCGAGATCTCGCCACTTTCCGCCACGGGATGAAGCCTGGAAAAAATAAGGGCGACCCTATTTTCAGGTCACCCTTCACAATCAGCGTTGCGGAACGCGTACTATGTTGTCCCCTCCTCGATTGCGGCAACGTGGATCGTGTTCGTTGCGGCATCGAGCGTTCCGGTGACCTTCACGTTCTTTCCCACATACTGCTTGGCCTTTTCCTGATCATCGAGCTTGTAGGTCGTCTTGTTGTTTGGATCCTTGCCTTCCTGGAGAACCAATTCGCCCTCGGTGCTTTTCGCAATCTTGCCCGTAAACGTCTGAGCCTTCTCTTGCCCCTGACTCTGGTCCTGCGCCATGACTGCAGGCTGTCCGGATGCGCTGCCGAGAGCCAAGAGTGTTGGCCCCGCGAGCAGCAACCCACCCACGACCGCCAATCCTGCGAACAACTTCAGTGAAACCAAGTGTTTACTCATGGAACCACCTCTCTATTTGGGTCTAAACTTCTCCCTGTGTTTCCACTTGCAATTAATTCGCCTTTCCGATATGCATTCTCTTTCGCCCTGCCGGCCACGGAGACCTGCGAAACGAGCGTGTTTGCACATGGGATTGGAAAATCACCCCATGCTCCATGGGCCCAGAACCACCGCCTCGGCAAGTCCTTAAGTTTCTATTAAGAAAAGTTATTGTAATTAAAGAAGTTAGACGTACTGGCGAACCCCCAGAAATTTAAATATTCTCATTCTCAGAATATGCAGACCGAGTCAAATGAAGGGTCCCATGAAGGCATCAGACCGAGGCTAACGGCAAGACTTTTCACTCGCTTGGGACCGGTTGGCTTTGCTAAAAAAGCTGCAATAGTTACGCTTGCGAAGTAAATTTTTCCATAAGTTTTGCAAATATCCTCTGAAATTACAGCCAGCTTGCACGGAATTTGTCGGGTTTGGTGTTTTGCGGCCGATGCGCGGGGCGAAAGCGACGATGCCCTGGCGCGTCTATTGAGCAAGTAGCGTAGAGTTTTCGTTTTCAAACTCTGCGGCTTGTTCGCCGGGAAAAACGCAAAAGCTCCCGGGGCTACGTCCCTTACCGGGGAGAGGACTACTGTGACTGGGAGGCGATTTTCTGCCGCTGGTCGCGCAGGACGGCTTTGCGGGAGAGCCGGATTTTGTTGCCCTCCACTGAAATCACTTTGACCAGAAGCTGATCGCCTTCTTTCAACTCGTCGCGAACGTCGCGGATGCGGTGTTCGGCCACCTCGCTGATGTGCAGGAGGCCGTCGGTGCCGGGAAAGATCTCGACGAACGCGCCGAAATCCGCCAAGCGCACGACCTTGCCGAGATAAGTCTTCCCAACCTCGGCTTCCGCCATCAGGTCCTTGATCATCTGAATGGCTTTATTAGCGGCCGCCTCGTCCGCGGAGGCAACGTTCACCTTGCCGTCGTCCTCGACGTCAATCTTCGCCCCCGTCTGCTCGACAATGCCCCGGATAACTTTCCCTCCCGGCCCGATCAGTTCGCCGATCTTTTGGCGATTGATGCGCAGGCTGTAGATGTGCGGCGCAAAGGTGGAAATATTCTGTCGCGCCTCGCCGAGCGCTTCGAGCATTTTGGAGAGGATGTGCAGCCGGCCCGCCTTCGCCTGCTCGAGCGCCTGCGACATGATTTGGGAGGTGATCCCTGTCGTCTTGATGTCCATCTGCAGGGCGGTGATGCCTTCGCGTGTTCCGGCGACTTTAAAATCCATGTCGCCGTAATGGTCTTCCGCGCCGGCAATGTCGCTGAGAATCGCGTACTGCTCTCCTTCTTTGACCAAGCCCAGGGCAATGCCGGCGACGGGGGCCTTGATGGGCACGCCCGCGTCCATCAGAGCCAGGCAGCCGCCGCAAACCGTGGCCATGGATGACGAGCCGTTCGATTCCAGGATGTCGGAAACCACGCGGATCGTGTAGGGAAACTTCTCTTCCTCCGGAACCACGTTCAGCAGGGCGCGTTCGGCAAGCGCCCCGTGGCCGATTTCACGGCGGCCCGGCCCGCGCAGGAACCCGACTTCGCCCACGCTGAAGGGCGGGAAATTGTAGTGGAGCATGAAACGCTTGAACGCTTCGCCTTCCAGCACGTCCAGCCGCTGCTGGTCTTCACCCGTGCCGAGCGTCGCCGTCACCAGGGCCTGCGTCTCGCCGCGCGTGAACAGCGCCGAGCCGTGCGTGCGGGGCAGCAGCCCCACTTCGGAACTAATCGCCCGCACCTGGTCAAACGCGCGGTGGTCGGGCCGCTGGCGCTTCGTGAGCACATCGTCACGGAACAGCTTCTCCTCCAGGGCGTCGAAAAGATGGGCGGCCTCGCGCCGCTTGTCCTCGTCTTCTTTGGGATAGCCTTCGACCAGCGCCTCGCGGATCGCCGCGATCTTGCGGTGGCTTTCGAGCTTCACGTACTTCGAGGTGTCCATGGCCTCGTGAAGCGCCGCCTCGGCCTTTTGCCGGACCTCTTCAAACAGCGCATCGTTTCGCCGGGGCGCCTGAAATTCTCGCTTGCGGGTTCCAAGCTTTAGGAACAATTCTTTTTCCGCGGCGATAATCTTGCGGATCTCGCCGTGCGCATATTGGATCGCCTCGACGACCGCGGCTTCGGAGACCTCGCGCGCGGAAGCTTCCACCATCACGATGGCTTCCTCGCTTCCCGCCACGAGGAGATTCAGCAGGCTCGCCTTAACCTCCGCATAGGCGGGATTGGTCACCAGCTTCCCCTCCACCAGTCCCACTCGGACCCCGGCGATGGGCGTGGGGAATGGAATGTCCGAGAGGTAAAGCGCCGCCGGGCCGGCCACCAACGCGATGGCGTCCGGGTTATTGTCGGAGTCGGCCGACAGCACCATGGCGATAACCTGCGTTTCGTCGCGAAAGCCCTCGGGGAAGAGGGGCCGCACCGGGCGGTCAATCAGCCGGCTGGTGAGAATCTCTTTCTCGGTGGGGCGGCCTTCGCGCTTGAAAAATCCTCCGGGTATTTTTCCAGCCGCGTAGGTGTACTCGCGGTAGTCCACGGTGAGGGGAAAGAAATCAATGCCCTCACGCGGCTTGTCGGTGCACGCGGTGGCCAAGACCACGGTGTCGCCATAACGAACCATCGCTGACCCCTTGATCCATAATCCATCTCCTTCAATCTCTGGAGCACATCGCGCACCGTGAGTCTTCCGCCCGTGGCCCGAGCCTACGGCAGCTCGGCGGGGCGCGGCGATCCAGGAGGGTTCCTTCATGATGTCATCGGGAAAATAGGGGGCGGGAGAAATGAAGTCGCACTGGCCCTCGAGACGCGCTCGAAACGGAAGCCCGAAACGAAAAAACGACCCTGCGAACCTGGCACGAGGGTCGTTGGCGTTCTTTTCGGTCTTAAGGCCCTAAGGTTTGATCGTTCGAAACTCAATGCGATTACTTGCGAATGCCCAAACGCTCGATTAATTGCTGGTACTGGTCGGGCTTACGACGCTTCAAATACTCCAGCAACCGCTTGCGCTTGCCCACCATAAGCAACAACCCCCGCCGCGACGCATGATCCTTGCGGTGCGCGCGGAAGTGTTCATTCAAAGAAGTAATCTGTTCGCTCAACAGAGCGACCTGGACTTCTGGTGAGCCCGTGTCCTGCCCTTTCCTGTCGGGTTCTTTCCTCCCGTAGCGGCCGATGATGGCCGCCTTGGATTCAGGGTTTAAAGGCATCCGCCTTTCTCCTCGTTTCTCAAAGTGATTCCCGATTATTTACGCGCAACATTTTAACCCCACGGCCGGGGTTTTGGCAAATGGATAACCAGCCTGAATGTCTGGCGGAGAGGCAGGGATTCGAACCCTGGTCACAGCTTTTGACCGTGAAACGGTTTAGCAAACCGCCGCCTTCAGCCACTCGGCCACCTCTCCGCGCATAGCGGCTCACCGTTGGTACTTCCAAAGTCTAACCGAGAATCGGCAAATTGTCAGTTGTCCGTAATCCTTGGTCCCTAGACCTTTGTCACATGTCCCTCGCAAGGGGTCGAGCGTCAAGACGACGGTGTGCCGTAGAAGAGCAAAGGACAACGGACGACTGACAACGGACAAGGAACGTTTCTAGTAGAAAAGATATTTCCGCCAGCGTCCGTCGGCTTTGCCCAGCATGCGCATAAGCTGGCGGCTGGTGTGGAGCGTGAAGGGGCGCGGTGGCCGGCGCAGGCTCATGCCCGCCTCTTCGGGCGAGCGGTCGCTTTTCTGGTTGTTGCAACGATGGCAGCAAGCCACCAAATTGTCCCAATCCGTGTGGCCGCCCCGCGAACGTGGAACCACGTGATCGAGAGTCAACTCCGAAGCCGGCAGGACCCGTCCGCAAAACTGGCACGTGTAGCGGTCGCGCAGAAGGATGTTCTTTCGCGACAAGGCTCTGGTCTGGTAGGGGATGTGCCGAAATTCCGTGAGCCGGATGACCGAAGGCACGCGGAGCACCACGCGCGTGGAATGCACGAAACTGCCGTTTTCCTCTTCCGCGATCGCAACGCCCTTCATGACCAGCACTATGGCGCGCCGGACAGCCGTGACGTTGATGGGCTCGTAGGTGGCATTGAGCACCAGCACGGGAGAATGCAGAACGCGTTGGTTAGCCTCCGTCATAAAAGTAAACCGGCCCGGGGGGGCCAAACTCTAAACCGCATCCATTCCCTTCCCCGGGATCCCCTGCTCAGGATCCAGAACATTATTATGTTCATTCCCGGCGCTGGTCGTCAACAGGCACGTCGGGGAACTGCGGCGAGGCGCGAGCCAGCGTCACCGCGACGACGCGCCGCGCGCCTCGAGCTTTCAGGGCAGCAGTACAGGCCGAGAGCGTCGCACCGGTGGTCATGACATCGTCTACGAGGACCACAGCGCGATCCTTGATGGAAATCAAGGAGGAGACCGCAAAGGCCCCGCGAACGTTTTCTCGGCGCTCGGCCACGCTCAGGCCGGTCTGGGGCTCGGTGGCGCGGGTTTTCACGAGGCATTTGGCCTCAAGCCTTGGAACCGGCTTTTTTTCCCCCAGGGCCCTAATCATGCCCCGGGCCAGAGCCTCGGCTTGGTTATATCCGCGCTCGCGCTGGCGTCCCTGGTGAAGCGGCACCGGCACAATCGTCGCTCGGTCCCGTTCAAAAATCTCGGGGTTCGATTCCCACGTCCGAGCAAGCAGGCCGCCCAGCCGCCTGCCCCACCGCTCCCGGGGCCGGAACTTCAAGTGAAGGATGGCCCGGCGCAATGGGTCACGATAAACGCCGAAGCTGCGCGCCGCATCGAATTGAAACTCACCCTGCCGACAATCGGCGCAAAGCGGTTCGGTGGCATCCAGTGCGCGCTCGCTTGCAAATGGCAGGCCGCAACGCGAGCAGGCGGGCCCGTTCCAAGGCTCGAGCTTGCCCCAGCATGCGGAACAGACGTCCAGCGCGCCGGCCTCTTCGAGCGGCTCATGGCAGAGCGCGCACGGGCCGGGGAAAATCAGCGCGCACAGGCTGTCTGCCGTTTGTTCAAAGAGGGATCGGGCCCGAAGCTCCATGGGACGCTTGGAAAGGGCGAAGACGGGCCTCGCTTTCCTCGCCGTTCTGGTTAGAGGAGACCCTGCTCGTGCTTCTCCTGGCACTCGATGCAGTGCGGGGCCCAGGGGACGGCGTCCAACCGTTTTTGCTGAACTTCCTCATGGCAGGCCACGCACTGGCCGTAGGAGCCATCATCGAGCCGCGCCAAAGCTTCTTCGACCAACTGCAGCAACCGGCGGTTGTCATCGCTCTGGTGGAAGAGAAATTCCTTGGTGTACGAATTGGCCGCCTTGTCGGCGACATCCTGAGTGGCTTCCCCGTCGGCCTCGCGGCCATCCTGCTCGGACTTGGTGACCAGCTTCAGGAGCCCATCCTGTTTGGCCAAAAGTTTCTTCCGGTAAAGCTCGGCTTTCTTCTTATCCATAGCCTGCCTTATTTCGTGGGGTGGCGATTTACAGTATAAAAGTTTAGAGGCGAGGGTGCAAAACTGTCAAGTAAAACTCGCCCTCTCGGTGGCCTTTCCAAGTGTCTCTTCGCTCGAAAGGATGACCGGCGGTCGAAAATCCATGACGAGCCCGAGCGCGGGGTGGAGGAATACCCAGGTTGAACGGTTGTAGGAAATCCTTGCCTAGGTCATCATCGGCTCGTGACGCCGACGCTCGAGAGCCTGGCGAAGCCGGCTGCGGACGTCGTCGGGGAGGGGATAAAGCTTTCCGTCGCAATACAAATCCAGGGTGGTGCGCGTCGTGTCAAAGACCACCTGGCACTTGTGGCAGTCTTTCAGGTGCTGCATGAGCTCCTGCTTCAACGCCTCATCAAGGTCGCCGTCGAAGTAATTTGAGATCTCCTGAAAGCACTGTTTGCACTTCATGAGTTTGCACCCCGCTTGAAAGTCTTGCTCAAGTTTTCGCGCAGTTGCAGCCGCGCGCGGAACAGGCGGGCTTTGACCGCGCTGATGGTAAGGTTCAGAAGCTCAGCGGTTTCCTGAGTCGAGAGGCCTTCCACGTCGCGCAGGAAGAACACGCTGCGGAAGGCCGGCGGAAGCTGGCGCGCCGCCGATTCGAGAATCGCGCGCAACTCGGTTTGCTGCAAAAGCTGTTCGGGATTGGGCCGCCAGTCGGTGAATTCGCGCGGCGTGAATTCGCCGTCCTCGTCCACATGGTCCTGCACGGGCACGGATTTGTCGCTCCGCCTCTTGCGGAGCTTCATCAATGCTTCGTTCAACCCGATGCGAACAATCCAGGTGTAAAACTTGGAGTCGGCGCGGAAATCGCCCAGGTGCTCGAAGGCCTTGAGGAACGTTTCCTGCAAGACGTCCTCGGCGTCCTCGGGATTCCCCGTGAGGTTCAGTCCCAGGCGATAGATCTTCTTCTCATAGCGGTTGACGAGCTCTTCGAAGGCGGGGTAGCTGCCTGCCTTCGCTTCTGTGACCAGAGCGGACTCGTCTTTGACAACAACCGTCTGAGGGGATTCAGTCATAAAAAAAGGTTGCGCTCCCACGGCCTCGCCTGCCTGCCCCGCGCGGGTCGCCAGCGCTCACCTCATGTTGAGCGCGTTACCTACTCCGAACCTATCTCACCCTCGAAGACTCAGTCGAAGCGGCTCCCGCGGCCCCGTTGGAGCTAGGCTTTCGATGCTCTGGAGACGCCTGACGTTACACCGAAACTCCAGCGCTTGAAACAGACATTATACCAGAGCCCGCCGACCGGCGCTCTGGAGCGGGAAGCGGCGGGTGGCCTCCTGCTGCCCTCCGAGGGGCTCGCGGGGAGACCCGGTGGCTGTCAGGACGATGAGCGGGCGTGCCCCTGCCCGGCCCATACGGGCATTCGGGAAGTGCCAAGCAGCCAGTCGAACAGCGGAAGGAAAACGTTGAAGCGCCCGTCGGGCCGATCGTGGTGGCTCAAATGGAATGCCCGGGCGGGCTCCAGAAAGTGCGGCAACCATTCGCCCAGGTGCATTCGCCAGTGGATCTCTTCGAACGCCACGTAGTACAGCGCGAAGGCGAGGAGCATTCCCGGAGCGATGCCGACCTGGAAGACGCGATCGGCGACAATCACTGGAACGGCATTGATCAAGAACACCGCGACGATCCAAAGCGGGGATTCGGCAAAAGTGACGTGTTCCGCTTCATCCGGGGTCCCCGTCGCGCGATGGTGGTCCAGATGGCCGCGGGTAAAGGAGCCGCCCGTCATGTGGAGGATCCACCGATGATAGATGTACTCAAAGCCGTTCGCCCAGAATATTCCGAGCAAGAAGCCAAGGATTATTCCTTCGGGCGACCTGGGAAAAAGCGCCCACAGGGCGAGGCCCGAGACCCCGCCGGAGAGCACTGCGGTCAACGCGTTCAGTCTCTTGATGTGTAAGCCGCGGCGAAGCGCATTGGGCGCACCGTGTTGAATTCCTGCGGGAGCCATGCTTACCTCATTTCTTCTCCCGGTGCGTTGGATGCCTGGCAGCAAATCGGCGCTACTGGTACGGAGGTGCTATTTATTTTTTTCAAAAGATGCGCTATAAGGAGAGTTTGCGCGTTTGCGGGAGGTAGGGTAAAATCCTGACTCGGCCTCGAACCGCCGGCATCGCTGCCGCCCTGCGTTTTTGCGCCCGCCACCCGCTCCGATCGTTGCGCCTGATCGGTCTGGCAAGGGCTTAATCCCAGAGCGGTCTGCTCCGAAATCGCCCCTTCCTCATCCGGCCTCCCACGCGGAGACCCCTCCCCCGCTGACCTGCTCGCTCTCACTTCCCTCGACCTGCTTCTCTCCAAATCCTCCCCGACGACACTTCGCCAGGTCCGCGTCCACTCCGCCACTTCTCGGGCACTCCCACTACCTAACTTTGACGGAACCGTGACCGGCGGCCTGTCTCGGTTTGAAGCTAGCGCCGCCATTCCGGCGGCATTTCACAACCCGCTCTCAAAATCCTATAAGAGGCCCGTGGTTAGCGAAAACCGGAGGTCACGATTATGTCTTTGGCAATCGAATGGGAAGGTACGTGGGCTGACAACGGAAGTAAGATTCATATTTGCGAACACGTCGTCAAGGGCTTTGGTACGCGCAGGGCCAAGGTGAATTGCGAAATCGGAGCGACTTCAGATGGCTGCGGCATTACGGTGAACTTTCGCGGCACATCCAATCCCGCGGGACTCATTCTCGCGGGAGCCGGTGAATGGGAGAAACCCGGGATTATTGAGAAGCTGTCCGCCGAGCTCTTGCGGGCGCAGAGAACCCCAAGGAGTTGGAGCGCGCATTGGTCGGTCACTAACCGGCCGACGGAGTGCGCGGCAGGAGGGCTACTAAATTATCCCTTCGTCAGTCTCCTGCGTGTGTGGCGGATGGTGAGGATTTGGACGGATTCGCCCGCGACGCGATAAAGGATGCGGTAAATGCTCGAACCCTCGCCGTAGAGAAGTTGGCGAACGCCTTTCTGGCGAAGGCCGGGCTCAGCAGCGAAGGCACATCGGTCAGGGAACTGGCCAAGGCTCTCGACGGCGTCGCACAGCCCATCGAACCATGCGAGGGTCGCGGAATCGGCGAGCCTGGCGAGATCGCGCTCAGCGCGCTTTCGATACAGGACTCGATACGCCAAAGCGCTTCTTCCTCAATTCCGAATGAACTTGAGCGGCGGGGCGGCCCTGACCTGGTTCCGCCAAGGCCTCGTTCACGGCCTCTACGGTCTCGATGCGATCTTTCCACTTTTCGTAAGCCTCGGCGCTGAACACCACGAAGCGCGCTTTTCCCTCTACGGTCAGCACGACGGGTCTGTGCGTCCTCTTGAGCAACCGGACAAACTTGGTTGTCTGACGCTTGAAGGAGGTGAGAGAATGGATGTCATCTGCTACGTCAATCATATCAGCACCTCCAAAGCATCTTATCAGGTGCTGAGAAGGAAATACAAGCTAACTTGGTTTTTCCCGTGACGCATCCGTCGAACTTGATTTATGGGCTAGACTAACTGCCGCACAAAGGCTTGTGGGGCCGACAAAAGCAGTAGGCAGTGGGCAGGAGGCAGAATTAAAAGTTGGCTTCGCCCGACGGGAGGCCCAAATGGTCAAGGAAGCGGCCGGGCTTGACCGTGTTCGACCATAGCCGGCCCATGGGAGGTGCCAAGCAGCCAGTCGAACAAGGGGAAGAAGACGTTGTAGCGCGCATCCGGGCGGTCGTGGTGCCTCAAATGGAATCTTCGGGCCGGCTCAAGGAACCCCGGCAGCCATTCGCCCAAGTGGATTCGCCAATGCAGCTCTTCGACCGCCACGAAATACACGGAGAACGCGAAGAGCATTCCGGGGGCAATTCCCAGGCCGAAGATACGGTCAATCGCCGTTA
>QHZO01000115.1:17858-34994 GCA_003224695.1 Acidobacteriota bacterium
GGAGTGCCCGTGGCGCGGTGGTGGATGAGGTGACGACGAGCAAAAAAACTTCCCGGCAGGTGAAGGATGAAGCGATGATAAACGTATTCAAAGCCATTCGCCCAAACCAAACCCGCGAGCAAGCCGAATACCACCCGTTCGAGGGTGGTCGGAAATAACCCCAGCAGGGCAAGACCCCACACTCCGCCCGTCAGAATTGCGGTCATGGCGTTGAGTCGCTTGATCCTGCCGCTGCGGGCGAGTAGTTCGGGCGTGCCGTGCGTAAATCCTGCGGGAGTCATACTTTTTCCCCTCTCCCAGGTCCATTAGATGCTTACCCAAGGCTTTTCAACATGGTACGAAAGTACTAGGCGATGATAGTCTGACCAGACTACATATAAACCCTGTTGCACGCTCCGCAGGGCCTGGGGCAGAATGGCTGCTCGACATCAGTCAGGCACGAAAGCATGTTGGTCCGACCTCGACCGCCGTTTGATTTCCGGCGCACGCTGCGGTTCAACCTCGGCCCGCCGGCGCAATCGAGCGGCCGGAAATTCGAACCCCTGCTCGACCATTTCGAAGACGGGGAATACCGGCGCGTGGTGGAACTGGGCGATGAGCCAGTCCTGTACGGCGTGAGGGAGGAAGCCGGGGCTCTGCGCGCTCGAATCCTCGCAGGGCCTTCAAGCCAGGCGGCACAAGCGGCAGTCCAGGAGTTAGTGTCCCGTCAGTTTTCCGCAAGCCTGGATCTGAATTCGTTTTACCGCCACGTGGCGGGCGATCCCGTCTTATCCCGCCTCACGCGCCATTTCCGCGGGCTTCGCATCCCCCAGTCGCCAAACGTTTTCGCCACCGTGGTTTCGGCCATCCTCGACCAGCAGGTCAACCTGGCCTTTGCTTTCAAAGTCAAGAAAGCTCTGGTCGAGACTTACGGCGACCACTTGAGCTATCAAGGACGGAGTTACTCCGCCTTCCCTTCGCCTGCGAGTCTCGCCATCCTCACGGCGAAGGAGCTGCGGAAGATTCAAATTTCCGGCCCCAAAGCGCGCTACATCATTTCACTGGCGCGCGACGTCCTCGACGGGCGCCTGGATCTCGAGCGGCTGCGCGCCGAGGAACCCGAGGCGGCCTACGCTCGTCTGCTCGAGCAAAAAGGCATCGGCCCCTGGACAGCGTTTTTCGTCGGCCTGCTGGCTCTCGCGCACCTCGACGCGCTGCCTTCGGCGGACGTCGGGCTCCAAAGCGCCATTCATTCTTTCTATGGGCTCCGCCGCCGGCCGTCGCCAAAGCGCGTCGAGCGCCTGGCCCAAAACTGGGCCGGCTGGCGCAGCTTTGCCACCTTTTACCTCTGGATGACTTATTGGGAGACGCCGGAGTGGCGGCAGGATTTCATCCGGGAATTAGCAGTCGGTCATGTCGCTTGGCGACACCCATAAGCTATGAAAATGCTCTGGAGTCCGCCTAGGATCGATGCAGGCTGCGCCGCTTGGCTCTATGATGGGACCTGTCTTGCGCGCGGTAAACCAAGGTCAATCGGCCTCCCCGAAACTCTTCGAGCCTCCCGAGAGAGGTTAATAACACTGCTGGATGAAGATACAAGCGGCGAGCTGAGTCTCGCCGCCATTCCCATCGTCAACTCGGCGAGGCGCAGCTCGCCGCTACAGCAAACTGAAACACTACCAGCAAGCGTTCTGTGTTTTGCTAGACAGCCGGTTTAGTCTATGATGGCCATTGGATCGCAGGTCATTTTTAGCAGGAGCCGAATATGGCACTCGGCATTAGGCCTCCACTGAAACACCTCTTCCTCGCCGTGTGGATTTTCACCGCCCTTTTTACCGCACTTACCATCGTTGGAACGACTCGAGCCGGCCGCGGGTCTCCCGCGGCTCCCGCTCCGGTCTCCAAGGAAATCGTCCTCGGCCCTGCTCGCTCCGGGTCACTCTATGGCGTGACGATTTCCATCAAAGACCCGAGCCAGCTCGAAGGATTAAGTTCCATCCAAGTCGTGATTTCGGATGCGCGCGGCGAGGTTGCTGAAAAATGGCTGCACGCCGCGGACCTTGATTTCTATTTGACGCTCCGGCCGAGGGCGAGTGGTGCGGTCAAAGTGAAGCTTGAATCCCCAAACGGCTCCACTCTGCCGCAGATTACGACGGCGTTTCACCTTGTGCCCGGCTCTTGGGACACGGCGCAGCCCATTGAATTTGGCCCGACAATTTTCGGCAGTGGCGACGAGCGACCCTACGCGCCCGCTCCAGCCGAGGACACCTATGCCGCCATGCTCAAGGGTTTCCAGTGGTTTAAGTTCACTTATCACGGCAAAGAGCCGCGCCTGGCGTATTTCGTTCTCGGTATTACAGATCGCGACGTCCCGCTCGACGTGGACGTTTTCCAGCCGGCCAAAGGCGGCGGAGCCGGCGTCGTGCCATATGCCGATGGCGAGTTTGTGTACCAGATCGAGGCCACCCAGAATTATCCGGGGCTTTACAAATTCCGCACGCGGATTTTCGAACCCGGCGGGACTTACTATTTGCGCGTCGCCGCCGACCACCCTTCGTATCAGTTGCGCATGTACGATTACCCGGTTCCGCCTTATAAGGACCCGCGCCTGGCCGTGCGCGCGGGCATGGATTTCATTGTGAACATGGGCGACACGTGGCTTTCGAACACGCCGCGCCGGGGAGCCGTGGCGCTGCGCACAACCATGGTGCATGCCGAAACGCACCTCTGCATCGCCTGCCATCCGACGCAATTCTCGACGCGCGCTTACCTGACCGCCATTTCGAACGGGTACGCGCCCGTCCAGCGGCCTTCGCTCGAATTTCTCACGGACCGCATCTACAACAACCCCCGGCCGCTGTACGGCGTGCCAGGCGCGAATTGGGTGCGAGTGATTTATTCCGCGCGGACCGTGTCCAGCCGCCTGCCGCTGATCGAGAACCTTTTTGAAGCGAATGTTTCACACGACCCGCCCCGGCCGAATTTCGCGGCCGCTTATGGAAATTTCCTGAAGGTCCATTACAAGGACCGCACCGAAATGCCGGGGGAAGAAACTGACGGGTGCGAGCCCATGGTCAGCCCGTATGAGATCGCGACGCAGAGCTGGCAACTGTTCGACCAGCTCTATCGCCAGACCCGCGATCCTTCCTGGCTTGCCGAGCGCGATGAAGTCGAGCGCCTGGCTCCGGGCTACGAACCAAAAAATATTATCGACGTCAACTGGGCCATCAATTTCTTCGCGGCCGCCGGGCGCGAGAAGTACGCGAAGCAATTGGATAAGCTCATCCAGAAGCTCGGTCAGTTCCAGCTTCCGGACGGCGAGTGGCCGTATCACTTCGATAAGAGCGAGAAGCCGGCGGATTTCATCACCTACCACGCCATCTATGCGCTCGCTTGCGCAGGCCGCCGGCCGGAGACGGACCCGCACTTGGCGCGCGCCGTCGAATATTGCCTGAGCCACGAGCGGCCCGAAGGAAGCTGGGAGGGCGATCCTGTCTACCAGGGCTTCAACACCCCGTTCCGCGCGACGGAATTTGCCGTCATGGGACTCTCACGACTTTACGCTGGGGCTGACACGAAGCCCGCCGAAAAGAAGGGCTGGGACGATGCGTTCGGCCCGCCGCCGGCACGGCTGGCCACAGACGACCTTCCGCGCCTGCTCTGGCAGCTCGACCAGTTCTGGGATTTGGCGCCTGAGCCGGTGCTTCGCCGGATCCGCCAGATTCTCGCCGCCAGTCCGCAGCCACTCGCGCGCGAGGCTGCGGCGCGGGCGCTCGGGCACATGTCCGACCCCGGCGCGATTTCTGTGCTCATCCACTCCTTAGGCGACCCCAGCAAATTAGTTCAGCGCAGTGCGGCGTTCGCGCTGCGGCAAGTGTTGGTCCGCCGCGCCGAAGCCGGTGAGTCCGGCAAAGCGGAGCTTGCCGCCGCCCTCCGCTCCCCGGACGCTCGCACGCGCTGGGGCGCCACGCGGCTCTTCGATCAGCACTTCAAGTATTTGACCGACGATCGCGCCCTGCTCGCGGCGCTCGAAACGGACCTCGCCGATCCTGTGCCTGCCGTGCGCTTTCAGGCGGCCAAAGGTCTTTGGCAGTGGTACTACTGGCAAGTGGCCGAAGCGGAAACGCGCACGGGGATTCTCGAAGCCCTCGCCACGCGACTGACTACTGAAGCCGACCCGATGGTCCGCCGCGGGCTTCAGGAAAGCGTTTACAACGTGCTCGACGAAAACACGGGGTATCTCGGCGCTTGGGTGCGAGCGGCGGCCACGAAGCAGGACTCGCAGAGGATTATAGACGGCTACGAAGCCGTGGTGCGCGACCAAGCGCAAACACTGGCGCGTGCCCTTCGCACGGCCACGCCCCAGGGGCGCGAGAGCATTTTGGACGCGCTCTGGGATTTCCACGTCCGCCACTATGCCCTCCCGCCCCTCAAAGCGACTACGGTGGCCATCGCCTTGCCGGCGGTGCAGGTGAAATACGTAACGGGAGTTCCCGACCTGCATTTGCCGGGCTACGAGTATCCGCCTTATCGCGAGGCCGTGAATTTTCGCTACGACGTCCACAACGGCTTTTTCCAGACGCGCGTCGGGAACGACAGCGACCTGATCCATTTTTTCCAGAGTTCCGGGCCGGAGCTGGAAGACGCCTTGATTGCCTGCCTGACGGGAGCGGATCGCGACACGAAGATTAACGTGCTCAAAGCGGGGAGCACGTTATCGAGCGCGGGAGACGAAAAATTCGCTCTGGCGGTGCTTCAGCTCGCGCTCGATCCTGACGAAAGCGTCCGCGAGACGGCGCGTTACGTTTATGAGAACGGCCAGCGCGGAATCCTGAACATCAATTCTCCCGGCCGGCCCGACCCGCAACTGGTCTCGACCGTCGTTAAGATTCTGGACGAGGGGACGCCCGAATCCCAAGTCGTGCTCCTGCCCATGCTCGCCGCGCTGCCCGCGGACTCAGGCTGGACCAGCGAGCCAGAGGTTATATCCGCGCTTCAGAATTTGCTCGAAAAGAAGCCGCGGCCGGCGAACTACGGGTCCGTGCTCGTTGCCGCATCCTCATTTCCCGCGCTCGTCCAGGAGGCGGGTTTGCGCGACCTGGTGCTCACTGGATTAAATGACCCGGACCCATCGGTCGAACGCGCTTCGATCCAAATCGTGCTGGAGCGTTTCCTCTCCGCGCCTGAAACCCAGCCTTTGGTCAAGACGGCTTTCGGGAGCCTCACGAGTTCAGCTCGGGGCATCCTGATCGAAGAAGCGAACGATCCGAAATTCGCGCGGCGGCACGCGGGCACTTCCGGCGGCGCGATTTCGCAGGACCAGAATTATTTCCTCGGCGAAGAATACAATTACAAGCCGCCTGACTTTCTTGCCTCTCCCGTTGTCCTCGACACCGTCGTCCAAAGCCTAAGCGACCACGATGCCAATGTCCGCGCGGCGGCGCTCGATTTGCTGACCAAGGTCAAGGGCGTCGAAAAGCGTCCCGATTTCTTGGTCCAGATGAAGCGGCTCGAAACCGACCCGAACCTGCGCCTGCAATTGGTGGCGGCGGGGGTTCTTGGGGGGAAGAAATTGCAGGAGGCGCTCGAGGAAATCGCGCCCAAAGCGGTTGTGGACTACGGCTATTTTGTCGCCAAGATCGAGCCAATCCTCGCGACGCCGGGCGCGGATGGAAAAGCCTGCGTGATGTGTCACGCCTCGCACGTGATTTTCCGCCTGCGACCGCCGAACGAGAAGGGCGAGTTCTCGGAAGATGAGAGCCGCGAAAATTTCAAATACGCTCTTGGCGTTATTGACGTTTCGAATCCCCAGCACAGCCTCATCCTCATTAAGCCCACACATCTGCCCGAAGGCGGCAACGCCGCCGACTACTACGCCACGCACAACGGCGGCCAGCGTTGGCCCGGGAACGAGTCGAGCTGGCAATACAAGACCATCCTCTCCTGGATCCGCGGCGCGCGGCTCGAAACCGCTGGAAGGTAGAACAAATCGGGGCAAGCCGGAACCGGCGGCGGCGTTTTAGGCCCTCACGGCGGAGTGGCCGAAGTGCGGTGTCATTCTCTCGCCTGTAGCGGCCGGGGTTCACCGCCGCGGCATGGCTGTAGCGCCGCTCTGCGAGCGGCGCATGAATGGCTGACCCCCGCCGGATAGCGGCCTCCAAAGAAGTGTGAGCGCCGTCACAGACAGGGCGGTGGTGTTCGGGTAGCGTGCAGGCGTTGTCGTAGTAGTGTACGTTGCGGCCGGGCCAAAGGTAACAAATACCGGTATTACCGGCGGGAGGACTACCATGGATTTCATCGCACACGTTTGGACGTGGGCCGCCCTCGCAATCGTCGTCCTCGGGATGGCGGCTTATCGTTATCTCTTGGTGCGCCACGAAGACTCGACGCTCGACATCATGGAAAACAACACTGTCGCCGCCCACCAGAGTAAGGTTTTCAAAAGGGCCGATGCGGTCGAGCATTGGGGAAAAATCTTGACGCTCGTTGTGATCGTCTATGGGCTGGGCGTGGCTGGAGCCTACCTGGTGCACATTTGGCGCTTGGGCCAGCAGATCCCACACTAGCGCCGATTGAACCGAGCAGCAGGCTGCCGCTAGGCAGGGGAAATGGCGCGCGCAATCGAGCCAACCTGGCGAATCCGGGAGTGCGCTCGGGCGGGGGGGGACGCTTGTCTTGTTGCGCCCGCCAAGAATTGGGGTGAGCGACGGGATTCGAACCCGCGACGTCCAGAGCCACAGTCTGGCGCTCTACCAGCTGAGCTACGCTCACCGTGGAGCCAGAGAAAAAGCCCGCTCACACTTTTGTAACATCGGGACCGACGAGGTGTCAACGGAGGCGAAAAAAGTTGCCGTAACTCGCGGCGAACGCGGCCAGAGAAGGGGGCTCGCCGGCTCAGGCGCGCTCAAGGCTCGGGCCGGTCCACCGGGATTTCCTGGAGTTTGGTTGGGCGCTGGCAGCAGACGCACGGGCCGGGCTCCAAGGCCTCGATATTACAAACGTCGCAGTAATACCGCACGCGGTAGAGCTTTCCATCGCGCACGGTGAAAAACTTCCAGGCTTCGAAACTGCCATCGAGCTTTCGTTCGCCCTCGACGCGCACTTGGCGGCCCGCCAGGCGTTTATCCTCGAGCGCGTGCAACAGGTAGCTCGACCGCGCCGAAACACTAACTTCCTTCCCTGCATTTTTGACTGCCACCTTGCCGCCCTCCGCCTGGACGAGCGCGCCCTCGATTACTTCGAGTGGCTTCTGCGCTTGCTCGGCAGCCAATCCGGACAAGGCGAGAAACGCGCACACGAGCGTTATTCCGGCGAAGCTAAGAACGCTCGGCAGCCATTGGGGGAAGGAGGCTCCGCGAATTATCCATCTGACCCGTCTGCCCACTGCGGTCTTTCCTTAATTCAGTGACTTCAGCTTAAGTCGCCGACGTCTGCCCGACCACAATCAATGCCAGCGGCAATTGCTTTACTGACCCGCCCGAAGATTCCGAAACCTGGACCTGAAGCACCCAGTGGCCCTGGTCGTCTTGGACCAGGGAAGGGAAGGTCGCGCTCTGAGCTGCCGGCACCAGGCTCATTATCGCCGGATGGTTTGTGCCGGTGGCGAGTTTGCTCACTTTGACGAGGTCGGTGAGCGCAAAAGTTTTGCCTGGGTCTGTGTCCGAGGCCGCGGGAACGAGCAGGACGAAGTCCGGATAGGGATTCACGCCCATGTGGTTTCCGTCCTGCGGAATGTGCGCATAGCGGAGCGTGTACGCGCCCGGCTTAATCTTCTGCCCGCGAAAATCCGAGCCGCCCTTCGGAAGCTGCAGAACGCCGACGAATGTGCCAATCGCGAGGTCCGGATAAGCAGCGTCCGGCGAGCCGCCGGCTGTCCCGGAAATGGCTTTGGCCCACCAGATGTTCGCAACCGTCCCGCCTGAGGCGTCAAGCAAGCTCGTCCCCTGAGGGTTTAATGCGCCGGCCATGGAGGCCGGCAGGTCAGAAGGAGTAGAGCCCGCGGTCCCGATTTTATAATTGCCTTGTGCAAAAACTGCGATGGCAGCCGCAAGCCCCAGAGCGAGGCTCGCGGCAAAGATTCGAATCGTTCTCATCACCTCGTCACCCCTCTTCAGTAGATGCGGTCAATAAAAAAAGGGAGCGCTCACGCTCCCTCAAATTCCCGTCCAATTTCCGGTGATCCAGAAGTTTTGAGCAACCTCACTCACGCCAGTCAATCGTAGGGGCAATTCATGAATTGCCCCTACTTATCCGGCAGACGCTTACAGGGCAAACGAGCCGACGAATGCGCTGCGCGCGTCTTTGCGGTCCCAGACTGAGCCGAGGCCCTGGCCCTGGAAGGACTCATCGAGCGTAAAGGCGGGCATGGCGTGGGCAACGCGCGTGAGCGGCGGGTAGTAGGTCTCTTCGTTGCCGCACAGGTGGTCGCCCGCGCAGAGGCTCCGCGTCTCAATGCGCGCGAGGGTCCCGGCCACCAGCGTCACCGAGCCGTGCTCGGCGCCGGCGGTAAGCGTAATCGGCGCGGCTTCGACGCGCACCACGTCGGCGAGAAGCCTTCCGCCCATGGTTCGCGCGAAGTCAACCAGCGCGGCGCGCTGGCTCTGGCTGGCCCGCGAGTCCACGATCACCACGGCTTTAGCCGGATAGGGATTATGGAACGTGTCGCCGAGCGTCGCATGCGCCTGGACGACGGCCACAACGCCGAGACCGCCGAGCTCCGTCCCCTTCCAAGCGCCTTCGCTGATCGTCCAGCCGAGAATGGCCTGGTTGCCGGCGAGGTTTTCCTCCGAGTTCGCGAGGCAGGGGCCGGTGTACACATCGGCGCTGCGCACTTCGACGTAGTTCCCTTTGATGGCGGCGCTCGAGGGCTGAGCCGCGAGCATCGCCCCCACAAGCGCCATTGACGCCATAGCTAGAAATCTTCGCATAGTCTTTCCCTCCTCGGTAGCTTTCGGGAAGCGCCCCGAATCTGTATTCTACGCCCCGCGAGTTCGGAAATTCAACTCCGCCCTCTAGAGTGTTTGGATGCGCGGCGGCGGCGCGGGTTAACCGGAATTTGTGCGAAGTCGTGCGGACCGTCTGCGAGGGAAAAACGAGGCCATCAAAATCATCATCTTTTCGAGAAAATGAGCCGCAGCCGTTCCTTTATTTTCAGCACGTTCCTGGCTTCGAATGGTCGTTTAAAGTTCTTTAAATAATTGCGTGTTTTTGCGCACCTTCGCGGCTTCAGGCCTTTCCGCAAAGACGCTTCCGTCCATGCGCGGGCGCGATCCGAGTATCGCGATTGGCTCGTTCGTCCTCGCAGCCCATGCCGGATTGTTGTTTTCTTCGATGATCACAGCCATCGTGAATCGTACTTTGAAATCCCGGTTGTCTCTGCGTATAAACACTCGAACGCCCTCGTCGCTTCCGTACCGCCTGGAATTTAACGTATCATAGACGTACCCTAGTTGTCAACCTCTATTTTATTTACCTCTATTTTATTTAACGCTTGCGAGGACCTATCGCAGGCGATAACATATGGCTGTCATGGGCTGGCGCAGGACACTCCTGATTGTGATCATGGCGTTGGTCGAGCTAGAGGTACTAAGATCCGGGCTTCGCGCAAGCCAGTCGCCTTCGCCATCGGCCCCGCAGGCGGTGGCAGTTTCTCAACAAGAAGTCATGAGCCATCTGATGGGACCTCCGCCCTTCCTTCGGGCCAAATTGAGCATGCTCGACGTAGGGGACGACGGGATGGTTATCGAAGCGGCGGCGGATTCCGAAGTTCCTTCCGATCTCCGGCATCAGGCCGAGGGTGCGGTTCGCCTCGAACACTTCAAGCCCTTTCTACGCGAAGGGCGTGCGGTCCGGGCGAAGTTCGAAGAACAGGTGCCTGTTTTGCCGCCCGAGATTGTTCCTTCTCGCCACATACCGTTTCCGGAGGTTCAGGACTGGAAATCCGTTCGAATAACGCTCGAACGAACAGGCTGCTTCGGACAGTGTCCCGGATACAAAGTGGAGGTTCGAGGAGATGGCACGGCCTTGTACGAGGGGCAGCGCTACGTGGCTTTCGAGGGAAAGCACCGAGGCTCCGTGCCGCCCCCGGCCGTGCGGGAACTCGTAAATAAGTTCCGTCAGGCTGACTATTACTCTCTTCAGGAAAGTTATGAATTGGCAGTAACCGACAATCCGACCTACGAAACTTCCATCGAAATCGACGGCAAATCAAAAAGGGTGAAGGATTACGTGGGAGCCATGGCGGGAATGCCCATGGCCGTAGCGGACTTGGAGCGATCCATCGACGAACTGGCGGACACGGCCCGATGGACGAGGGGTAACGCCGATACTTTGGCTGCGCTGAGGGAGGAGGGATGGGACTTCGGCTCAACAGACGCGGCGGCAACGCTTGCGCGCGTGGCCCAATATGGTGACGCTGGCGCGGTCCGAGATCTAATCGCGGCCGGAGTGCACACGGACGGGGTTGATTTTCGACAATTCACGGCGCTTGAGGGCGCGGCACTGCGCGGCGATCCTGCCATGGTTGGCACACTGCTTGAGGGCGGGGCGGGCAGGGAAGACCGCGGTCAACTGGCGGAGGCTCTCGCCCTGGCACTCCGATCGGGAAGCGTTTATTGTGTGAAGCTGCTCCTGAACTACAACGCAAATCCAAATTCGAGCGACAAAAACGGAAGACCGCTGCTTCTTTCGGCGGCAGCCTCAGGCAATCCCGCGGTTGTCGAGGAGTTTCTCAAATACGCGCCCGACGTGAACGCACGCGATCTGCAAGGCCGAACGGCGCTCATGGAGGCAGTAGGACAGTGGCATTACGGCGGCGAGGGACCTCAAGTTAGCCGAGCGAAGGTCGTGGCGCTTCTACTTAAAGCGGGGGCGGATCCGAACGCGGCAGACGACAAGGGCATGACGGCGCTCATCGAGTGCGGTTGGGATGCTGACGCGGCGCTCGAGCTGATTAAAGCCGGGGCGAACGTCAACGCGAAAAGTAAAGAGGGATTTACGCCCATGATCAATGCGCCAGACGCTGGCGTGGTGCGAGTCCTACTCGAAAACGGGGCGGACCCGAATGTCCGGGGCAACGATGGATTGACAGCCCTCGAATTGGCGCGGAAGTATAGTGAGAAGAAAAAGATCCACGTGCTGGAAGCTTGGGACCGCGAGAAGGCTGCTGAGAAATAAGAGCCGCGGACCTCAAACGCGGAGGTGCGCGCTACCAATCTCTTTTCGCGGGTGGCGACGACATCGTAAGTTATGTCGTCGTCATCCGCGGAGGTCCCTCGGCGGGCAACACCGTCGGCTAATTTCATAGGTCATGCGTTGCCAGCGGGAGGGTGGTCCGGAGCGCGCCCTTGCCGAATGGTGGTGACCGGAATGCCCGTCAAGCGCGCCACAACCTCCTCGATATCATCAACCGTCACCGTGCCGGCCTCCGGCTCCTTGAGCTGATACTTCTCAGAGAGCTGGCGCAGGTTCTGGCGCTCTTTGCGCTCCTCGTCCTCATAGAAGCGCGCCTTTTCAAATTCGTGGTTTGCGATGGCGTTCTCCATCCTATGCACAATAAAGTTGATTCGCTTCTTGCAATCCTCAGCTTCTTCGGGTAACGACGCCGTCCGCATCATTACCGCGACTCCTGCCTCATCCATCAAGTCAATCGCAATGCCCGGCAAAGCGCGGTCCGGAATGAAGCGCTTGGAGTGAGAGACGGCGTAGTTCAGCGCCTCGTCGGCATAGGTGACGTTGTGGAAGGCCTCGTAGCGCTTTTTGGCGCTCGAGAGGATTTGAATGGCTTCCGCGTCGCTCGGCGGCGGCACATTGACGGCGAGAAAATACCGCTCAATCCACGGCTCCTCCTCCAATGCTTTGCGATACTCTTCGGGCGTAGCCGAAGCGATGCATTGCGTCGCGTCCCTCGAAAGCCCGGCCCCAAGGAAGGCTGCGGGGAGGGTCCGTCCTGGGGGTCGAAAGTCCTCCACAAAAATGATGGCGTCTTGAACGTCGTTCGAAAACGCGCTTCTCCGCCAGGTTTGGCGGCACATTGCCTTCCGCGATGCGCCGCGCCAGGCCGTGGACAATCGCCTTGCGGCCCACGCCCGCCGGGCCCACCAGCACCGGATTGTTATTGGTGCGGCGGCAGAGGATTTGGATCACGCGCTCGAGCTGGTCCTCGCGGCCGATCAACGGCTCAAGCTGATTCCCGCTCGCCGCCAGGGTGAGATAGTGGATCGATTCTGAGGGTGGGAAACCTGTTCCTGGCTGGAAGGGGGGCCATTTTCCAGGCGCCTGGCTCAATTCTTCGCGGAGCTTTGAGAGCTCGAGGCCGCGCTCCGTCAAGATTTCCGCCGCGAAGGATTTCTCTTCCCGCAGCAGCCCGAGCAGCAGGTGCTCCGTTCCGATATGCTTGTGCTTGAGACGCTCGGCTTCTTCCGCTGCATATTGCAGAACGCGCTTCGAGTCCTGGCTCAACGGCAGGTCAACCGAAGTCGAAACCTTTTCCCGAATTTGTGTGCGGCCCTCTATCTGTTTCCGAATGGATTCGATGGAGGCGTGAGAGCGGAGAAAGCGATTGGTGATTTGCTTGTCTTCGCGCAAGAGGCCCAGCAGTAAGTGCTCCGATTCGATGTTCGGGCTTCCAAACTGGCTGGCTTCGTAGCGGGCGAAGAAAATCACACGCCGCGCTTTTTCCGTATATCTCTCGAACAAGATAGCTCCTCAATTTTCGCCGTAAGGGCGGAATCTCGCGCGGTTGGCCGCACGAGTCAAGCCGAAGGGGCGGCCCTTGCCCTTCGACTTCGCCCACGCTTCGACTTCGCTCAGCGTCCCCGAGCAAGGTCGAAGGGAGGGCCGTGAGCTTGTCGAACGCGGGTCGCCCCAGGGCAGGCACGAGGCCTGCCCCTACGGCCCGGAACCTCAAACCTGCAATTTGTGAAGGTAGGGGACGCTCGCCCGCATCATCGCCAGGTCCATTTCGACGAAGTAATTCTTGATGCCGCCAATCTTCGCCGCTGTGAAAATTTTCTTCCAGTCGAGCGTGTCCTCGCCGACCGGCGCGATCTTACGCGTTTTCGCGTTCCATCCCTGGACGTGCATCGAAATGAAGCGGCCGGGATACTTCGTGAAGTATGCGGCGGCGTCGTAACCCTCGCTTATGGTTGAAACCTGGAATTGGAACTTGACAGAATTGGGATCGAGCAGCTTGAACAACACATCGTAGGTGCGCTGGCCGTCCACTTTCGTCAGCTCGAAGTCTTCGTTGTGAAGGCCCTGCTGAATCCCCGCGGCTGCGGCCTTTTCTCCGAAGCGGTTGTATTCATCGGCGGCGCGCTTCACGTCATCCATGGTGGGATGGCGCGGCCCACCAAGGGTCGCTACGAGCATTTGCGTCAGGCCGAGGTCTTTCGCCCAGGCAATTCGGCCATCCTGATCTTTCCTTAGCTCCTCCATGCTGAAGTGAGAACTCACCGAGGTGACGCCCGCATCGGACAGGATCTTGCGCAGCTCGGCTCCGGAATATTTGGCTAGGCCCGCGAAACCGGAATCGGCATAACCGACTGGCGAGCACAGCTCGACCGATTGAAACCCCGCTTCGGCCAGCACCTTGATTGTGCCGGGAAAATCTTTGGCAATCATCGCTCGCACGGGCCAGGTCTGGCACCCAATGGGCAGGCCCAGAGGGTCGGCGCGAAGGCTGCTCGCGCTTGAACCCAGGACCCCCGCTACGGCGGCATTCGCCGAAGCCTTCTTGAAGAACTCTCTTCGCGATATTCCAGACATGAGCATCTCCTTACAACCCAATTCTGGCTGTAAGGTCCTCAGCCAGTGGGCGGTATTGTCTCACGAAATTATGGCCGTGAACGCAAGCCGTTTCGAGGACAGCGGGACGCTCACATGTGTCGTTGCTCAGCCAACGGACCGGGCATGCCGCCGAAGCCACGGTTCTAATCGCTCGAAGCGGAACTGGTTATGTTCGTAGAGGTCCATTAAGAAGCGGTATGCCTCAATGTCCTCAAACTCCAGGCGAAATCCATTGACGCGCAGGAAGGCAGCAGCTACAGCTATCGCCGTCCGCTTGTTTCCGTCTACAAAGGGATGGTTCTGGGAGAGGCTTTCGAGCAGGGCCGCGGCTTCTTCGATGATGTCCCGATAGTAGCCACTCTTGGGCCGAGCCAGAGCCGCTTCGATGGCGCCACGATCGCGAACGCCATACGCGCCGCCGAACTCGGCGAGCAGTCGCGCGTGAGTGGCAAGCACTTCATCAACGGAAGGATCAATCGTCACTGGGCGAGGAGACGAAGTAACTCGGGGTGAGTTGCAATGAACTCCTCAACCGCCTTCCCAAAGGCGCTCGCTGGTGCCTTGCCCTTGCCCTCTTTGAGAAAAGTTATGAATTCTTTCACCGCGGACTGCTCCTCCGGCGAGAGTTGCGCAACGACGTGAGCCAGATCTTGAGGGTTCATGGGCCACACCAACAAGGCAAGTATATCCCTGAAGTCAGAGTGGCCGCAACGATCAAGGCTTCGGCTTGCGGACCTTCGAAGCGGGCGGCGGTCCTGTCGCCGGCCTCATTTCGCTCCCGCGAAGAGGGGGCCTTGCAAAAGTGCATGCACGCCCCACGCAACGCCTATCATCGCAGCCACCATCCAGGGCTCGACATGCCGGAAGAGGTGATACCATGGGACAAGGTGTTTCTTTAATCCGAGCTCGTACTGTTCTCGCCAGTGCGCCCAGAAACGAACATAGTGGAGAATAGTTGTCAGGCTGAAGAAAATCGCAATGAAAGCTTCCACGTACCACAGGTACCAGCCGACTTTCACAGCCTACCACCCTTCGGCACTCCTCCCCCCGAGAAGCGCCAAGTAACCTATTCCACCGACTATTGCCGTGGTGAGGGTAACAAAAAAGTTGAAGTTTCGGTACGCTGCATCCTCGTGGTGGGCTATCCTCGCGGCTATATAGGCAAGTTTCTCTTTCGCGATTTCGCTCGGTGACAAGACAGGCGAGTGAACCTTAGCTTCGGCGACCACTTGTTCGGGCGGAGCGCTTTCTGCCACTCCAGCACCCCCCCTTACAGTGCTTCAAAGCAGCCGCGGCCGGACTTGCACGTTTCGGGTTCGACAACCTGGCCGTCGGGGCCGAGGACTTGTTGCGTTTGGCTGCACCAATAAGCGCCGCTGCCCGTGTTCGCCATGTCGAAGGGTCGCGCGGTCTCGATGTACAATTCTTTGCAGCGCAGCCGACGGCAATATTGAAGTGAAGTGGGGAGGAAGGTCAAAGGTTCAGGCATGGGTGCCTCCTTTGGCGGCGGCGAGGATGGCGCGCTTCACCGCCACGCGGGCGAGTTTAACTTTGTAGGCGTTTTTCGAAAGCGGCGTGGCGCGGCTGACCGCGGCCTTGCCGGCTTCGTCGGCGTTGTCTTCGCTCGGAGCTTTCCCTTCGAGCGCGTGCTCGGCTTCAAGCGAGGGCCACGGCACCGGCGCGACGTGGCCAAGCACCACGCGCGCGTCCTCCACTTTTCCGCCCGAGAGTTTGAAGGCCACGGCCGCGGCGGCCAAGGGCCAATCTATCGCGTCTTTCTGGCGCACTTCGTAAACCGCCATGCGAATGCCGCCGGGCGGCGGCACCGCGACGTCGGTGATGATTTCATTTGGCTGGAGATCGTACTCGCGCTCATCGGCCGATTTCGGTGTCTTGAAGAAATTGTGCAGGCTGATCTCCCGCGGCCCTTGCGGCCCCTGCGCGCGGACTTTCGCGCCAAGCGCAATCAGGATAGGAGCGAGGCTTGAGGGATTGACGAAATACGCCGGGCCTTCGTTCCCGAGGATGGCGTGGTAGCGATTATCGCCGTCGGGGACCAAGGCCTTCCCCTCCATTTGCGCGAGCAGCCCGTAGCCGAGGCGAAAATACCAGCAGCGCGGCCGCTGGCAGAGGTCGCCGGCCACGGTGCCGCGCGAGCGAACTTGCGGGCTCGAAACGCCTTCGGCGGCTTGGACGAGCGCGGGATAGTTTCTTGCCACCACAGGGCTGTCCACGAGCTCCTGGAAGGTGACCGTCGCGCCCAGGCGCAGCCCGGAGCTCGACTTGTACTCGATCCCGCCGAGGCTCTTGACGTCTTTCAGACTCACGATGCGCTTTGGCGAGACCACGTATTCCTTCATCAGGCTGACGAGGTCGGTGCCGCCGGCGAGCACCTGCGAGTCGGCGCCCAGCAACGCGACGGCGGCTTCCACGGATGTGGGTGCGGCGTATTCAAAGGCTTGCATTAGGCCATCCCCCCTTTCTCAAGGGCTTGAAGAACTTTGTCGGGTGTGAGCGGCAGCGTGGGCACGCGGACGCCGATAGCGTTGGCGACGGCGTTCGCGATGGCGGCGCCAGGCGAAATCACGGGCGGCTCGCCCAGTCCGATGACGCCGCGGTCGTCGTAGCCCGGGCCGGTCATCATGTGGACCACCAGCTCGCCCACATCGCCGATTCCGGCGAGCTTATAAAATTCCATGTCGGCGTTGAGCATCCGCCCGGTGAGGTTGTCCATAATTTTTTCTTCGTAGAGCGCGTAGCAGACACCCATGATCAGCGCGCCGTACACCTGGCTCTCCGCCGTCTTCAGGTCAATAATCAGCCCGCAGTCCTGCGCGGCCACCAGGCGGTTGATGCGTACGATGCCGGTCTCCGTGTCCACGGAAACGTCGGCGATCTGGGCGCCGCCCACGCCGCCATCGTTCAGCTTGCATTCAGAGTTGCGCGCTTGCTCGCCCATTTCTTCAATCGTCTTGCCTCCCAAACGGGCACAAGCCTGTTTCCACGGCAATGACTTCGACGGATTCCCTTTGACGCGAACTTGCCCGTCCACGCACTCCAAGTCTTCCGCTTTCGCGTCCATGCTTGGAGCAATGGCGGCAAAGAACGCGTCCCGCGCGTTGACCGAGCCGCGGCGGGTTGAGCCGCTCACGCCGCCCACAGTGGTGCTTCCCCCCGACGGCCCGTCCGGCGGAAATTTGCTGTCGCCAATCGTGACTTTGACGGCTTGCAAAGGCAACCCAAGCGTTTCCGCGACCACGATGTTGATGACCGTGCGCGTGCCCGTGCCGAGGTCCTGGCTGCCCAGCTTCACTTCGACCGAGCCGTCCGGGTGAATCGAGACGGCGCATTTGCCGTTGTGCGGATCGC
>QHZO01000115.1:35065-51014 GCA_003224695.1 Acidobacteriota bacterium
CTCGCGGTAGTACTTGGCGAGCGTTGGATTCGGCGCCAAGTCGGCGTTCTTGATCAGCATCTCGACCGGGTCCATCTTGAGCTTGGCCGCGAGGTCGTCGATCGCGCCCATGGTAATCAGGCAGGCCTGCGGGTGGTTGGGAGCGCGCCAAGCTCTCTGGGAGCCTTCATTCGTAGCCACGGCGGTGTGTTTCCGGTTCTGGTTTGGAATCTTCAAAACGTAGGGGATGGGAGGGACGCCGCCCCCGCCCATGCCGCCCGTGCCCCAGGACTCGGAGTCCCATGCAACCAGCGTTCCGTCTTTTTTCGCCGCAACGCGCACTTTGGCAAAAGCCGAAGGGCGGGAGCCCGCGACCAGCAGCTCATGGTCTCGTTCGAGTAGAACCTTGACGGGCCTGCCGCCCGCGGCTTTCGAGAGCTTTGCCGCCGCGATGCCCCATGTATGCATAGCGAAGTTGCTTCGGAATGGGCCGCCAACGTAATTACAGATAATCTCCACATCCGAAGCCTTAATTTCCAGCGGGTCGGCAAACTGGCCGCCGATGGCCGAGACTCCCTGCGTGGAAGCATACGCTCGGAGGCTCGTGGCGGCGGGCCAATCCACCACGTGGCCGTGCGTTTCCAGGCAGCAATGCGTAATGACGGGGATGCCGTAGTAGCCCTCGGAAATAACCACGTCGGGGTCCTGAAAAGCCTTGTCCGGGTCGCCAGTCTTCTGGGTGGTCGCCGGCTTGGTGTGGCCTTCCGCTTTGCTCAAGTCTTCTTCATTAACGAGGAAGGGAAGTTGGTCGTATTCGACTTTGATTTTCCAAATGGCGTCTTCGGCAATTTCTTCCCGCTCCGCGGCCACGGCGGCAATCTCGTCTCCGGCCCATTGAATTTCTTTGCCCACGGGGCTCATCACGATGACTGAAACCACGCCGGGCAACTTCTCCGCTTCCGACGTGTCAATGGATTTAATCTTGGCGTGGGCGTAGGGAGAGCGGAGGATCTTCCCGAAGAGCATTTGGGG
Source organism: Acidobacteriota bacterium (assembly GCA_003224695.1). Classification (GTDB taxonomy): domain Bacteria; phylum Acidobacteriota; class Terriglobia; order UBA7540; family UBA7540; genus Gp13-AA74. The sequence continues at coordinate 36,077 of QHZO01000115.1, forward strand.
AGGATTCACGTCAAACGTGTACCGGGCCCGTCCGGAGGCTTTCTCGTGGCCGTCAATGCGCGAGATACGCTTGCCAATCAAGCGGCGATCTTTTGCTTCCGGCCAATCGTACTTGCAGCTTGCCATAACCTTATCCTCCCTCGCAGAATCTCATGCTTGCGTAGGGGCGATTCATGAATCGCCCCGACCGGGCGCGGTCGAAGTGGCGCGCTTCGCGCCTGCTCCGCCGCCCGAGGCTTCCAGAACCGCTTTCTCAACGCCGTGGTAAGTCCCGCATCGGCACAAGTTCCCGCCCAAGCCCTTCTTGACTTGTTCGAGCGTCGGATGCGGGTGTTTATTCAAAAAGGCCCGGCAGGCCACGACGAAGCCGGGGGTGCAGAACCCGCACTGCTGGGCGTCGTTGTTTACAAATGCGTTGATGACCGGGTCAAAGTGTTCCCGCGGCCTTGGGCTTCGATGGCGAGGACGCTGCAGGAATAGACGGGGTTGCCGTCAATCATCACCGTGCAAGCGCCGCAGGTGCCGCGGTCGCATACGCGCTTCGCGCCGGTGATGTCCAGGCGGTTGCGCAGCGCGTCAAGCAGTGTTACGCGAGGTTCCAGTTGAATATCGTTGGACTTCCCGTTGATGCGGAGACTCACTGAAACTTCCCCCGGCCCGACGACTTGGGTATCCGGGGCCGCCGGTCGTGCGACAGCATGCGCCTGGCCCGCCAGTAATCCGCCGGAAACGGTGGCGCCCGCGCGCAGGAAGTCGCGCCGGCTCAACGCGCCTTTTTTCTCCAGATTCTTGCTGCCCTCGCCTTTTTTGCGCTTCATGGTCTACTCCTTCGCTCTCAGCAAGCCGTAACTCTAATCGTGCTCAAAATCTTTTTCAAGCCCCCAAAAAAGATATAGACCCCGCGGACTCGTCCGCCCCGTCAGATATTGCCTGGCCTAGGTCTTGCCGGTTTGCGGCTTCTCAAATTTCGAATCCTCGATCGGGGCGTTTGAACGGATCTCGGTAAACTTGATGACGTAATCGAAATCCGGGCTAGTCTGCCGAATGGTGAACGGCCGCTTCACGCCGTCCACATCGCGAAAATCCTCAAAATCGTTCTGGACCAAGCTCCGTCCGTCACCGGTCACGTATGGGACGTCGTCGCGGACGAGCAGCCCCGACTCAGCGTCGAAGTAAAGTTTTTCGGTAGAGGCATCCGCACGGCGCGATGCCAGCACATAAGCGGGCTTTCCCCCCACGCTGACGCGGCCTTCGGAGCTCAATTGCGGATAAAGGTCTTTCAGTTTGAGGTCGCGGTAAAACTCGGCTTGCAACTTGATGGATGTCAAGTCGTCGCCGCTCATGTCCTTGGGACCTGCATCCGGATCCAAGTACCATCCTCCCGCGCCGTTGTAGGCGCGCTCGTCCAAACCCTCGGCGTAAATGTTGGTCGCCGCGAAGCGCTTGTTAGGTGCCTTCATGTAAATTTCCACGGTCCCGGTCTCGCCGGTGGAAGGGTTCGAGATAGACCCTTTCATCGTGAGCGTGGTCAGCTTCATGATCGCGTCCCGGCCACCAAGGCCTTGAACGTATTTGTCGAGGATTTGATCCACAGTTGGCGGTTGGGCAGATTGTGGAGCCGCTCGACCCATCGGGACAAAGCTTGCAATCATGGCGACGGCAAGAAGGGCACTCCAGACAAGACGCATATGCTAATCTCCTTCTGAGGGCGCCATTATGGTTTGAGACGCCGCGGCAACGCAAGGGAAAGCTGGAACGGCGGGGGCCCGCTCGGAGAACGGCATTCGAAATCGTTCGAGGGTTAGTTTCATTCCGTCAATCATTCGACGACCGTCAAACGTTTGAGGATCAGTGACCATGAAGAACCCGCTCATTGAGACTCCGCGCCTGCTGGCGAGCGTCCTGGAAAAAGAGAGAGAATTGAGCGCTTTCGCCCGTCGGCTTATGGGCTGGGGTGACGGCCCTGTTTACTTTGTTGGGTCGCCAGTCAGCTACCCTGCCTGCCTGACGGCCGCCGCCGCGTTTGAGTCCGTGGTGGGCATGCCTGCGATGGCGCGTCTGGAACCGGGATTCCTGGCGTACTCTTTGCCTTCCCTCCGCCCTCGAGCGCTGGTGTTTGTGATTCCTCCTGTGGCAGAGGTCGAAGAGATGCTTGGCGCGGTGCGGACGCTCGAAGCCAAGGCCGCGCGGATTTTCACCCTTGGCGACGGCCCTCGAAACCCGTTGGCGAGCAAGGCGGAGGGCTTTGTTCCTGATTCGAGCGGGGCGGAAGCTTTACCGCCTTTTTCGTCGGCGCTGGCTCGACATGCCACCTTGGCTTATCTGGCATTGATTGTCGCGCGCTTCCTGAAATCGCCCAGCGAGGAGCGCTGTCGCGAGGAGGAGGAGTTTGAACAGTTGCCCGAAGCGACGGAGCGGACTCTGGTTCAATGGGCCGACGCCCTCCCAGTCTTCGGGAATGAAGTCGGGAAGGCGAGCCGGCTGGTGCTGGCGGGTGGCGGCCGATTTTTTCCCGTCGCGCTCGAGACCGCAAGGGAACTGGAAAAGGCCACAGGGATCAGTGCTTTCACTCAAGATGTTTCGTGGGCGGCCCCGCCGCGGCTTGAGGCGGAGGCGCGCGCCATCGTGCTTTCCTGTTCGCGCTGCCGTGTGAAGGCGCAAGTCAACCGCTGGGCGGTTGAAATCGGGAAGTCGAGTGGTGCGGTGATGGCGTTGACGGACGCGGCCGACAAGAACTTGCTCGAGAAATCCCGCCTGTCGTTGTTACTGCCCTCGCTCGGCGAGTCCGCCGCGTCCGTTCTTGAACTAGCCGTTGGAGGATCCTTGGTTTCGCCCATCGTGCGCGCGAAGGCCCGGACAAAATGAGGGCCGAAGACGTCTTTCGCGCTTTCACTGGCTCGATAATATAACTATGTTAAGACTATTGACAGTATGTAGTTTAGGGTGTTTAATGGAGCTATGGATATAGCTAAACGTCTAAGGGAACTCCGTGAGGCCAAGAAGTATTCGCAGGGGGACATCGAACGGCGCTCCGGCCTTCTTCGCTCTTATATTTCTCGGGTGGAGGGCGGATATACCGTCCCTTCACTAGCGACGCTCGAGAAGTTTGCGAAGGCCCTGGAGGTCGAGCCGTACCAGATTCTGTTTGAGGGTTCCGGGCGGCCGATTGGGCCGAAAGTGTCCGATTCAAGCGCGCCCGACCGGCCCTCGCGGAGGCTGCTCAAGTTCTTCGAAGCGGCTTCGGCCCAGAATCGGAAACTGCTCCTGACCGTCGCGAGCAAGCTTGCGAAGTCTTGAACCAAGCGGGCGTTTTCTTCCAATGCGGGTGCCGAGGTTTCAGGGAGGCTGGAATTTCCGCTGAGTCCCTGTGGCGTGGCTGTTTGCAAAATCCGGTTTTCTGGCCAATTCGCATGCCACTTTTCCCCTCAAACGCCTGGAAGGGTTTCTTTGCCTCCGAGTCATTCGTGAAGCGAGAGGGTTCGTCCTTGCTGTCCTTGGCGAAATGCGGAGTCCGTTCGCGCCAACGGCCTGACACCGCCGTACGATTTACGATCTGCTGCCGTAAGCTTAACCTCGCCTTGAGGCTTGAAAACATTTTATTCTTCTGGGATTTTTCAAAATTACCGTGATGAGGTGTTAATCCATGAGCATGCAATGCGTGACAAAGTTGGCGGTGGGTCTGCACCGGGATGAATCCGGTCAGGACTTGATTGAGTACGCGCTGATCGCCGCGCTGATCGCCTTGGGCTCGGTGCTTGGCATGAATGCGGTGGCGAACGCGATTAACACTGCCTTCAACGTCATCAGCAAGAAACTCAGCAACGCTGTTTCCTAGGCCGGAGTGGATGGCCGCAAGCGCCCTCGGGCAAGGTATCAGCACTGGTTCCGAAGGCGGACAAGCCGAATGATGATGCTGCCGTATCAGCTCAGAGGGCGGTGAAAGGGTGGCCCGAAGCCGGTGCTTCAGGCCGCTTGAACGCCGCCCGGCAGCTGCTTGTGCGTCGGCCGACGGATCGAAGCTCCGCACGCCGGCCTTGCGCTGGCCCCCAACATGCCTTCCTAACCAAGCTCCTACCGAGCTCCATTACTCTAGAAAGAGCTTCAATCGAAGCGGACGCCCGACGCCCCCCAAAAGCCTTGGCGCGCCTGGAGGGATTCGAACCCCCGACCTTCAGCTTCGAAGGCTGCCGCTCTATCCAGCTGAGCTACAGGCGCGTGAAACCAGTTTACTCTATGTTCGGCCGGCGGAATAGCGGATCTGCTACCTGGTGCCTGCCTCGGCTGACGCAACAAAACTTCGAACGGTATCCGGTCTTTCCCACTTGGCCAGATTGCAGCGGGCGAGACAGGCTAATTAAATTTATGCTAACTTGACCGTCGGCCAAGGGGCGGCTAACTATGGCGGCGACTCCGGACAAGTTTCAGGAAGCCAAAATCGTTTCTCGGCGTGACCACACGAAAGAACTCTGGACGATTCGTGTGGCGCTCGAAGAACCGCTTACCTTCAGGCCGGGCCAATATGCCACGCTCGGAATGAACACGGGCACGAAGCGATTGGAACGCGCCTACTCGATTGTTTCAAGCCCTCTCGAGAGCGAAGTCGAGTTCTTTTTTGAGCTGGTTCAAGACGGAGCCCTGACGCCCAAGCTTTACGAACTGGGAGAAGGGGACACGTTCCTGATGCGCCGCCAGGCGAAGGGGCTGTTTACGCTCGATACCAAGAGCGGGCACCCCAATCACTATCTGGTGTGCACGGTCACCGGCGTCGCACCCTACGTCAGCATGGCGCGAACCTTGGCCTGGGAAGCCGAGAGGGGGACGCTGCCCGGAATCCGCCTGGTGGTGCTCCATGCCGCCAGCCGCTCCTGGGAACTGGCCTATCACGACGAACTCACCCACCTGGCTCAGACGTTCCCTTGGATCGAGTACATCCCCATGGTGAGCCGCCCCTGGGAGCACACCGGTTGGAGGGGCGAAGTGGGCCGCGTCGAGGACGTGCTGCGCAAGCACCTTGACGCAAGGGGCTTTGACCCCGCGACCACCACGGCCTATGTGTGCGGCCACCCCACCATGATCGAAAACGCCAAGGGGATTCTCCAACGGAGAGGTTTCAACAAAGAGTTCGTCCGCGAAGAGGTTTACTGGGTCCCCAAGAAGCATGGCTGAAAGTCTGTTTGAACGCCGCAGGACTAAGCTTCATGTGTTGCCGGTCGCTAGGGGTGCACCTGGTCCTCGTCGCGCACGGCCGATACTGTTGGCTCAGCCGGCTTGTAACGAACCCTCACGCTGCTCTCTGGAAGGAAACGCTCAGCGTGGTGCTTGGCCGAATTTTGGAAAATGAAGGCCTTCTCGTCCATTCCCCAGAACCGTGCGCCATTGACCATAAAGGAGTAAACGATGTGGGAAGTCGAACATCCTAGCGCCGGTTGCGGTCGGCAGTTTGCAGTTGCCACCGTTCCCTTGGCCAGGGGCCAGCGGCTGCTGCCTCCTGTCTTGAGCAGGCGGGCTGCTGTCTTGAAAATATATGCCACGATGACGTCCAGGAACAAGCCGCCCACTTGTGACCCGCCGAAAGGCCGAACATAGTATATCTTGCCATTTGCCAATCTTTAGTAACAATGTGGAATTACAGCTTGAAACTTGGGCACTCTAACGACATGTCGACAAAGCTGATCGCAAAGCGAAAAGATTATTCGGGGACTGGGGCGAGGGCGGGACGTGCGCTTGTGACGCTCGGCCCTGAAGTATCGAGCGCAGGGGCCAGCCGATAGATGGCTTTAACGGCGAGTTCGGCCAGCGGTGCGTGCGCGCGCCGCAACTGGATGGTCATTCGGTCGCTCTGGCGCGTGAGCACGTCAATGCGCGCCATGATGCCGGGACGGGATGTGCGGGCAAGCGTCACATCGGCGTAGTAAAAGGCCTTAACCCTTGGTGAGCGCCAAATACGAGGTTCGACCGAGACAACGCGCCGTGAGGTGACGAGTAGGAACCCTGGGCGCGGGCCGCCACTCGCGCGCCGCCAACCGGGCAGGACGCCGTAGAGCTCTTCTTCCGCCGTCAACCGGCGCTTGAGGCCTTCCAAATCCACCGGCGCAACCTCGAGCAAGCTTTCCTGAAGCCCCGCCGGCTCGCTCTTCCCGCCGAGCCGCTGGCCAAGCCACACCAGCCACGCCCAAAAGATGCGAAAGTCGAACGCCATGGTTCGCAGAACTCGTGGACCTACGAACGCAAAGGCAATCGTGAACAGCAGCACCACGGCGAGCATGATCCACGGAAAGTAAATCGCCACGAGCGATGCCGCCGCCACGCCCAGGTCCTCAACCAAGCCAATGACAGGATTGGCGAAGCCGAAACTCTTCGCGGTGCTGGCCACGCGGAGTCCCGTCTTGGCCGAATGAGCGCCTGTGGCCAGCGCCCCGCCGATTAGCATGACGATGGCCATCTCCACAATTCGGTTTGTATCCATGGCGGCGCCCGCGGCCACGGCTCCCGCCACGGGGCGGAGGAGCGTGTGAACGAAGTCCCACACGTTGTCGAGACCGGGAAACTTCTGCGCCAGAATCTCCGAGAGAGCGAGCACGCCGAGCACGACGAGCGCGGCGTCGGAGGTCAGGAAACGGAACGGGGGCGAGAGGTGAACTTGCGCGCTGTCGAGCCGCGCAAACAGCGCCAGGATGAACAGCGGTAGATAAGTGTTCACCCCGGTCGCAAGCGCCAAACCGAGCGGCAGACCGTTGATCATGCGACCTCCCTCGGATACCACATTATAGCCCCGCCTTGCCGGCGCGGCGTCAAGCGACCGGGGCCAAGGATCTCAGCTCAGTCGTGGGCGATGCCGGGCAAGAAACTCAGTCTCAAAGCGACAACCTGAACCGCAAGCGTTAACAGAAACACGGCGATGGCGACAACCGTGCTTGTTCCGCTTCTCATGCGGATTCCAGTTGCAATTCCAAGAATTGACGCCGCTCCGACCACAATCGTCATCGCGATTTCAGTGGGCGAAAAAGTGCCCGAGATCAGGTGTGACCAACCGAGCAGAAATAACCAGATGAGGCTCATCAGCAAAAGCCAACAGATGAAACAGGGCATCGCCGTCCATTTGCTCCACCGCGAATCGCGAAATCCCAGGATGACCGTCGGCCACACCGGCGCGGTCTGAATTATGTGGCGCAACACCTCATGTGATACCACACCCACCACATACAGCGCTGCAATGAGAAAAAATGAACTGAGCGCAAGCAGGCGTGAATCCGCCGGTCGAGTCATGGCTAGGCCTCCACTGCAAAGAGTTACGAACCATGGGTGAGAAGAGTTCCCGAAATGCCGGGGCCTTATGCCTCAACGCTACGGTCTCCGGCCTTGGGGCGTGCGATCCGTGCCAGTCTATCCAATTCTTTTGCCTTGACATGCGTTACGTTACGCGCTACAGTTCGACATAATTCGCTCGAACCGCCACAAAGGTCTGAGACGCCTTCACGAAGACGACGACCCGCGCGGCGTGATGGCGGAACATGCGGTCAAGCTGCGTGACATTCTCGCGCGTCTGGATGCCGCCGGCCGAATCGAGGACATGGACTTGCCGGGGTTCCGGCTGCACGCGCTCAAGGGCGAGTTGAAAGGCTTCTGGGCGGTGACGGTTCGCGCCAATTGGCGGGTGATCTTTCGCTTTGCCGAAGGCGACGCGCTCGACGTTGATTATGTTGATTACCACTGAAAGGGAGGCTTGAACTATGCCGATGAAGAATCCACCTCATCCCGGCGGCTTCGTGCGGCGCGAGTGCATTGAGCCTTTGGGCTTGACCATCACGGACGCCGCCGCCGCGCTGGGAGTCACGCGCACCACGCTGTCGGAACTGGTCAATGGGAGGCGCGGGATCTCCCCGGAAATGGCTGTGAGGTTGTCGAAGGTTTTCGGAGGCAGCGCCGCAAGCTGGCTGACGCAGCAGGCGCACTACGACCTGGCACAAGTCCGCGCCGACCGCATCAAGCTCAAGCGGCTGGAAGTGGCTTGACCCCGCCGCCTCGGCCTCCCCCGCGTCTAGCGGCGTCCCGGATCTGCAAGCACGTGCGGTTCCGATTACGCCCTGGTTGTGTGTGCAAAACTAGCGCGAATGGACGGTTGAGGTACGGTCGGCCCAGGCGCCTTTGCCCGTTCGGAGTTCTTATTTTACTCCTTGACATGAAGTACTTTACATCGTAAAGTATATGCCTGAGTTTTATGCGGCTGACGACTTTACAATCTCTGAAGCGCCGATATTGCCCGACTGAAATGATCCAGCCGCCACTTCTGGATGCGGCGATCCCTCCAGGGGCGATACAGGCGCGGTATGCGCTCCTGATCAATCCGTTCTACCCGAAGGATCCCGTCGCCAGCTTCGGCAAGCATGTGCTCACGCCGACGCTCGCATTGACCAGTTTCGCAGCCACAACCCCCGCGCACTGGGAGGTTCGATATTGGGACGAAAACCTTCTCGACGGGCGGCCGCCTTTCGTGCCCATGCCTGAGGTCGTGGGGATCACGGTCCACCTGACGTTTGCGAACCGGGCGTTCGAGCTTGCGCAATGGTACCGCAGCCGCGGAAGTAAAGTCGTACTGGGCGGGCTGCATGTGCTGTCTTGTCCCGCAGAGTGCGCACCCCATGCGGACGCGCTCGCTTTGGGCGATGGCGTCGAGCTTTGGCCGCGAATCCTGGCGGACGTGGAGTCGGGCTGTCTGAGGCCGAAATACACGGCAACCTACGAGAGTGACTATCGCCTGGACCCCGCGCCAAGACGGTCGCTTCTGCCACGCAAGAGCTTTCTGACGACGACCAGTTTGATTGCCACCCGCGGTTGCCACAACCGGTGCGGGTTTTGCTATCTGGCCACTGAAGGCTTGCGTATGCCGTATCGAATGCGCGATCCCGGCCAGATCGCGGCGGAGTTTATGGAGGATGGGCAACCTTACGCGGTCTTCATTGATAACAATCTAGGGTCCAACCGAGCCTATCTGCGCGAATTGTGTCGGGCGCTTCGGCCATTGGACAAGATCTGGAGCGCGGCGGTTTCCATTGATGTCACCGACGATCCGACGTTAATCCGCGCCATGGCCCTTGCCGGATGTACCGGAGTGTTTGTGGGATTCGAGTCACTCACGGATGAAAATCTCGCCGAAGCAAAAAAGAAATCGCCGAAGGCCGGTGATTATGCGCGCCGAGTCGGCATGTTGCACGACAACGGCATCCAGGTGAATGGCTCGTTTGTGCTGGGATTCGATCACGATCGAAAAGACGTTTTTGCGCGGACAGCCGATTGGATCGAGGAGAATCGCCTGGAGTGCGCGACGTTTCATATTCTTACCCCCTATCCGGCGACGCCGCTTTTCCGGCAAATGGAAGCGGAGGGGCGATTGTTGCACCGCGATTGGGCTCAGTACGATACGGGGCACGCTGTGTTCCGTCCGAGAAACATGTCACCTGAGGAACTGGAACAAGGTTATGCCTGGATGTACGAGCGCCTCTTCTCGCACGCTTCGATTTGGCGACGCCGGCCCGCGGATTGGCGCGCTGTTCTCCCGTACTTGGCGATGTCGTACCTTTACAAGCGCTCCAACCGAGTCTGGCGATTGCTTATTAAGCACCATGCCGTGCATGCCCTGTGGCGACCGCTGGTCGAACTGACGCGAATTCGACACGTCCGATTCCGACAGGAATTGGCCGCAAGCGAAACATTAAGTTGGCCCGGGACCAACGTGCTGACCGCCGGCGTCTAATACTGGCCAAGGGTTTGGCTCGCGCGCTCGGGCTCGATGGAGCAGGCGACCAGCGTCTCCGGCCAGAACGTTACGCGGACCTTATGAATCCGGCTGGTGGGGAAAAGGCGTTGAAGCTTACGTGCGGACAAAAGCGCCAGGGGCTCGATCCGGCCTTTGGGAATGTACGTCCCGAAGACGCGGTTATATGGCCGTTGCAAAGCGGGCGGAAGAAACTGAATGAAAGGGAGATGATAGTGGCTCTCGAAGGGAAACCAGTAGTTGGGCGTGGTCACAAACCAGCTCTTACCGACGCGCATAATTTCGCGCGCGAACTGTTCCTGGCGGCGCGCGTCCACAATGTGCTCGATAACGGCGTTTGAGAAAACCAGGTCGAAGCTTTTATCCGGGAAGGGAAGCGCGCAGCCGTCGAAAACCGCAAAGCGACAGCGGGGATAAATTTCTCTCGCGCTCCGCACTTCGTTCCAGTGATATCCGCCGGCCACGATGCGCTCGGGGTGCGGGTAGACGTCTTCGAGCGCATGGCGGAGGAAGACTTCGCCGCTCGCGCCCACGTCCAGGACCGTGTCTTCGGGCCCCGGGCGGAACAAGGAGAGTAGCAACTGGAATTTTTTCGTTCGCGACTTCCGGCTGAAGTCTTTGAGCTGGCGATTGAACCACGATTCGGGCATCGGGTGAGTCTAACCCAATTCGGCGCACCAATGAGTCGGCCCAAATGATGGCCTTCAAAAGAAGAGTCGAGGGGAGCGAAAGGCTTTTCGCTCAGGCCCAGGAGATTGTGCCTGCCTGCGACAACATTCATTCAGCCTCGTCTTTTGGCAGGCAGCCTTGTGGTACCATAGGCGGCGTTTGGAGGGTCCTATGGACTTGCGCGGGAAAAAAATTGCGGTGCTCGTGGCAGACCAGTATCAAGAGCTCGAAGTCTGGTATCCGTTGCTGCGCTTTCGGGAAGACGGCGCGGCGACGGTGGCCGTTGGGGCCGAATCCGGCAAAACGTACGCGAGCAAGAAGGGCTATCCCGTGGTCGCCGACGTTTCGATCGCGGCCGTGCGCGTTGCCGACTTTGACGCGGTCATCATTCCGGGCGGTTGGGCGCCGGACTTCCTCCGCCAGGACGAGCGCATGGTCGGGTTTGTGCGCGAAATGGACCGCGCGCGCAAAGTGGTGGCCGCCATCTGCCACGCCGGCTGGATGCTGGCGTCGGCGGACATCGTGCGCGGCCGGAAGGCAACCTGCTTTAAGGCCATCAAGGACGACTTGATTCACGCGGGCTCGAGTTACGTGGACGAGGAAGTCGCGGTGGACGGAAATTTAATTACTTCCCGGATGCCCACGGATTTGCCCGCCTTCTGCCGCGAGATTGCGAAGGCGCTGGCTCGCCAGCCGGTGGCCGAGGCCGCCGGAAGCCGCCGATAGGGGCGATTCATACCTAGGGAGCGTCAGGGCGCGGCTTCAGCCGTGCCATCACTGTGGCCTGGAATTTCCCTTTCGTTTCGCGCCGCGAGCGGGATGATGGGAAACTAGACGCGATTTTGACCTGCCGCTCACGGCACGAAACGAACGAAGAGGCGCGGGGGGCGCGCAATCGGCCTCCGTCGGCTGACGGAGGCCCTTCCCCCGCCGCTTCGAACCTTCGTGAATAATCCGGGCAAGTAAGTCCGACCTCAGAGGAGGAACCCATGCTCAAACGTCTGGCGGGAGTAGCGGTTGTGGCGGCGATGGTCGCCTCGATGTTTTCTTTTCATCCGGCTCTATCTGACCCTTTCGGCCGGATATCGTCACGAAGTCATCCCGTTTTCGACCGGAATCGTGAAGGAAATGGGTGAAAAGTCCGGCGAGTTCGAAACCACGATTGCGCCTGACGTCTCAGGCTTCACGGCGGAGAATCTGAAGAACTACGACGCGGTGATGTTCTATACCACGGGCGAGCTGCCGATGAGCGACGAGCAGAAGGACGCTTTCATTCATTACATCCAATCCGGGCACGGCTTTGTGGGCGTGCACAGCGCCACCGACACTTTCTACCTTTGGGAACCTTACCTCAAGCTCGTCGGCGGCTACTTCAACGATCATCCCTGGCACCAGGTGGTGACGGTTGACGTTGCGGACCACTCCGACCCGATTGTCAGCGGGCTGCCTGCCTCTTTTCAGATTAACGACGAGATCTACCAGATCGCCGATTTTCAGGCGGACACCTCGCACCTCTTGCTCAAGCTTGATCCCGCGTCGGTGGACTTGCACAAGGCGGGCGTGCACCCGCGCTTTTACGGCTGGCCGCTGGCTTGGACTCGGAAGGACGGCGACGGACGAGTCTTCTACACTGGCCTCGGTCACGAACAGTCCACCTGGGAAGACCCGCGCTTCCAAAAGCTGTTGCTGAACGGCATCGAGTGGGCCATGGGCGACTTGAAATAGCTTCGCTTCCCGCGTCGGCCGGGCTAGTTGGAGTCGCCATGCCCGCGAAGCGGCGCGGCTGGGAAATAATGTTATATTTCTTCTATATAAACCTCTATATTCTGTATTGTTGCATTAGAACTTCCTGATCCCAAGCCTTTTAATGCAACGTCGAACCAATAAGCTGTACCTACAGTTAATCCTGTTATTTTTAGATTTGTGCCGAAACCCACTGTGGCGAAACCGCCCGGCGTCGCCCAAAAATCTCGTTCAAATGTGGGACCTGCCTGAGTTCCAGTCGTTGAAGAACCATTTGAAGGAGCAGTTCCTGTACCATAAAAGACTTCAAATAGTATTCCATTTCCATAGAGCCCATCGGGATATGTGTGTGACAATGACTCCGTATTGCGGCCGGCGCAGCCCTTTCTCGAATGACTTCAAACAATCACAGTAGGTTTTACCCACCTTGATCACGAAGGTCATCGAGGGAGAAAACCTCGATGTGATTGTAGGGTATGTGATCGCTTAGGGCGAAATTTACGAACAGAAATCGGCTGTCCGGCGAGAAGGCGAATTCCAGGGGGTCGGAGAATTCGCCATCCGTTTTTTCATCGTGTTCAAACAATAGCTTTCCTGTACCAGAGTCCAAGAGGACGACCCTCGCCATCTTGGCCCCATAAACCGGCTCTCGCCACGGCAGCATTTGACGGACCTCAGTGCTTGCGTCTGCCGCAATCAGTTTCCCGTCAGGTGAAACAGCGAAGTTCATGTGAACACCTCTCGGGCCGGCGGTGAATGTGTGAACTCGGTCTCCGGAAATTGCAGAGAAGCCTTGTATAACAGACCTGTCGGGAGGATAGGAATAGTAGAAGTCCTGGATGACGTATACGATTCTGCCGTCAGGCGAAAATGCAATGCGCCATTCATTCGAACCCGTGCGGAATTTGACGAGCGGGTTGCCGGAACGAGGCTCCACTATCCATACATCGTCGCCTGGCGCCGTTCTGTTCCCTTCGTGGAACTGGTAGACGTCATCTTCCGTTATAGGCGGGCCTGTTCCGTCAAGCCTCCCGTTGAATAAAATTGCTAGTCTATCTCCGGCTGGAGACCAAGCAAGGCCTTGCACATAACGTGGCAGACTCCATGCCCCAAGTGGCTTCTCTAACTCCGCGTCGTAAACATAAACCATGATATTCCCATGGACATTGAACGCAACCGCGACGGACCCATCATGCGGATTAATCGCGGGAATCTCGATCCCCGGACCCCCTGCCGACGTGCCGGGTCTGTTCAAAATGCCCGGACCAAGATACAGCGGGTTGGGGACAACATGTCGTATTTCCTCATTCCTTATGGGATCCTCAAGGATCAGCCAGGGTCTGCGGAAGACAACTACCCGGCCACTGGGTTGAAAGAAAATCCCAGTGGGACCTGGCAATGATTTAGCCTGCACCTCCTTGGGTATATGCGCGGAAAAATTAGAAACAACCGCCTGTCGCTGGAAGTCCCAAAGGAGGTACGGAAGGTGCGCCTCGTACGGGCCTTGCCATATAAGAAGCCGCCCCTGATTGTCCACATCTATCAGACCTGCGCCTTGATCCAGTCCCGGAGAAGAGTGATCTGGAAAAGTGTATATTTCTCGGACTTTCTTGCTATGGAAAGCGACGAGGGGCATCAGGGCAAGAAGGATTACTGTGCTCGCGCCGCATTTTGGCCTCCTGATGTCCGGACTGGGTTGCACTAACACCTTCGCCTGACCCCTCCTCCTAATACGCTCCAAAGTCCGCAAATTTTATGACGCACGGATGACCCACGCTGTTGATGCCGTGCTGCAAGACACCCTCGAACACAATCATCTGAATCAGATGGCGCCCAGAAAGGCCTCCGCCGATATCACCATGGACTTCCGCGTTTTTAATACTCAGCGGATCTCTTGGATCGGTATTTGCGGGATTATAAACGATGTGTCCGTAGTCTGCTGGTCCGCCGCCCACTGACCCCGCTATTCGAACATCGTTCGAAAAGTCAGGGTGCTCCAGCGGTGTTCCAGGATGGTCAGGCAACTTGTTAACGGGAATTCTCGGACCTGTGTCCTCTTTGGTCACTGGATCTGGTGGATGGCCAATTCTGAGAGTTCTCGTACCGTTAGGCGTCGTACTGTAGCGTGTTGGCTCATTGGGATCATTGCGCTTGACATCTGTGCCGAACGTTCGATTGAAAAGTGCGAGAAGGCCAGCGTCGATTGCCGAAATTGTTGCCTGGTTGAGACACGGATGTCCTACATGGCGCAACGAGTCCCCAGTGGATGGATTGTCGGACGCGCCCACACCCCCACCCCAGTTCACGTCCCCAAACCATCCCCAATCCCCTCCATTGTTAGCGCATGGCGGCTCATGCTGGGTTGCACGATAATGATTCGAAACAATTTCATCCTCACATAAGCCTAGCGGGTCGTAAAGAGAGAGAGGGTTATTCAGCGCGTAGGCGTAGCGGTTCCAGGATTGCGGGTTAGAAGGATCCGCGGCCGAAAGACCGGCAGGGTCGGGGGATAGCCACCGCCCCCAAGTGGAGTTGTTCTCGCGATAAAGCGCGTCATAGAGTGGGTACGGTCCAGAAGAAACGATGTCCTGGTTCATGCCCGCAAACTCGGGATCAGCCGTGCCCGAAGTCAAGTAGGTTTCACCGAATGGCGCGTAGGCGGTTTCGGAATATATTGTCCGGCTAGGCGTAGATGCCAGGCGCGAAGAGCCGAGCCAGTCGGCATGCCGGTAATAACTAAGTGTCGGCCCGCTG
>QHZO01000115.1:51190-52831 GCA_003224695.1 Acidobacteriota bacterium
GAGACCGGTTGGCAGAGGATCATGCTCCCACCAATAGCACCAGCAGCCCGCGGGCGAACGCTCGCCGCCCGTGCCAATCATAGCCCCGCCTCGATGTAAGAGCCACGCAACCCGCCGATGCAAGGTCGCTTCCCGGGGTACGCGGGGTCCCTTAAACGGTCTTATCCGGCGAATCGCACGTGGGCTCGAGCGGGCAGTCGGCGCACAACGGCTTGCGCGCCTGGCAGACCTTGCGGCCAAACCAGATGACCTGGTGGCCGAAAGAGATCCAGCGTTCCTGCGGAACCAGCTTCATTAAGTCCTGCTCGACTTTTTCCGGCGTCTTCTCCTTCGAAAGCTTCAGCCGATGCGTGATGCGGAAGACGTGCGTGTCCACCACCACCCCGGTCGGCAGGCCAAACGCGGTTCCCAAGACGACATTCGCGGTTTTTCGCGCGACGCCGGGGAGCTTCAACATTTCATCCATGGTCCGCGGGACCTCGCCCGCGAAGTCAGAAACGATGGCGCGGGCCGCGCCGATGATATTCTTCGCCTTGTTCCGGAAAAATCCCGTCGAGCGGATCTCTTGTTCCAGCACTTTCTGGTCGAGCGCGGCGAGATCCTGGGGCGTCGGATGGTTCTGGAATAATTCCGGCGTGACTTTGTTGACGCGCTCGTCGGTGCACTGCGCCGAAAGAATCGTGGCCACGAGCAACTGGAAGGCGTTCTCGTGCCGCAAAGCACATTCGGCCGCGGGAAAGAGCGTGTCGAGCGCCGTGAAGATTTTTTCCAGGCGTGCGGGGGCAGTGTAGTCGGGCCGCGCCGCTCTCTTGCGGGCTTTGGCCAACGGCCGTTTCTTCGCCTTTTTCTTCATCTCTCCTCGCCCTGCTGCTGTAGCGGCGATGTCTCCGATTGCAGGAGTCCGACGGACTCCATCGGAGTCCATAAATCGGACCTCATCGTCGCAGAGGGATCTTTAGTGACGTTGGCGGCCATAGGCCGCCGCTACAGTCCCGCATTTTCCGCCACAACTTTCGCAACCGACGACCAATCCCAGTCGGCGCGTCCGCGCGCCAGCGCCGTCAGCAAATGGTCGCGAACGATGTTCGCCACGGGCATCGGCACGGAAGCCGCCTCGGCCGCCGCCAGCGCCAATCGAACATCCTTTAGCCCCAGCGGAACGGTGAACCCGGCGGGGCGGAACTGCTCCTCGACGATCAGCTTTCCGTAGGTCTTATAAACTGGCGCGGCAAAAAGCGTCCCGGTCATGATTTCGAGAAATTGGAGCGGGTCGAGGCCGGACTTGCGGACCAGAGCAAAGGCTTCTCCTAAACACTCCAACGTGGCCGCGATGAGGAAATTTCCGGCGAGCTTGAAGGCGTTGGCCGCGGGCGGATCGGTCGAAACCACTTCCACTCTCGATCCGAGGGCTTCGAGAAGCGGCCGCGAGCGCTCGACCGCCGCGGCGGGCCCCGCGGCAACCACCAGCAGTTGGCGCGCTTCCGCTGCCGGCGGGCGGCCGAAGACTACCGCGGAAACGAAAACACTTCCGGCCTTCGCATGAGCTTCCGTAAGCCGGCGCGAAAGGGCCACGCTGATGGTGCTCATCGAGACGTGGATCGAGCCGGGCTTGAGCGCGGAGAGGAAATCGGCGCCGAAGAC
>QHZO01000116.1:0-8735 GCA_003224695.1 Acidobacteriota bacterium
AATTCCCAGAAGCAAGAAATGTGCCCACAGCGTGTGCCCAGTTTCGCTACGCCTCACGGGTGGCACCACCCTCCAATGCACTTCGGAAAATGGGCGTCCGTTATAGTAATGTTGTCGCCGTGTCCGGTCAACGGATTGGGCGAAAGAGAAGCCGGAGATGTCCTCATGAATCCGCGGGAAACGATTCAAATCAGATGACCTCGGCGATACGGATTTGCGTGTTGTGGATTGAGACTCTTTGCATTGCAGCGCTTTGCGGCGCCGGCCAGTCCGGTCCCGTCTCGGCCCAAATCAGCGTCATGGACAGCGATTTGCTGGCCTCACCTCCGGGCGCGAACTGGCTCTCTTACAACGGAGATTACTCCGGCCGCCGTTATTCGAGCCTGGACCAAATTAACGAGGAGAATATCGGCAGGCTTCGAGCCCAATGGGTCTTCCATTCGGACAACTCACAAACGTTGGAAGTGACGCCGGTGGTGGTCCATGGCGTGATGTACGTGACTTCCGGAAATGACACCTTCGCCCTCGACGCGCGCACGGGCCGGGCCCTCTGGCACCGCAAGCGTCCCCTTACCGCCGGCCTGATCGAGGATGCATCTGGGCACCACAACCGGGGCGTGGCGGTCTGGCGCTCGCGGGTTTATCAGGAGACCGATGACGCCCACTTGCTTTGCATGGACGCGCGCTCGGGCGGACTCATCTGGGATGTCGCTTTCGGAAACATCAAGGAGAACCCGGCAAACGGCGCCACCAGCGCCCCACTGGTCGTTAAGGGCAAGGTGATTGTGGCTCCTTCAGGCGGAGACGCCGGCGTGCGCGGCCACATTGACGCCTTTGACGCGATCACGGGCAAGCGGGTTTGGCGATTCTGGACCATCCCCGGACCCGGCGATCGGGGTTATTCGAGCTGGCCGAAAGGCAGTTACAAGCACGGAGGCGGCACGGGCTGGATGCCTGGAACGTATGACTCCGAGACCAATACTTTATTTTGGGGGACCAGCAATCCCGGCCCCGACTTCGAAGGCTCGGCTCGCCCCGGTGATGACCTTTATACCGATTGCGTCCTCGCGCTCGATTTGGACACGGGCAGGCTCAAATGGTATTTCCAGTTCACCCCGCACGACCTTTTCGATTACGACTCGTTGGAAACACCGGTGCTCATTGACGGCACTTTCCAGGGCAAGCCGCGGAAGCTCCTGGTGGAGGCGAATCGCAACGGGTTCCTTTACATTCTCGACCGCACGAACGGAAAATTCCTGGCGGCGACTCAGTTTCTCGAGAAGCTAAACTGGGCCAAAGGCATCGCTTCGAATGGCCGGCCAATTTCCACCGGGCTCATTCCCACCGCCCAGGGCGCGGAAATCTGTCCGGGCCTGGAAGGAGCGACGAACTCTCTCCTTCTTACAATCCGGCCACCGGATTTTTCTACTTTCTGGCTCTCGAGCGTTGCAACATTTATTACGCCCACCCGGAAGCCTTCGAGAAAGGAAAGAGTTACTACAACACGGGCACGGTTCGCGTGCCCGGTGAAAAAGGCGAGAAGATCCTGCTGGCCTATCGGGTCAACGACGGAGCGCTCGCCTGGAAGTATCCGCAGACCGGCGAGGCGGACTCCTGGGCGGGAACCATGACCACGGCGGGAAAGCTGGTTTTCTTCGGCGATGACGCGGGCATGATCGAGGCCGTAGACGCCGGCTCCGGTGCGGCTCGTTGGCACTTCAACACCGGCCAACAAATCCATGCCTCCCCGATGAGCTATGCGGTCGGCGGGAAGCAGTATGTGGCGATTGCCGCCGGCAGCGACATTTTCGCTTTCGCTTTGGGCGATTAGCTTGGGTCTCCGCAAGAGCGTGTTTTGTTTCGATGTTACAAAATCAGTGGACGTCCAATCGGCGCCGCCAACCGGCATCTCGAAGAAGGAGCGCGGCAGGATGGCGCATGACTCATCCGGGAGTACAATGGCCGCGTCCCGTTGTAAGAAAAGTTTCCTCGGCTGGAATTTGAAGAGCTTGCCAATGAGGGGTGTGAAGAATGCGGTATTCAAATCGTCATCTGCGGGTGCTGACTTTGGCGTGGTTTGTTTTTCTCCTCGCCGGGATTTCCGCCCGGGCCCAGGCGCCCCGCTACGACCTGATTCTCAAGGGGGGCCACGTGCTAGATCCTGCCAACCAGGTGGACGCCGAGATGGACGTCGCGATTTCGGGCGGAAAGATTGCCGCTATTGAAAAAGACATCCCCGCCGCCGACGCCGGAAAGGTCGTGGACGTCCGCGGCCTCACCGTGACGCCGGGCCTGGTGGACATTCACGTTCACGTGAGTAACGGCGGGGCGCCTCTCGACTGGTTTGAGCCGTCCGCGGTTGCTCACACTCCTCCCTTTGGGGTTCCCGCGGATCTTTTCCTCACCTGGGGCGTCACCACCGCCGTGGATGCCGGCAGCAGCGGTGCGGACACCTTTCTGGGCCTGAAACAATCCGTCATTGACCATTCCAAAGTCCGCGTGATGGCCTTCCTCAACATTGTCGCCGACGGGATGAACGGCGGATTGGAGCAGGTCGTGGACCAGATGAACGTCGAGCGCTGCGCGGCCACGATCCAACAATACCAGCCGTACATTGTGGGCGTGAAGACCGCGCATTATTGGACGGAAAAACCTTGGGACGAATTCCACCCGCCCTGGGCCGCCGTGGACCGCGCGGTCGAGTGTGGCCGGCGGGCTCATGTGCCGGTGATGGTGGATTTCTGGCCTCGGCCTCCCGAGCGTTCCTATGACGAGTTGATTCTCTCGAAGCTCCGTCCAGGGGATATCCACACGCACGTCTTTGCCCAACAATTTCCCATCCTTCTGGAGAACGGGAAGTTAAACCCCATACTCTTGGAAGCTCGCCAGCGCGGTGTCATCTTTGACGTGGGCCACGGCGGCGGGAGCTTTTGGTTTCGCAACGCCGTCCCGGCCGTCGAGCAAGGTTTCCTTCCCGATTCCATTTCGACCGACGCGCACCTGGAAAGCATCATCGGGCGGGCCGTCACGATGATCAACGTCATGTCGAAGTTTCTCGCCATGGGAGTCCCGCTCGAAGAAGTCGTTCGCCGCTCCACGGTGAATCCCGCGCGCGAGATCAACCGTCCCGACCTCGGCACGTTGTCGGTTGGAGCGCCCGCCGATATCGCCGTGCTCGATGTGCTCCATGGAAATTTCAGCTACATGGACGACGGCTTTGCGCGGATGAACGGCAACGTCGAGTTGCTGGACCGCATGACCATTGTCGGCGGACGCATCGTTTACGATCCCTCCGGCCTCAGCATGGTTGAGTGGCGAAAGGCTCCCAAGCAGTATTTTACGCCTCCAAAGCACGGCGCCGATCCGCCGTCGAGAGCGGACAAATATCCGAGGCAGTAATGCAAGGCGTCATGCCGCGCACTTCGATTGTAATGCCGCGGCCCGTTCGCTCCGCTCAGGGCAGGCTCTTCGCTGTCATTCTGAGCCCTTCGCTTGTCATTCCGAGCGAAGCGAGGAATCTCGCTCTGAGCGCTCAAAGTACGCTCCGCGGGGAATCTCGCAAGGTCTTTCTTTACAGAGCGGGATTCCTCGTCGTCCCGCAAGGCGGGACTACTCGGAATGACAGCGTGCATGTGTTTTTCATCAGCCTGGCAGAGAAGGCTTGAGATATTCACGACGGGAGGAAAATGGTGAATCGAAAAATCGCACGCAGGGACTTTCTGGTTTGCGCGGGTGAAGCCGCGCTGGGCCTGCCGCTGTTGACGGGCGCTCCCTTGCGCGCCTTGGCGTTCGCGGAAAACACTGCAAGAGTATTCCGCGGCATCTTCGCGATTCTCCAGACGCCGTTTACTCTCGACGACAAGTTTGCCGAGGGAGACTTCGAGCGCGAAGTGAATTTTTGCGTGCGAGGCGGAGCGCAAGGGCTGGTTTGGCCGCAACTGTACGGCGAGTTCAATGTCCTGACTGAGGCGGAGCGCCGGCGCGGCGCCGAGATCCTGCTTCGAACGCCGCGCGGCAAAACCGCCGCAGTCATCGGAGTACAAACGGCTGATCGAGAAACAGCATTGCGGCTCACGCGCCATGCCGCGGAGAATCGGGCGGATGCCGTGATCTCGTTGCCGCCTTATCGCGGTTCCGTCACACTCGAAGCTGTTGCCGACTATTACCGCGCCATTGCCGAGGCTTCGGGCCTCCCCGTCTTCATTCAAAATTCAGGCGGCGAGTGGGGTCCGGCCCTCCCCACGGACTTCGTCATCCGGCTGGCAAAGGAAAATCCGCGGCTGGGATACGTCAAGGAAGAAATCTCGCCCGTGCCCCTTCGGCTCGAGCAATACAAGAAATCCGGCGAGTTCCACGGGGTCTTTTCCGGGAATGCCGGGCGGAACTTGCTGAACGAGCTAGCGCGCGGCTCTTCGGGCACCATGCCCGCTTGCGAGTTTGTGGACGTGGACGTCCAAATCTACAACTTGGCCGCATCAGGCAAGATGGCGGGCTCTTGCCCATGATCAACCTGGAAGAAACCTATGGCCTGGGTTTTGCGAAAGCAGTGCTGGTTCGCCGAGGGATCTTCAAAACCGCCAAGCGGCGCGGCAAACCGGACGTGAATGTGCTCGATTCAGTTGACGAACAAGAGCTGAATGCCTGGTGGGAACAACTCAAGCCGTACCTGAAGGCCTATGTGAGTCTGCCTAATGGTCCTTCCCGTAGCGTTCGAGCAGCATATTCAAGACCTCTGGCGACACGTAGAAACTCGTCTGTTTCAGGCGCGTAATCGCATTGGAAAAATCTATCAGCCCGCGCTCGGCGGCTTCCGCCAAGACCCCAAGCGTACCGATCACGGTCAAGTGCCGCTGCGTTGCGATGCGGCGCCCGGCACGGTCGTCCATGACGAGTCGGGTCGCTCGGAGCTCTTCCGCTAGCGCAATGGCTTCGCGCTCTCCCGCACCCAATTCTTGGAGTGCGGGGTCGGGGTTTTGTTTGACGGGCCGAATTTCCAGCCAAGCCGGCGGTTGGGCAACCCAACCGCGCACGGCTCCAGGCGTTTCAGGTTTTCGAAGCTCCTCGCACACCGCCAGGGGAATTAGTACACGACCGTAGAGCTGAGGAAGTATTCCCACCTCTTCAATCAGTACCAGGTAATTAAGGGGGGTGGTATCGGCGATGACGATCATTCAGCTCTGCGCCGACTCCCTTTCATGGAGGACGTGCAATGTCTGCATATCCCGCTCCACGTCCTCCAGGCCATAGTTCAAATAAACCCCGTGCTCCTTCAGGAACGCATGAACCTGTATGCGGGTGCCATAACCGAGAATTCTTCGTACCAATTCTTCGGTGAGTTTGCGCGACCGGTAGCCTTCGAGCGCGAAGCTCTCCAGGAGGGCGCGCGGCAAGTCCTTCACCTCTATGTCCAAGCCCTGAGTGACATTATCGGGCAATTCCAAAGTGATTTGCATTTTGGCCTCTGAATGGATGCTATGCAAGCCATTAAACGCCTCGTATCTGGCCCTTCCGGAGTGAGCCGCCCTGAACTAGTCTTTCCGCGAACTGATGGTCGGGTGAGCCCGGCTCAGCATAAATATTTTTCTTGGGCCTGTCCTTAAGCAAGGCTACGCTTTCACTATAAAATGCCGACTCGGCTGCCTCGTCCCTCGTCTTCCGTTGCTCTTTCCTCCAACTCGCCACAAACGTCAAGATGCCAAGCACGCCGCCAACCATCCCAATGAGCGTAAAAATGGTGTTCAGGGTCATCTTTCGTTCTCCTTTTTACGTCCAAAGAAAAGGATAACGCAAACTCCACAATCGAGCAACTTTAGGAGGCTATCGGCCTGAGCCAATGGGGTTCCCGAATGGCTGTAAGGCCGGACATTCTAACCCTGGCTTTGCTTTTTTCCCGCCTCGACGAGGACAGCGCGCAGACGGCGCGCCACGGTCAACTCATCGCCAGGCTGCATCATATACGCGGTAAAGCCCAAGCCTTTTTCTTTCTCGTCCACAAGGCACACAATGCTTGGATCCCCTTGTTCAAGCTTCGACGCGCACTCCTGAGGAGTGAGGCCCAACGCCGCCTGGTCCCACGTCACGCGCACGTGCGGCACGTGATTGGCGACGTCGGGCACATAGCGTTCGGTGCGAACGCTGGGGATGGAAGAAACACTTCTCTCGATCGTCTCGAGCTTCTTTTCCCAGGCTTTCCATTCCGCGTCGTGATTCACTTTGAGATAGCGCTCGACCGCGGCGTACATTCCGGCAATTTCTTCTTTGCCGACTTTCATTCCCCGGCCAATCGTGTCTTCATTAGGGTTGCTGTTGAGGAGCGCGGCCTCGATCAAATCCTTGCGTCCGAGCAGCAGGCCGGCGCATTGTGGGCCGCGCAGGCCCTTCCCGCCGCTGAACGCGACGAGGTCGAAACCCATCTTGTTGTAATCGCTCAAGTGGGAAAGCGGAGGGACATCCGCCGCCGCGTCGTTGAAAGTGGGGACGCTGTGCTTCTTGCCCAGCGCCACCCATTGCTCCAGGCTGATGCGGCCCATGTTTTGGGCGAAATTAGAATAATAGAGCATGGCGGTTGCGGCGTTGATCGCCTGTTCCGCCTCTTCGAGGCTTTCCACTTCCACCAGCCGCACGCCGACGTTGCGAACGGCGTGGTCGAAGCCGTTGCGATGGGATTTCTGCACCACGACTTCGGTTCTCATTCCCGTCAGGTCGGGAATCCGGCGGATCTTGTCCGGATCTTTCCCCGTAATACAGGCCGCGGTCGCCAGCGTCATCGCGCCGGCCGCGCCGCTCGTCACCATCGCGGCCTCGACGCCAAGCCATTCGGCGATTTTCTTGCCGGCAGCGATTTGCAGTTCCTCGAGGTAAACGTAGTGCTCCGCGGCCTGGTGCATCGCTTGTACGACCTCGGGAGGAACGAGCGACCCGGTCAAATAAGTGTAAGTCCCTTTCGCGTTGATGCGCGTGCGCACGCCCAGGCGATCGTAAATGTTCGCGGACTTTTTCGGGCGAGCGGCCGCGGGGCCGGCTTCCGCCGAAAATAATCGGTCGGAAATCGAGGCGAGGGCCGAAAGCAGGCCGCCCTCCGCTACAAATTGACGCCTGGAAAATCGCCAGCGAGAAAGTGCCATAGAGTTAGCCTCCAATACTCAAGCTTCCGCGAACATCGATACAAGAACCGGACCGCGTCATCCTGAGGAGTCCCGATGTACTTCATCGGGACGACGAAAGATCCCCGTATTTGCGTAACCCAAAGCGAATGCTGAGATCCTTCGCTTCGCTCTGTTCCGCACGCGGAACAGAGCTTCGCTCAGGATGACAGTGGTGTTTTGATCTTTCGGCGCGCCGCTACAACTTCGCCTGCCGCAAATCGATCTTCGCGCGGTCCCATTCGCCGAGACCCAGCGCGCCGGCGATCTCGACGTGCTCGGGCTGCATATGGACAAAAGTGCTGACCTTGTCCGGAGGGGATTCCACAATTTTCTTCATCCCCATTGAGACCCGCTTCGCGTCAATCACTTCCCAGCCGATGCGATCGAGAGCGACGGGATCGGTCGCGAAGTAAAGCGTCTTATGCTCCCAGACGAATTGCGGCCGCGCGCTCGGCCCTCCGTGGTAAACCCCTTTGACGCCGTCGAGAATATGGAGCACGGCTTTATTGCGGATCACCGGCATCGCCACCACGGCAGGAATAAAGGCGTTACAGGCGTTGAGGCTCGAGGTGGAATGGCTGCGGCAGACGTTATTGACCAGGCCGTGCGAAAGGTTTTTAAGCGCCAGCGTGATGCCAGCCGACTGGTGGTCCTTGAGGACAGGGACGTTGATCAGCTTGTTGACTTCACGGGTGATGAAGTGCGCCGCGTAGGAGCGCCGCGCCGTCAGGTTGTCCACTTTGAAGCCCGGCAGCGTCAGCGCCATGTCCATGTAATGGTCCGGGTCGTACCCCTCGATCCCTTGCTGGATATTGTCATATTCTTTCGCGGCGTACGAGGTGCGAACACCTTCCGGCAGCCATTTGTCGTAACCCGCGTTGAAAAACTGGTCTTGGTAGCGGTCGTAGGCAACAATGTCGCGCCGCCTGACACCCGCGGCTTCGAGGCCGGCAATAATCTCCCGGACGACCGTCGCATCCGATTTCACCAGCGGCTGGCCGACCGGGTTGAGCTTGATGCCCACCACGTCTCCCGGCTCAAAGAACTGCCGCCAAGCGCCGGCCCAATCATCGGCGCCGGTCAGTTCCATCATCCCGCGGCGCATCATTTGGCGGACCGCCTCGGCCTGATACTGCCCCGAGACGAATACCGCCGGATTTTCAACTCCCACGACACGGCCTCGGTAAAGGCCGGGCATTTGAAGCTTGCTCGCTTCGGCCTTGGACTCGGATCGCGCAGCGTAAGCGAGCGGCTTCGCGCTCGCGAGCGTCGCCCCCGCGGCAAGCCCGCCGCTTATTGCTTTCAAACATTCTCGCCGGCTGTATTTCATACGCGCCTCCTCGTTGATTCCGCCATTTTACTTCCGGTAGATTATGCCACCCTTCATGACAAAGCTGACGCGCTCGATCACCGTGATGTCGCTGAGCGGATCGCCTGGGACCGCGATGACGTCGGCCCAAAAGCCGGGCTTTAGCTGGCCGATCTGATCCTGCCAGCCGAGTAATTTCGCCCCGTTGACGAGGTCGGCTTCGAGCGCGGTCAAAGGCGACATGCCGTACTTTACCATCAGCTCAAACTCTCGTGCTTGCG
>QHZO01000116.1:8829-18035 GCA_003224695.1 Acidobacteriota bacterium
CACGGCGAAAATTTGTTTCTCCCGCATGATACGCATGGTTTCATCGCCCAGCTCGAAAGCGTGCTCGATGGATACGACGCCCGCCTGCGCCGCGTAGAGTGCCCCCGGCTCGCCCGTAGCATGCACCGCCACGTGCCGGCCGGTGCGCGCAGTCTCCCGCACGGCGGCGCTTAAATCGGCCTCGGTGTACTGGTACGGGGTCGAAAATTGCTCTCCGCGCAGCGAGTCCTTTCCAGTTTCGTAAATCTTAATGAAATCCGCTCCCTCCTTGATTTGCTGGCGGATCACCGTCACCAGTTCATCCGCACTATTCGCGGTGGTGGCGTTCGAGAGGACGTGCTGTTCGGGGTTAAAGCCGATGGCATCTTCGTGCCCGCCGAGAATGTCCACGGCGTTGCCCGAGATGCGCAAGCGCGGTCCGGGAATCGAACCCTGATCAATCGCATTGCGCACCGCGGTCGAGGCCGAGCCGGCGCCCTCGGTCCCCATGTCTCGCTCTGCCGTAAAGCCCGCCATCAGGTCGTCCCGCGCCGCCAAGGTCGCGGTAATCGTGCGCTCGGGCACCGACTCCTGGATGGTCTGGAGATCTTCGGCGCCCGGGTGCAGAAAAAGGTGCACGTGAGCATCAATCAGTCCCGGCAATAGAGTCCGATCGCCTATCTCGATGACCTCCGCTCCGGCTGGGCGTTTGACCGCCGAACCTGCCTCGGCGATTCGTTCTCCTTCCACCAGCACTTCGCCCGGCGTGATTATTTTCCCGTTCCCGATGTCCAGCAGCCGCGCGGCGTGCAACACGACGACGCGCCGGGGGACGGAGGGTCGGGACTGAGCAACCGATTGCGAGAAAAGAACCCAACATCCCAAACACCCAAAGAGTGTCGCCGTGATGAAAGGTTTTGTTCTCATCCGGCTCATGATAATACCACTCCTCGTTCGAGCCTCCGCACTTTGCTTTTGCGTGGTTTAGTCGCACTGGAACGGCCGGCGCTCAAATCGCTCCGACGCAAAGAAGGAACCGACCGAGTCCGAAACCTGAGCCATACCGGAGGCGCTCGTCGGCAGCGGTTCATTTTCCGAGTAACCGACCATCTTGAAGCTAAAAGTTTAAGGTCAAAACTTCGACTAAACGCAAGGGGGTAATTTGGACTGCGGCAGTTTTGCGGGAAGGCGACTTTTGAGGCCCGATCCCATTAGAATGGCGGCACTATCTGACTGGCTGCATCTTACAGCTTGCCGCGAACGACCGGAGAGTGCCTTCGTCTCAGGCAAATAAAACCAGAGACGCCGCCGTTCGCGTGCAAGGTTCGTTCAGGTGACCATGACCGAATATGTAAAGCACCTCCCTCCCGAAAGTGCGCTACTCAGTCCTCAGCGCGTTCATGGGGGAAATCGCCGCGGCGCGGCTGGCCGGAATGATGGCGGCGAAGAACGCGCAGATGGCGAGTGCGCTCGCAGCCACGGCGAGCGCGAAGGGGTCCCACCAGGAAACGCCATAGAGCTGGGCCGAGATTAGGCGGCCGGCGCCGATGGCAAGCGGCAAACCGAGCATCAGCCCTATCACTACACGTTTAAGGGCTCCACGTAATACCAGATGGATTACCTTCGCGCGATCGGCGCCCAGCGCCATGCGAATGCCGATCTCGTTCGTTCGCTGGGCCACGGTGTAGGCCGTCACGCCGAAGAGGCCCACCGCAGCCAGCAGGAGCGCGACAATCCCGAACAGGCTCGCGAGGCTGGCTACGGCGCGCTCCTGATCGAACGAAAGGTCAACCTGCTGCCGCATCGTCCTGACACTGATGATCGTCAGGTTGGGATCGAGTTCCGCCAATGTCCTCGCAAGCAGCGGCTCAAGCGTGCCGGGATAAGCTCGGGTCACCAAGAGAATTCCGCGGATAAAATGCGAGCCCAGCTCGAGCTGCTTCATCAGATCCTGCTTATAATCCACATTTTGAGCGAGAGGCACGTAGAACATGGGGCGCGCCGGCCGGCTCAAGCCCCAGCTCGCGAATTTCGCGTCCCGCATAACGCCCACGATACGGAAGGTGCCGGCATTTTCCGGCATGTCCAGGCCGAAGTGCTGATCCAGAGGGTTTTCACCGCTCTTGAAAAAGCGCTTTACAAAAGCCTCGTTCACCACCGCCACCAGCTCCCCGTTTTCGTTGTCGGCCGCGGTAAAACCCCGTCCGCGTATAACCGTCACACCCAAGTTCTGAAGATAGTTGGTGCTCACGCGGTCCCACGATGCGCCGGATTGCTCGTCCATTTTGGGAGCAGGATGTCCGGTCACATAAATCAGTTCGCCCCAGTTGTCGGTGAGCGGGTTATAGAGCGCCAGCCCGCTCCCCTCGACTCCGGGCAGGCGATTGAGGCGTTCTTCAAGCGCGCGGTAGAGCGCCTCCAGCTTGGGCAGCGTATAGGAGGCCGGCGGATTGTGCAGCTCCACCAGGACGCGCCCTTCCACCTGATATCCAAAATCCTGGTGCTCGAGCTTGTTCAGGCTTCGCGCCAGCATCGTCGCGCCCGCGACCAGCACGACCGCCAGCGTCGCCTGCACCACCAGCAGCGCCTTGCGCGTGAGAGACGAGCGATCCTGCGTGCTCCGGCCCGCCCCCCGCAAAGCTTCCGCGGGATCGGTGCGCGTGGCAAACCACGCGGGGACCGCGCCGAAGATGACGGCCGTCACCAGGGCCAATGCGAAGGCGAACGCCAGAACCGCGAGGGAGGGCATGGGGCTGACGGGAAGGAAGTGCGCGCTGTGGAAGGCGAGCGTGAGCAGCAGGCGCGCTGCCGCCACCGCCACCACCAGACCGGCCAAGCCGCCGCCGAGCGCGAGTAGAACACTCTCCGCGAGCGCCTGCGCGATGATCTGCCGCCGCGAAGCGCCGATGGCCAAGCGCACTGCGGTTTGGCCGCGGCGCGCCACGGCGCGAGCCAGAAGCAGGTTTGCCACATTGGCACATGCAGTCAGCAGCACCAGCCCGCAAACCGCGAGCAAGATCTCGAGGCTGCGCCCGTACTCTTCTTTCATCACAGCGACGCCGGCGCCGGCGGGGACGACGTTGATCACTTGTTTGGGAAGCGTCCGGATGACGTCTGCCATCCAATTGGCCGGATACCCGGAATCATACTGCATCCATCGCCGCAGCACTCCGGTGAGGCGCGGCCCCATACCGGCAATCGAAGCGCCTGGCCGAAGGCGGCCCATCATGCGCAGCCATGCCGAAACGGGCTGGTTGAGCAGCGCGGCTTTGCCGTCAATCATAGGTTCCTGCTGGACGGGGAGCCAGATATCGGGAGGGTCGCTGCGCAGCGTTTCGCCGAAAAATCCCGGGGGAGCCACTCCGATGACCGTGAACGGGTGGCCCTCAATGACGAAATTCGAGCCCACAACCTTTGGATCGCCGCCGTAACGGATTTGCCAGGTGCGATGGCTGAGCACGGCAACCGGCGGTGCGCCCGGCCG
Source organism: Acidobacteriota bacterium (assembly GCA_003224695.1). Taxonomy (GTDB): domain Bacteria; phylum Acidobacteriota; class Terriglobia; order UBA7540; family UBA7540; genus Gp13-AA74. The sequence continues at coordinate 12,293 of QHZO01000116.1, forward strand.
GTCGTCATCAGCGTTAAACACGCGCCCACCGAATGCGCCTACGCCGAGCATGGAAAAGTAATTTCCGGTGACGTACTCGGAGTGCAGGGGTTTGGCGGCCTCTTCGCCTTCGCGCCGCACGCTCAGGAGCCAGTTGCCGGCCTGGAAAGCAGCCACGTCCTCAAATTCCGGTGTCTCCGTTTTCAGCCGTTCATACAATGGGAACGAATAGAATCCCCAACGGTCTTGCGGGCCGCCTTCCACACAGCATTCGTCGCCCTCGCCCACGCGGTAGAGCCTCCCGGGATCCGAAACCGGCAGGGAGCGCAGCATCACCGCATGAATCAGCGTGAATATCGCCGTGGTTCCGCCGATTCCCAAGGCGAGCGTCAACACGGCCGCGGCCGTGAAAACCGGCGACCGCCGGAACTGTCGCACCGCGTAGCGAAGATTGCTGACGAGCTCTGGCATGACGGCCCTCCTGATTCTGTTACGAAGGTAAGTTACGCCGGGTTCCGAAAAATTCGGAACTTCTTCACCCATGCCTGGCAGTTCGGCACGATTCCGGTTTAATCCCATTTCTATTGACGCGTTCGGGATCGATTTGTGAGCAGAACCGAGCGGGTTACACCAGAACTGATCGCTTCGGAGTTCTCGTCACTGCGGTCGCCCGCGATGTGAAAATGGACTAAACCCCTATCGGCTTGGCAAGAGAGTAGTCGCCAAGGGTTTACGGGCGATCCGGCAGGTCGCCACTGCTTGTGCTGGTCGAGCAACGGCGCAGTCGGAACCGGCTCGCCATTCTGTCGTCAAGGTGAAGTGGCCTAGGGAATCGGCTGCCGTGAGGCGCGGCCCGTAAGGGGCACTGCCCCAACCCGGTCGGGGTATGGGCGCGCCTCGCCCCGATGTAATCGGGGCGGCGCCCCTGCCGTAAGAGGCGTGCAGGGGCAAAGCCGGCCCTGTGGCGGCGAGCTGTGTCTCGCCGCAATCCTCGAATTCGGGTCGGCGAGGCGCAGCTCGCCGTGGGGGCGCAAGGCCTTGCGCCCCTACAGTTCGGGTCAAACCACGGATCCCACCTTCCCGCCACCCTGGGCCTTCATGGCGTAGAGGCGGCGGTCGGCGGCGGCGAGGAGGGCTTCGGCGGACGAGCCGTCTTGGGGATAAACGGCCACGCCCAGGCTCACCGTAATGGGCGGCTGGCCGCCATCGCCGGCCACGCGTTCCAAAATACGGCGAGCCACGAGTTGCGCCTGAGCTTTGCCGGTGTCCACGAGGATCAAGGCGAATTCATCCCCGCCGTAACGTGCCGCAATATCAATAGCGCGGCAGGTTTCGCGCATGGCTTCGGCCACGCGGCAAAGCGCCCTGGTGCCGGTCAAGTGGCCGTGCCGGTCGTTGATGGCCTTCAGCCCATCGAGATCGAGCATCAACAAAGATTTCGGTTGCCCGGTGCGCTCCGACCTCAAAAGCTCGGTGTTGAGGGTTTCCATCAGTCGGCGGTAGTTTCCGAGGCCGGTGACTGGGTCGGTCCCCGCCATTTGGGACAAACGCTGCTCGGCCCTTTGGCGCTCCAAGACTAGAGCGGTCACAGCCAACGTCATCACGCCCGTCACGTCGGCGTACGATTGCAACAGGATTAAGGAGGCGTTTTGGGATTCGCGCACGAACGGGCCGAGTCCACGCAGGGTGTCCCAGACGGCGATACCGGCCATGAGGAAGATTACCGTTGCCGCCTCCCGCGGGCTGAAGCGAAAGGCGACCCAAATGAGCAGCGGAAAGATGAGAAACTCCAGCGGGTAGTGATTGATGTTCTGTCGGAAAAGCCCCTCGAAAACGACCTGCTGAGCTAAATACAGTGAGGTGAGCAAGGCGGCCGCTTCGAGGCCCTTCCCCATGCCCCAATGAATGCGAAAATCGGAACTCCAAAGGACCAGCATCGGCGCCACAATGAGGTCGCCGGAAGCGTCGCCCATCCACCAATTGACCCAAGTCGTATCGAACTGTTTCCAGCTTGCGAAGCCGCCGAGCGTCAGGCTGGTGGCGCCGATTGTCGCGCTGAGCATGGTGCTGGCCATCGCGGCGAGGATGGCAAACTTCAAGACGTTCTGCGCCGTCTCGAAGGCTCGGCGGCCGCCCGCGTAGCGCTCCACCAGATAACAGCCAACCACCGCTTCCAACGTGTTCCCGGCCGCGATGACCACCGATGTCGCAACGGTACCGGTGGTGGAGTGGTTGGCGAGGAATGCGCCGATGAATATTCCCGGCCAGGCGCGAACACCGAACAGCAGCAAACGCCAGACGCAAACCGAGTTTCGCCGCCGCGAAGTACACCCCCGCCAGCACGATGGCGATTGCCGCGCTCTTTGCCAACCGCAAACGGGTCATGTCCATTCGTCAAGCGCGCTCACTCTGACGGCGATCCATCGCGGCTTTGCGCCCGGGAAGCTCGATCGCACCAACCTGCCGGTCGTTCGCCGGGTCAAGCATCGGCCTGTCAAGAGTGGGCATTGCCCCGCGCCGATTATAAGCCATCTCAACCGAGGGGGCATCCGAGAGCGTCGGAAGGTCGGAAGAAACTTAGGCGGCAATTTCCCACTTCTTGCCCGAATGAGTCTCAAAGGGAGAGGAGCGAAAACTTTCAGGCACCCGACGGCGGCTCCACTAAACTGAGGGGCGCATCGGCGTGAACAGTTATGTGGTAGGCTTTCAAATCCTTCCGCCGAGAGGAGCTTGGGCCATGAAGAAGCCAGGACGAAATCGAGTGCTGCTGGGATGCTTGGCGGTAGCGATGGTCGGAGGGATTCGTGTTGAGAGAGCCTGGGAGCCGGCGCCGGCTTATGCTGCGCCGCGAGCCTTGGTCGAGGCGCCTCGCGCCACGGTCGCTCCCGCGTCAGTCGGACTCTCGCCAGAGCGGCTGGGACGGATTGTAAGCGCCATCCAAAAAGCCGTGGATGACGGGCGGATCGCTGGCGGGGTCATTCTCGTCGCCCGCCACGGCAAGATCGCGTACCTCGAGCCCGTCGGCATGGCGGACCGCGAGACCAAAACGCCGCATCACAAGTGTCGCCGTGATGATGCTGTACGAAGAAGGCCGGTTCATGCTGAATGAACCCGTTTCAAACTTCCTCCCGGAATTCAAAGACGTGAAGGTGCTTGACCCGCCGTTTCCGCAGGACAAGACTTCGCCGCCCGGCGCGCTGGCGAGCGCCAAGCGGCCCATCACGATCTTTCACCTCCTGACGCACACTTCCGGGCTGACCTATCAATGGAACGCGCGACTCGGAAAGGCTTACCAGGATGCGCGTGTGGGTTCCGGAATTCTCCAGCACGAGGGAACGATCGGCGACTCGGTAAAAAAGCTGGCGAAGATTCCTCTCCTCTTTCAGCCCGGAGACGCCTGGGAGTACAGCCTGGCTGATGACGTCCTCGGCCGCCTAGTCGAAGTGGTTTCCGGAATGCCCCTCGACCGGTTCTTGGAGGAGCGGATCTTCAAACCGTTGGGGATGAAGGATACCGGCTTCTTTCTGGCGGACGACAAGGTGCCGCGGATGGCGCGCGCCTACACCTATTATCCTGAAAGAGGACTCCAGCCGATTCTGGACGGGCAAGTGGTTGAGGAGAGCCTTTTCAAATACTCGGCGGATTATCCCTATCGCGGCCCGCGAACCTATTTCTCCGGCGGCGGCGGGCTGACCTCGACCGTCGAAGATTACTATCGCTTTTGCCAGATGCTGCTCAACGGCGGCCATCTTGACGGCGCGCGTTTGCTGGGCCGGAAGTCGGTGGAATTAATCTCCGCGAACCACGTTCAGGGAAAGCTCGAAGACATGGGATACGGGCTGGGCTTCGGCGTCACCAGCGAGCCGCGCTTCCTGACCGAACTCGGCTCCGTCGGCTCGTATTACTGGGGCGGGTTTTAATACACGTCCTTTGTGATTGATCCCAAAGAAGACCTGGTGGTTGTCTTCATGGGACAACTGCATCCCACCGGGGGCTTGAATTTGGACCAGAAGGCTATCGAGTTAGCCTACTCGGCAATCGAAAATTGACGCGCTCCCCCCGGCCGAAGGCGCGAGAAAGAAGGGAAGCGGTAAGGCGCGCGCATATTCTCGCCATGCCCGCAGACGGCTGCCTTCCGGACCGGGTCCTCTAACAGGACGCTGAAAGGGGATTCTGCAAGCTGTCATTCCGATCCGTCAGCTGACGGAGAGGAATCTCGCTCTGAAAATAAAGCCCTTGCCACCTGCCTGCCTGGCGGCGAGCGAGGCGCAGGCAGGGATTCCTCGTCGTCTCCGTCAGCCGACGGACTGACGACCTCCTCGGAATGAAAGGCCAGACGAGTTTTTCAGCATCTTGCTAAACCCGCCTCTTAAACTGGTCAAGGGCCTGGAAAAGCACCAGCGCCACGGCCGCGTTCAACGCAATCGAGATGGCAAATCGCATGGGCTCGAAAGGCGGCGGGGATTCGGGCAGGTATTGGAGGCCGAGGAAAAACAGGTTGTGAATGAAGACGAAAACCGACGTGAAGACGATGCGCGGAAGGAAATGGTCGAGATCGAATCGGACACCGGCAGCGGCGGCGAAATAGCCGGCCAGCGCCTTGGCCATGCCGTACATGCCGAGATAATGGTGCGAAAGGGCGTCTTCGATAAGCCCCAGACCCGTTCCGAGCCCAATGCCGAATATCTTGTCCCGGCGCAGGAGCGAAAAATAAATCGTCATCAGCAACGGAAGGTCCACCAGGCGAGTCCAGCGAATCTTGAGCGGCAGGTAAGTTTGGAGAAGCAGCGAGAGGAAAATCGCCATCCCCATGATCGCCGGATGGACGCGATGGACTTCAACATGCCGCTGCCGGGATATGCCCATCGAACGCGAAGCCTAACAGAAGTGAGCGGGCAGCGGCAATCCGCGCCGCGAGTCGGTCGTGTCCTATTTTCAATCCTGGTGTGAAGTTCTTGAGGAATCCACGCGCAACTCAAACCGCTGGCCGGGGGCGCTAATCGGCGAGAAGTTCGTTTAGCCTGCTTTTCCATTCGTCTTCGTACACAACCTCGTAAGCGATCTCTTTCTCCCGCATGGCCGGGACAAGCTCGTTCCAGGTCTTGCGCTTCGCGCGCTTGTTGCACAGCGCAAACACAGATTGCTTATATGCCGAGTCCTCGTTCTTGAGGTGCAGTCCCTTCGTTTCTAGCACGAAGACCTTGCGATAGTCTTTATCGGCTGTGCCTGCTCCCCGTGTGGTGAAAATGAAATCCGCGTAAATTCGCGGTTTCTGCCAACCCTGCACATAATAGCCGCGGTGCGGAATGTTCCGATACCAAAAGTAAAGTCGCCTTTGCTCGTCCAGGAAGCTCGCCACCTTATGCTCCAGAGAGTTCAAAGCGTCTGAAGGCACCGGATCGTACAGGTTGAGCATGAATTGATTACCGTCGAGGCGCGTCGCCTTTGTCGCCGACTTCTGAATCTCCACCTTCTTCGGCGGGCGATTCATTCCAAGGTCATGCAGGACGACCATGAAGCGCATTTTGTCTTCATCCAAAAGGCGGTTGAACACTTCTTCGGCCAAACGGTCCCGCTCGGCTTCGAGCCGTTTGCGGAGCTCCTCCAAGATAAAGACCAAGTTATTGGCAACCACCCTCTCTTCGCCCTTCCACTTCGCCAGCAGCTCGGTGAACGTCCGCTCCACAAACTCGTACCCGATCCATGGATTCGGCACTGTATCCAGGAGGTGTGCCGCCGCGTATGCATAATCGATCTTCAACCG
>QHZO01000117.1:0-851 GCA_003224695.1 Acidobacteriota bacterium
GATGACCTGGTCCATGTCGAGCTCGTGGAGCTCGGCCAGCCGCCGCCGCAGATAAAACCCCGCGCCGTCCGGGTATCGATGAATCCGGTCGAGGGCGTTGCGAATCGCTTCGAGGGCTTTCGGCGAGGGCCCGAGCGGGTTTTCGTTCGAAGCCAGCTTGATGGCCGTTCGCCCCAGCTCGCGCTCGACTTCCTCGATGGGTTTCCCCGGCGGATAGGGCCGAATCCGCTTCGACCAGGGGTGCGAAATCTCGTCAATCGAGTATCGCGGCATGTTCATTGGCTACTGCCCGCAGGCCGATAGGAAAGGTTTGAAGTGTGAAGTATGAAGTATGAAGGCCTGCCACACATATTTGAGCCCCCCAGCCTCTTTCCATCCTTCATAACTTGATCCTTCATAATTCATACTTCATCCTTCAAACCTCTGCCTTCGCGCATCAGCCTTTTGACTTCGCTCGGGGCTAACTGCCGGAACCGGCCGACTGGCAATCCTTCATCGGTCAAGAAGGCAATCCGCACGCGCTTCAACTTTAGCACTGGATGGCCGATGCGCTCAAACATCCGGCGCACCTGATGGTAGCGGCCCTCGACGAGCGTCACTTCGTACCAGGGGTCGTCGCTGCGCTTTCGTGGAGCGGGGCGGCGCGCCTCGGCGGGCCTTGGGGCGAGCTTGCGGATGCGCGCCGGCGCCGTCCGCCGGCCGTCGAGCGCAATGCCGCGCTCCAGAAGCGCGAGCTTCTCGGGCCGCGGGTCCTCGCCGAGCTTGACGTGATACGTCCGAGGGACTTGGGAGTCCCGCGACATCAGGTGGTTCGCCAGCTCGCCGTCGTTGGTCATGACGAGCAGGCCCGA
>QHZO01000117.1:954-14116 GCA_003224695.1 Acidobacteriota bacterium
AGTCGGCGTCCGGGCGGGCGAAGGGGTCTGCCGTCCACCGCGATCACATCGCTCGCCGCGTCGGCCGTCGCGCCGAGCTGCTCGACCACGCGGTTGTTCACCTTGACTCGCCCGGCTAAAATCAAGGCTTCCGCTTTGCGTCTGGAAGTTACTCCCGCCCGCGCAATGATTTTTTGAAGACGCTCTTGCATGGGAAACTATTCGGGCCTAAGTGTTGGGCTCTACGGGTGGAGCTTCCGGAATGCCTTCGAGATTTTCGCCTTCGGCAGCAGGGACGGCGGGCTCGGGCAATTCGTGGGTTGCCGCCTTTTCTTCAGGTTGCGCGGATTCGGCGGCGAAGACGTCGGCCCCTAGCGCCAGCCGCGCCATCTCTTCGAACTCGCGCAGGCTCGGCAGCTCACCGACATCCTTCAGGCCGAAGTGAACCAGAAAGTCGCGCGTGGTGCGATAAAGGATGGGCCGGCCAATCACGTTTTTGCGTCCTGCCGGCACCACCAGCTTTCTTTCCATCAAGGTGTGGATGACGCCGCCACAATCCACGCCCCGGATTTCGTTGATTTCCGGCAGCGTCACCGGCTGGCGATAGGCGATGACGGCCAAGGTCTCGAGCGCGGGCTTCGAGAGCCGGATCGGCGGCTTCAAGCTCTTGACGAATTTCCGCAAAACCTCGTGGTGCTCGGCCTTGGTCGAGAACTTGTACCCTCCCGCGACGGCGCGGAGATGCATGCCGTGCGCGGCGCCCTCGTATTCCGCGCTCAATTCGGCGAGCTTCGCCTTGACGCGCTCGCGCGTCTCGCCCTCGAGCGCGCGAAGCATCTGCTCCACCGTCACAGGCTCTGGCGCCACGTAGATGATGCCTTCGAGAATGGCCTTCAGAGTGGTGTCGTCAAGCATGAAAGGAGCTCTCAGCTATCAGTCCTCAGCTATCAGTGGAGCCGGAAGTTTCGCTCGCTGATGACTGATGACTGACCGCTCGAGTCTTTTCGACCTCTTCCAAACTCGCTTCCAGGTCCTCGGCCTTTACGCCACTCATGATTTCTTGAAAGCGCTGGTTCTTTTGTGGATCATGATTGGCGCGAACAGATCCTTCTGCCGTAGCAGGATGGCATGCAGGCGCACCATTTCAAGCAACGCCAGCAGCAGCGCGATGAGCGCCGGGCGCGAGATGAAGCCCGCGAACAGGTCGTCGAGCCGCACCGGATGCTGGCTCGCCCCGAGCACTCGCTTGGCGTGCTCGAGCATTTCCGCCACGGTGACTTCCTCGCGCGGGATTTCGAAGGGCTTGCGCTTTTTCGCCCGTTCGACGATTTCGCGGAACACCGAAACCAGGTCGAAAACTGAAACGCTCAGGCCCGGCTCGTCTTCGGCCTCCACAAACTCGCCGATGCCCGGCTGCGACCACGTGGCGTCCTCGACCAGACGCTTCGACTGAAGCATCTCGGCGGCGTTCTTGAATTGCTCGTGCTCGACCAACCTGTGGACGAGCTCCGTGCGCGGATCTTCCTGCTCCTCGGGCGGGGCTGCCGGGTCAACCGGGAGCAGCATCCGCGACTTGATGTAAATGAGCGTCGCGGCCATGAAAATAAATTCGCCCGCCACGTCAACATTCAGCTCCTCGAGCATCCGCAGGTAGTCGAGGTATTGTTTGGTGATCTTGGCGATGGGGATGTCGTAGATGTTGATTTCCTGCTTGCGGATGAGGTCAAGGAGGAGGTCGAGAGGCCCTTCGTAGATTTCGAGCTTCACGGGCGGAGGCGGTGTGGCCACGTTCGTGGGGCGCTTCGGCCGCGAGGCGGTGTCGGGAGGAGCAGCCGGTTCGAGATTGGGCGGTGTGTCGTTCAGTTCCGTCATGCTAACTCTTCGCGCCTGTCGGGACGCTGTTCTTCGCGTCTGTAGGGGCGGGTCTCAGACCCGCCCCTTCGTAGTCGAGCTTCACCGCGGCGCGAACCTCTTTCATTGTTTCCTGCGCAACTTTGCGGGCGCGCTCGGTTCCCTCATTCAGAATCGTCCACACCTCGTCGGGCCTTTGTTCGTATTTCGCCCGCCGTTCCTGGATAGGCTTCAGGCGCTCGTTGACGTGAGCTGCCAGGATCGCCTTGCAGTCGAGGCATCCAATTTCAGCCGTCCGACACTCTCGGTTTACCCGGTCAATATCTTGCGAAGTCGAAAAAACCTTGTGCAGATCAAAGACCGGGCAGACATCGGGATTGCCTTTGTCCGTCCGGCGTTTTCGCGCCGGATCGGTGATCATGGTCGCGAGCTTTTTGGATACAACTTCGGGAGGGTCGGAAAGATAGACGGCATTGTTGTAACTCTTCGACATTTTCCGCCCGTCCGTCCCCGGCAACCTCGGCGCGGGCGTGAGCAGCGCCTGCGGTTCCGGAAAAATGGGACCGTAAAACCCATTGAAGCGTCTTGCGATCTCGCGCGTCAGCTCGACATGCGCCACCTGATCTTCACCCACCGGAACGGCATCGGCCTTGTACATCAGGATATCGGCCGCCTGTAAGACCGGATACCCGAGAAACCCGTATGTGTGCAGGTCCCGATCCTTGATGTTTTCGAGCTGCTCTTTGTAACTCGGCACCCGTTCGAGCCACCCGAGCGGCGTGATCATGGAAAAAAGCAAGTGAAGCTCGGCGTGTTCCAAAATTCGCGACTGGATGAAAAACGTGGCTTTGTCCTTGTCAAGCCCCGCCGCCAGCCAGTCCGTCACCATTTCCTGAATGTTGGCGCGTAGCTCCGAAGTGTTCTCATAGTCGGTCGTAAGCATGTGCCAGTCCGCCACGAAGTGGAAACTCTCGTACCGGTCTTGAAGCGAAATCCAGTTCTGAAGCGCTCCCACCAGGTTCCCCAGGTGGAGCTTCCCCGTGGGCCGCATGCCGCTCAAGATTCGTGGCTTTTGGGTTGGGATCATGCGGAGAGTTTCCGCACTAATTCCCTTGGCAAGCGATGGGATTCCGTACGATGTCCGCCCGATCGGGCCCGCCCCGATTCATCGGGGCTCTCGACACGCTCCATCGTATCACACGGAGGGGCGAACAGGGAAACGCCGTGACTGCTTTTGGCGCGCGAACCGGACCCACGATGGTATAAATGATAGTTGTGAAGCTAGTCCCCATTGCAGATACATCGCGGGAGCTGGGCGGGGAGTTTTATGGGCGACTCGAGGCGGGAGACGTTCTCTACTTCGAGCGCTCGCCCATAGAGCTTCCCCGCGAGGACACGGAATTTCTTCTCAGTCAACGGCAGGCCGGCTCCTCCTATTATAAGAACATTGCTTACCGGCCGGCAGAAGACCGCGTGACGGGTCTCGATCCCGGCGGCGACGGCGAACGAATGCGGCGCATCCTCAAGAGCTATTGCGACCAAACAGCCGGCTTGCTCTCGAAGCTTCTGGCGCGCTACTCGAACGGGTGGCGCGTGGATTTCACAAGCTTCCGCCCTTTCGAAGAAGCGGGCCGCGCGCTCGCGCTCCACGCGCGAAATGACCTGCTGCACGTGGACGCCTTTCCGACACGCCCCACCGACGGCGATCGCATCCTTCGCTTCTTCACGAACCTGAATCCCGCTCGGCCACGTGTGTGGATGACGGCGGAAGCATTTCCTGAGCTTGCCGGGCGTTACGCTGAGGAAGGGGGCATCGTGCGCCTCGCGCGGCAAAGAGCGGGGCCGGCGGGCCGCGTGACCGCGAAGTTTGCGCGCGCCCTCGGCCTTCGGCAATTCACGGCTTCGCCTTATGACGCGGCCATGCACCGTTTCCACAATTTCCTCAAGGAAAATACGGAATTTCAGGAAAAGGCGAAGAAGGCGCGGACCGAATTCCCACCCGGTTCGAGCTGGATCGTTTTCACGGACATGCTCAGCCACGCCGTGCTTTCCGGCCAGTTTGCGCTCGAGCAGACGTTCATCATCCCTTACCGAGCGCAGCAGCGGCCGGAGCTTGCGCCGGTGAAAATTCTCGAGAAGCTGGCCGGGCGGCCGCTCACTTGGCGCGAATGAGACGAGAGGTGGATTCCCGCCCTTCGACTTCGCTCACGCTTCGACTGCGCTCAGCGTCCCTGAGTCCGTCAGTCGACGGATCGAAGGGAGGGCCGTGAGCCTGTCGAACGGCTTACGCGGGAATGACTGTTGGCCTGCTCCTTCGCCGCAATGGTCATTCCCGCGTAAGCGGGAATCTACCAGCGATCCGGATTGGTCGCTCTATCTCGCGACGGACGGCCCGCGCATTTTGGCTCGAAAGATTTCTTAGACAGGGGAGGGTAGTTTGATGCGCATTCATAAGATCGTGCTGCTGGCAGGTGTGCTCGCGGCACTGGGAACATTCGGCTGCTCCAACGAGACGAAACCCGCAACACCCGCCACACCCTCGGCTGCCTCGGCTTCACCCGCTGCTGCAACGAAGGATTCATGGGTGTCTCAGACCACCGGAAACGAATACCGAGTCCGCCCAGACCCTGACCATTTTTCCACGGAGTGGACTAATATGTCCGGCGCGTTCCTGGCCCACGGCGCTTACATCCGCAGTGAATGCAAACGCCAGGGGACGAAGTGGGTGGGCGAGTCGCACAGCCATTTGCCCTGCGCGGCGGCGAATTTGCCGTCTGGGCAGTACTCCAACTGGTGCGACCTGGTCACGAAAATCGAGTTTGATGAAGTCACGCCAACCCGCATCAGCGGCTACGGGGAAGGCGTGAAAAAAATCGACTGCCAGAAGTGCCAAATTCTTGAAACCTCATGGAAGCCCTTCGTCTGGGTCCCCAAGAAGTGAGACACGTTGGCCTTGGATCCCCGCCTTCGCGGGGATGACAGCAAGAGTGAAATTCGCGCCCAACCGTCATTCCCGCTTGCCATTCGATCCGTCAGCCGACGGATGGCAACATCCGTCAGCCGACGGACTCGCCGCCATCCCCCGTCCGTAGTCTTTCCCGAGAGAACCCAGACGGTATGTGAACTCAAGCCTGCCCACCTCTCGCCATTGGGATGACTCCGCCATGTCTTTTGGGGCCTCAAACCCAGAGCGCGGGCGGGTTCTACCTCCTTGTTGACCCACAACGATTCTACCTATGCTGGACCGGAATCCGGGGACAAGTGGAGCGAGGAATCGCCCCACGTTTTTAAGGAGAGTAACCATGAGGAATTACACTATAGGCAGTATGCGGTTTCGGCAATCGGCCATAGCGGGCTTGGTCTTCGGCTTGGTGTGCTGCTTGCTGCCGAGCACCTCGCAAGCGCAGATCATTATTGGTCTGGGCGGGGGGGCTGCGGTGGCCGGCTCAACGGCGATCGCCGGAGCCACCACCTTAGCCGGCACCGCCACGGTCGCCGCGGCCACAACCGTAGCGGCCAATAGCGTGCTGGCGGCGGGAACTGTAGTGGCCGCGGGCAGCGTTGTTAACAATACAGTTGTAACGGGGACCACCGTCTTGGCCGCGAGCAGCTGTATGGCAGCCGGGAGCACCATGGCTGCGGGCACCGTTTTCGCCTCGGGCACCACGTTTGCGGCGGGTTCGACGTTCGCGGCGGGCTCGACGTTCGCGGCCGGTACGGTCTTGGCCGCGGGCAGCATATTTAACGGCACCGAGGTGATGACCGCAACCACTCTGGCGTCCGCTACCACCGTAAGCGGAAGCACGGTCATTGCCGCGGGCAGCACCATCGCGGCAGGTACAAGGGTCGCAGGCGGGAGCAGCTTGGCGTTCGGCACGGTTGTCGCCGGCGCTACAACCATCGCTATGAGCAGCTCGCTGGCAGCCAGCACGTTTGTGACGGCCGGAAGCCTGATCAACGCCGCGGCCTTTACCACAGCCACCTCTTTAGCCGCTACGACATCCGTGTCAGCAGTCACCGCCTTCAGTTCGGGTGTTGCCATAGCAGCAGGCAGCTCACTGGAAACGGGAACGGAAATTGTCTCCGGCACCGATTTTGACGGAGACGTGGACGCTCACGGAAGGGTTCACTTCATCGGAACGGCTGAACTGGCGGCCCGCAGCAAACTGGCAGCCGGGAGTGTTATCGCCGCGGGCAGTGTCGTCAACGGCGAAACGATAGTCTCCAGCACTTCCCTCGCAGCGGCCACCACAGTGACCGGAGCCACGGTTCTGGCTTCCGGGAGCTCGGTGGCGGCGGGGAGCGTCGTGGCAGCCGGCACGATGGTGTTTTAACCCTTAACCGCCGCGGAGTGGAAGTCGCGGCGCTTTGACAACTACAAGGCAACCCCCATGGGGTGGGAGAGGACAGCCGGTGGTCCGCCAACCGGCTGACTACCGCTGCTCCCTCCCGCCTCGGTGGGGCTTTTCGGAACTCCTGCAGGGTTGAGGATCGCATGCGGGCGGAGGTTCTTGCGGGGTGCAGGAGACAGGGAATGGGCCGACTATGCGCCGTCCCAAGTCAAATAAAAAAGCCGCGAAGCCGCGTCATCAATCGAGTGAAGAATACCAAGAAATTGTCGATGAGGAATTCCGCCCTGCGTGGACCGACCGGTTTCTGACCCGCCGCAAAAGAAGCAGAAGCAAACGCTAAATTTGGTGACTATCCCGGTTTCCGTACTCCGTATGGGTCGCCACTTTTATTTCACCCAAACACATGACATGCCGTTGACCGTGCTGCTTTCCCCGCTGCCGCAGTCTTTCCGGTGAGAGCCCAGGCGGAATGAGGGCAGAAGCCTCCCTCCTCTCGGCATTGGGGTAACTCCGCCATGCCTATTGGGGTCTTAAACCCAAGGCCGGGTGGGTTCTACCCCCCTATCAAACCGGGGTCCGGCTGCCTATGCTGGCCTGGAATCCGCGAGACCGAAATTCGGTCCGCGATAGGAGGAGGGGAAAATGAACTTGAGTATACTAAAGAGAAAGCAAATGATGGCTCTAGTGACTGTTGCTGGCCTCGTCCTTCTGGCAACGGCAGCGCTCGCAAGCAACCCGTTTGTGCTCGACTGGAGGGTTCTCGGGTTCGGACCAGCGACCGGGACCTGTCAGGTGAGCTTCACGTCGGGCTGTACGAGCGTCTCGATTGGGAGTGCGCAGGGAACGCATATCGGCAGCGGGACGTACACCCTAAGCGTAACCACTGGAAGTGACAACGGCGGTGCGACCGATCCTAACAATCACGCGACCAACGCGAGCGGCGGGAAATGTCTCCCCGCCAACGGCGACAATAACACGCTCGGCCCCAACAACATTTCTGCGGCCGATGGCAGTACCATCAACTTCAATACGGTCGGCTGGCTCTGTGAGGAGGGCGGTTCAGGCTCACCCTATCACTATAACGGAACGTACCGCATCACTGGGGGTACGGGCCGGTTTTCGAGCGCTGCCGGAGGAGGGAGCCTAACGGCCACGTTTGAGAAGGGCGGCTTAACCAACAACACCTATCTCAAGGTGGACGGCACAATCAATTTCTAGGCGTCGGTCGCGAACGGCCAAGCTGGCGGCGACAGCGAGGCGAGCGTTGTGGCAGCAGGAAGCGTGGTGAATGGCGTCGCGGTGGCCTCAGATACCACTCTCATTGAGGCCACGACGGTGAGCTCATCCACGGTTCTGGCTACCGCAAGCTCGGTGGAAGCTGGAAGCGTGTTGGCAGCCGGCACGGAAGTGATTTAGCAGCCGCGTTGCGGAATTGGCGGTTCCTGACACCGCGTCCGTCGGTGGGAGGAGGGGAGCGGGTGGCGGCGTTGAGGCTGCCCCGCTCCCGCTCATTTCGGTGGCGTCATCGGAAGCTGCCGCAGAGTAACGTCGTGCTCAGCCGGAGGAGGATTCCTGGGATACGGGAGAACGAAAGGGGTGATGTTATGGCTCGCCCAAAGGGCGTTTCAAAAAACAAGCTGAAGCGGTCATATAAGTCCAAGAAAAGTCGGTCTTACTCCGCCAGCCTGAACCCCTACCAGCATCAGCAGGCCAGCATGGAAACTTTCTCGGACGAGTTCCGTCCCGAGTGGACCGACTCGCCCCCGCCTGGCCATAGGAGGTCGTCAAGGCTGATCGGGAGACGGGGCTAAGGAATTCTCTCTGCGGATCGTCGGCCAGGATAGCGCGTCGAGGCCTTAGCTCTGGACCGGCTCTTGCCGCGCCTTTCTTGCATCGGGGCTGGTTTCAATAAACCCTTTGGAAATGGCGTAGCGAGTCAGCCCGGCGACGTCGTGGATCGCGAGCTTGTCCATGAGCCGTTGCCGGTGCCGCTCCACCGTCTTGACGCTGATTTCCAGTTGAGCAGCGATCTGTTTGTTGCCCTCGCCTTCCGCGATCAATTGGAGCACTTCCGTTTCGCGGGAGGTCAGCAAATCCGTCCGCTTCCTGACGGGAGCACCCCGCACAATGGTTTCGCGATATTCATCCATCAGTCGCTTGGAAATGGCAGGGCTGAAGAACACATTGCCCTTTTTGACCTCGCGGATCGCTCTGACCACGTCCGTGAAGGCGGCCTGTTTCAGAAGGTAGCCCGCTGCGCCGGCTTCCGTTGATTGCTCCACGTATTCATCGTCGTTGTAGGACGAGAGAATGAGCACCCGCGAGCGCTACGTCCATCAGCACCACGTCGGGTTTAAGGGCCTTGGCGAGCCGCACGGCCTGCCGCCCCGTGTCGGCTTCGCCGACGATCTCGATGTCCCGTTCCGTCTGCAACAAGGCGCGTAGTCCCTGCCGCATTACCATATGATCGTCGGCGATTAATACGGTGATTTTTTGCATAGGCGCCTCACACGACCAAGGAGGTTTGAGCAGCATTCATTCCTGCCGGTGGGGAGACGCCTCCGGGTTTACGATGGCTCCCCCTCCTGAAAGGAATCTCTGCTTCAACCGTGGTTCCGCGGCCGGGTGAAGATTTGACTGCAAAGTGTCCCTTAACCAGACGCATGCGCTCCCGCATGCCCAGCAGGCCGAGCTGGTTCTTCCCCGCGGGAGACCGCTGATGGTCCACCGTAAAGCCGCAGCCATTGTCTTTGATTCGCATCCGGATACCGTTCTTGACCGTGTAGAGGGTCACGTCTACGCGGCTGGCACGCGCGTGCTTCGCCACGTTGGTGAGACTTTCCTGGACGACGCGGAACAGGACGGTCTTCTGTTCGGCGCTCAGGCGCTCGCCACCGACACTGCCCATTAGCCGCACTGCGACGCCGGCCCGTTGTGCGTACTCCTTCAAATACGAGCGCAGCGCGGGCACCAGGCCCAGCTCGTCCAACATCGCGGGCCGCAATTCGCGGGCAAACCGCTGGACGGCGGCCATCGGTCCGAGCAGCAGGCTCCCGATATCCGCAATTTTCTTGGTAAGCAGCGCAGCCGCTTCCGCGGCCCCGTCCCGTTGCAAGACGGAGAGTTTCACGTTAATCGCGGCGAGGGCTTGGCCGACTTCATCGTGGAGCTCGCGGCTGATGCGCTTGCGTTCCTCTTCTTGCACGTGCAAGATGCGCATGGCTTGCTGTTGCTGGCGAATGACGCGCTCGCGCTCTTCGACGAAACTGACGCCCACCGTATCGGCAATGCGATTCGCGGCCGGCTCGTAGGCGTCGAAGATGCGCTCAAGCCGTTTGAATTCGTGGTGATATTTCTCGAATAGCGAGCGGGCCAGGACGTCGCGCAGCAGCAGCACAATGCCCAGCACTTCGCGCGTTTCGACACCCCTCGGGATGATACGCTCTGAGAGGTTCTGGGCGTAGGCCTTCAGCGCTTCGACGCTTCCGGTTTCCAAAACCTCCAAGTAATTGTCGTAAACGGCTTTTGTTTCCGAATAAATCTCCCTCCTGCTCATCGCGCCAAGCAGCCGGGCATCCAGAATGCGCCTGGCCCATTCCTTGCGCAATTGGGCACGATTGTGCCGCAGGTGCGCCACCAGTTCTCGCAGCAATTTCCTGCGCGCCGGCGCCCTGGGGCTCGGTTCGTACGCATCGCGTTGCTTATCGCCTCGCTGCATTCATCACCGCGCAGCAACTTCTGCCGTTGAGTGCGCGCCCGCCGAAGCCCATCAGCTGACGGGCGCAGCGAGTTGCCGGTTACTCCTGGGAGACGGCACCACCTGACTGTCCAATCCCCATGCCCGTCGGATCCCCATTCGGTGGCCAGTATGATGCAAGAGGCCGGCATGAAATCAATCGGGTAATAACCCGAGTTGCAAAAATGCATGTCGGCGTCATACGTCGGCTGGGTCCGCTTGGCCGTCCGGTCGGGATGGCCGTCGGAGCCCGCGAAGTCCCTTGCGGGTCCAGCTCGCCCCGGCTTACTTTCTTTGGGCCCCTGCGTCCAATAAAATGGGGAAGGCACGAGCCACTTAGCGATGGATGGCTGCTTGACGCTGGCGGGGAACATTCCTAGTGCGCGCGAGGAGCCGGGCGAGGAGATCGCGCTGATTCGCCTTGCGCAACAAGGCGATCGCACGGCCTTTGACGCGCTGGTGCGCCAATACGACCAGCAAGTCCTACGGCTGATTTTGAAGATCGTGCCCTCGCCCGACCAGGCGCCCGACCTCTATCAGGAGGCCTTTTTGAAGGTTTACCGCTCGCTTGGCCGTTTCCGGTTTGAGTCGCGATTTTCGACTTGGCTCTACCGCGTGGTGACCAATGCCTGCCTGGACTACTTGCGGCGGCAGAAATCCCGGGAGGAAGTCCAGCCGCCGGAAACCGAGGACGGCGAGGCGGACTTTCTTCAAGCGGTTCCTGAAAAAAGTCCGGGCCGCGACCCCGAGCGCACGGCGCGGTCGGGCGAAATCGGCCGGCGAATCCAGAAGGCGCTGGGGCGGCTGGGCCCCCGCGAGCGCATGGTCTTTGAGTTGCGCCACTTTCAAGGGCTGAAGCTCAAAGCGATCGGGGAACTTTGCGGAACCACGGAAGAAACCGCCAAGAATTCGCTCTTTCGGGCCACGCAAAAGCTTCGTCTGGAATTGAGCGACCTGGTCTAACGATTTCGGCAAGGAGACCGAGATGAGCTGCAAAGAATTCGAAGAAAACCTCAGCCTCTATCCTTATGACGAACTGGCCGCGGAGGATCGCCGGGCGCTGGAGGAGCACTTGGCCGGATGTGCGGGGTGCCGCAAGCTGCTGGAAGCGACCGAGCGACTCCATCAATCGCTTGCCGGGCGGATGGCGGCGGAGGTGACGCCCCATCTCCTCGCCCGCTGCCGCCTGGCCCTCGATGAGGCCCTGGACAAGGAAACGGCCCCGAGCTGGCGAAACCTTTTCGACCGCTGGTTTGTGGGATTGGGCGCCAACCTGCCTTCACGCGCCGCCGTGGCATTGAGCTTGGTGGTGCTCGGCTTCGGCTTGGGTTGGGAAATTCGGCCGCGCGTAAGACCGCCGTCCGGTGACGGAAGCCCACTCGGCGACCTGCGCATCAACAACATCAGCCAAGTCCCCTCGGGCGCCGAAAACGGCCAAGTGCGAATCTCCGTGACCGCTGACCATCACATGACGCTCGAAGGCTCGCTCGACGACCCGCGCATCCGCCAGGTTCTCGTGCACGCAGTCAAGGATTACGACAACCCCGGCATCCAGCACGACAGCCTGGAATGTCTGCGCTCCAATATCAGCCATCCCTCCGTGCGGGATGCGCTGCTCTACGCCATGCAGAACGACCCGAACGCCGGACTGCGGCTGGATGCGCTTCAGGCCGCGGAAGAGCTCGATTGGACGCCCCAGGTCCGGCAGGCTTTCCTGAACGCGCTCGAAAAGGACAAGAATCCCGGTGTGCGCGTGGCGGCGGTGGACGTGCTCACCGAGCACGCCGACGAGTCGATCCTCCCGTCTCTGGAGAAGCTGGCAACGAGCGATCCTAACCGTTACGTTCGGCTGAGGTCGCTGAGCGCCTTGCGAAAACTGAATGGAGGACAGAACTAAGCTCATGGCTCGAACCGTTGCACTTTTCAGCGCGCTGATGTTCATGGCCCTCGTCTCGCCTCTCGCGGCTCAGGACCAGGTCTATGTCCGGCGCGGCAATCCCAAGCGGGAAGGGCGCGCCTGGACAGAACACGCGGAGTGCGGAGGCGCGGCGCGGGAAGGCGGGCGGCTGGTCCTGCGCTCCGACGCCGGCTCGGTTCGAGTGATGCCTCAGGCGAGCGGCCGCGTCACCTGCCGCGTCCGCATTCGCGCCTTCACCCCGAATTTGGAGCAGGCCGAGCGGCTGTTCCGGGAATATAAGCTCGGCGCGCATACCCTCGAAGAGGGCAGCCTGATGATTAGCGGCGAGCTCCCGCCTGAATACCACTGGCGCCGCGCCCTTTTAGTCCATTTCGAGATCACGACACCTAAGGACTACAACCTGGATCTCGCGACGAACGCTGGAGACTTGATCGTCGGCGACTTGAACGGTGAATTGCGAGGGAACACGGCGGGTGGCGACGTTCAGGTAGGCGACGTCACCGGCCCCGTGCACGTGGAGACCAAAGGCGGCGACATTGACTTGGGGCTCGTGGGCGGCCGCCTGGATGCTCAGACCGCCGGGGGAAGCATCCACGCGCGGCAGGTGAACGGCGACGCCGTTATGGAAACCAGTGGCGGGGAGATCACGGCAGGCAGCATCGCCGGCTCTGTCAGCGCCGTCACCGCAGGCGGCGACATCGTGCTGCGCGGCGCCACGGGCCCGGTGCGCGCCGAGACAGCCGGAGGCCAGATCCGCGTCGGAACCTGCGGCTCGAGCGTCCGCCTCGAGAGCGCGGGGGGCAGCATCCGCGTGCAGGGAGCGCGCGGCGTGGTCGAGGCCGAAACCGCTGGCGGCAGCATCGACCTGTTCCGGCTTGAAAGCGCGGTCCGCGCGGAAACCACCGCCGGACGAATTTTTGCGGAAATCAGCGCCAACCGTCAGACTTTTGCCGCTTCGCACCTGGCGAATTCGGTCGGAGACGTGGTTGTCTTCATCCCTGCGGACCTTCCGCTTTCTGTGGACGCGGCCATCGAGCAGGCGTTCGGCCACCACATCGTCACGGACTTCTCCAACCTGCGCTGGGTAGGGAACTCGGAAAGGCTGCCCAGCCGTGTCGTCCGTGTTGAAGGGGCCTTGAACGGCGGCGGTAAAATTCTGCGCATTCGCACCTTGATGGGCGACATCGAGATCCACCGCGCCGATTCGCCTGCCCTCGAGGAGATGCGGCAGCACCAGGAAGCCTTCTGGAGCCACTGGCAGCAATATTGGGCCACGCATTGCAAAGTTACGGAAGCGAAAGAGGAAGAGCCCAAGTGATTTTTTCT
>QHZO01000118.1:0-8098 GCA_003224695.1 Acidobacteriota bacterium
TGACGAGCTGGGGATTGGCTGACGCGATGCCTAGGCCGCTCATCCCTCCGCTGACGTCGGGTCAATCATCGTCTTGACTTCGGAAATGCGGTTGGCCGGGAAGCCGCCTTGCCGCGCGTGCTCCTTGATCAACTCGGCGTTTGGAGCGATGTAAACGCAGTAGACCTTGTCGTCCGTCACGTAGCTTTCAACCCACTGGATCTGGGGGCCGAGTTTATTCAAAACGCTGCACGATTTTTGTGATATGGCGTGGAGGTCCTTCGCGGAAAGCTTCCCCGCGCCCGGGATTTCGCGTTCGATAACGAACTTCGGCATAGGCCGTCTCCTTCCTTCCGAAACCATTCGATGCGGGTTTACTTTGGGCCCGGCCCATCAATACGCCGCCAGTTCCCGCGCCGCACGGACGATGTCAGCCGGCTGCGGCAGAACCGCGCTTTCGAGGACGGGGTGGTACGGGACATACAGGTCTTTCGCGGCCAACCGTTTCACCGGCGCGTCGAGCCACTCGAACAGTTCGTCGGCGATTCGGGCGGCAATTTCCGCGCCATAGCCCCACGACAAGCAGTCCTCATGGAGCACCAGCGCTCGGCTGGTTTTCTTCACCGAGGCGGAAATGAGCTCCCAGTCATAAGGCGCGAGCGACCGGAGGTCCAAGATTTCCGCCTGCACACCCTCCGCCTCCAATTGTTTCGCCGCCTGCGCGGCCCGGACGACGAGTGACCCGTAAGTGATGATGGTCAAGCTTACCCCTTCGCGCACGAGTTTCGCCTTGCCGAACGGAATCATGTAGTCCGGCCCGGGGTAGGGCGCGCGGTTGTGCGTCTGGCGATACAGGTGCTTGGGCTCAAAGAACAGCACCGGGTCGTCGGAGCGAATGGCGGTCCGCAGCAATCCGTTGGCGTCGAGCGCGGTCGCGGGCATTACCACACGCAAGCCGGGGAGGTGTGTGAAGATGGATTCGCCCGACTGGCTGTGGTAGATCGCGCCGCCGGCAAGATATCCTCCGATGGGAGTGCGGATCACCAAGGGGCACGCAAAGGCGTTCGATGAGCGCCAGCGCAGCGTGGCCAGCTCGTCGCGAATTTGCATCATGGCCGGCCAGATATAATCGAAGAACTGGATCTCAACCACGGGCTTCAAGCCCCGCACCGCCATGCCGATGGCGCGCCCCACGATCGAGGCTTCGGCGAGCGGCGTGTTGTAGCAGCGCGCGCTGCCAAATTGCTTTTGCAGCCCGAGCGTCACCTTGAAGACACCGCCTTAGCCTTTCACCTTGTGGAGCTCGCTTTCGTGGCTCGAATCGGCCACGTCCTCGCTAAAGACCACCACGCGCGGATCGCGCGCCATCTCGACTTTCAAGCAGGCGTGGATCAGGTCCACCATGGTCTTCGGCTCGCCATGGGATTTTGCCGGGTGGTCGAAAAGTTCCGAGGACGGGTCCACGATTGGAGAGTAAAGATACAGTGAAATCTTCTCGGGCTTGGGCGGCTCGCCGGCCAGAGCTTTGTCGGCCGCCCCACGAATCTCCAGGTCCACGGCCGCCTGAAGTTCCTTCAGCTCCTTCTCCGTCGCCAGACCTTCCGACACCAGAGTGCGGGCCAGGCGCGCCACGGGGTCGCGCTTCGCTTCCGCCTGGCGCACTTCCTCGGATTTATAGAGCCGCTCGTCGTCGGAAAGTGAGTGCGAGTAAGGCCGGATGACGTGCGCGTGGAGAAGCGCCGGCCCCTGACGCTTGCGGACGTAGGCCACGGCCTTGGCCGCCGCTTCGTGGCTCGAATCGGCCACGTCCTCGCTAAAGACCACCACGCGCGGATCGCGCGCCATCTCCACGGGAACTGAGATGGCGTAGGCGTTGTCTTCGACCACGTAGAAGACGGGCAGCTTGCGGTTCGACGCCCAGTTGAGCGACTCCCAGAATTCGCCTTCACTGGTGGCGCCGTCGCCGAGCGAAACGTAGGCGACCTCATCGGCGTGGAAGCTTGGCGCGAGTTCCGCCGCCTCCTGGATTTGCGCGTAATACCAGCTCGCCTCCGCCGCCCCGACCGCGTGCAGAATCTGCGTGCCCGTGGGACTCGACTGCGAAACAATGTGCAGCGGCTTCGACGACCAGTGCGAAGGCATCTGCCGCCCGCCCGAGCACGGGTCGCTCTCGTCGCCCACGGAGCCGAGAAACATATCCAGCGGAGTCATGCCGAGAGCCAAACAAAAAGCCCGGTCGCGATAATAAGGGAAAAACCAGTCGTAGCCAGGCTTCAAGTGCATGGCGCAGGCGACATTTACCGCTTCGTGGCCGACGCCGTTAATCTGAAAGAAGGCGCGGTTCTGCCGCTTGAGCTGAATCTCTTTGTCGTCAATCCGCCGCGAGAGGTACATCGTGCGGTAGGCGGAGAGGAGAGCGTCGCGGGAAAGTTTCTGGGTTTCGAAGACCTGGCTGGTGGTCGCCATCAAACCTCGCGGACGTCGGCCGAGGATGCAATGAGGGAGGTTCGCCTGCACAAGCAGGCTTCGCCCGACCGATTTTTGCGGGGCTCTAGAACAGACTCCCGACGCCCAAATTAAATTATGAATTTCTCATTCGATAAAGTCAAATCGCGCGCGCTTCTAATCTACCGGGCGGTCGGGATGCTGTGCTACGTGCCCCCAAGGGCGCAGCGCGCATGGTGGGGCAAACGCGTGGAAATTTACCGCCGCGCAATTCGGAAGCGGGTAGCAGGTAGCCACGACACGTTCTTTAGTGTCGTGGGTTCTAAAAGCCCACGGCACAAAAACCGTGCCGTGGCTACCAGCCTACCAGACCTGAAAAGTCGCGGCGGAGGTGACGTTCGCCGACGGGGCATAAAGGGCGTCGGGGAAATCGCCGCTGCGCACCGAACTGACTTTTACAGTATACCGGCCGATAGGGATAGTTGTTTCGAGGGGCAGGGTAAAGAGCACCTTGCCGTCGCTTCCCGTCATGCCGGTTTGGTTGGCCAGTGGGCTATCGTCCGGGCACAGCACTTCCGTTTTGACATAAGCTCCCGGCACGGGCTTATCGCTTGAATCTTCGATGCTTACGGTCCAGTTGAGCAACTGCCCGCGTGCTCGGCCCGAAACCTCTTCCTTGAAACTCGCGTCGGTAATGGAGAGGGCGGCAACGTGCATAACGGGCGGCGCGCTGAATTCGGGAGCTGGCCCCGGAGGCAGGGGCTTGTCGGCGGGGGTCTCGACCGCGAAGTTGTCGAAGAGAGCGACGGTGTCGGCGTGTGTGATCAGCCCTACCTGTCCCTTCCCTCCTAGAGTTGCGTCATCAACCTCCAGGAGCTTTTGTCCCTGAAACCAGATCGTATGACGGCTGCCCTGGGCGGCGACTTCCAGCAAGTACCACCCATGGGTGGGGCTCGGCGCCATGCGCTCGAATTCTACCTGGATGGGACACGGAGCGCTGGCCAGCGCGAGGGGTTGACCGTGCTTCATCACCAGCGCACTCACTTGACCGGAGGAGTCCCGCGCTGGCATCCACGCCGCCCATTAGTTTTACGAACACTCCGAGGCGAACATCGGCGGCCTGGAATTCGCGCAAGAGAGCAATCGGATAGTGGTCGGGTTTCTCTAGAGTTGAAGCCTGAATGAGAACGAATTTCGGCGAGGGCGCAAACGCGTCCGTATAGATGCGCCAAAAGGGATGTCCAGCCGTGAGGACCGGCCCGCGCGCGCCCGTGGCGTTGTAAACGAACTCATCGGGCACGGCCCCAAAGTGGTACTGGCCGAAGTCGATCAGACGCCCTTGGGCTTCAGGCACGGTTTGGCTGCCGCCGAGGGCAGTGAGCGAGAGCAGAACCGCGCCCAAGCCAAAGGCCAGAATCGGCGTGCGTAGGCCTGTTTTGCAGGTCTGCCGCATTTCCCTTTCCTGAGAGAACAGCCGCGGTCTTTAAGGAACAGGTTCGCGCTACGCGTCTACGGTTGTGGTTTTTCCACTGCCCCGATGTCATAGCCCCCACCTTGAGGGGTTTTGGTGCCGAAGTAATCACGCGTTCCCATCCCGCGCAGCGCATCCGTGACGGTCTGGCCGGCATCAATGGCCGCAGAACCCGCTTGCAGTTGATAAGCAGAGGGTCCAGCCCCGAGTGGTCCGAGTAGCAAGGGATCGCGGTTCAAGCCGTGGGGCTCGAAGCCTAGCTTTTGCCAGCCAGACCACGTGGTAATCACTTTTCTGCCCCAGGCATAGCGCACCCCACCTTCTACTCTCCACCAGAGGTTGTGGTCGAAAGTGAAGGCACCCGCGCCGTCCGACCAGACGTTGTTGCTGACTGCCTGCGGATTCGCAGTGCCATTGGTGATGAAGATGTTGTTATAGACGCGCAAATCGGGTTTTCCGGATTGACCGTAAATGGAAGTGGTGAGCGCGCCGCCTTCACCGTTGAACATGTCCGTGCCGGCCAGACGATCGGGTTCGTAATAGATCGTGTTGTTATAAATGACTGCGGGCGCGACACCCCCAAATACCGTGATCCCCCCGGCCAACTTTTTGCCATCCCGTTCGCCGATGTTATAGCGCATCTGGGCGTTGTGGGTGACACCGCGCGAGTAGCTGGCAAGGATAGGATAGCTCAGCAACAGGAACCCTTCGCCCTCATTGTCGTGCGACCAGTTGTATTGAATCATGCCGTTTTCCGTACCCAGGTCCAGGTCAAAGCCGCCGCCGTCGCGCGCCCTATCGCTTGTGAGGGGCGTCATGTTGTGGTGGGATTCATTGAATTGAAGGGTGGTGTTAAGCGAGTCCCAAGTCCAGCAACCGACGCGGGCGTTCCGGAGGCGGCCGTTGTAAGCGCAAGTGTTGCCGTCGATCAGGCCATTTTGCACTGGGCCTATCATCGCGCCGTCACCGCCGTTGTCGTGCAGGTTGGAGTTGAGCACCTGAATGTTTCTGGTGGCATAAATTGGAGTCTTGTAGTAGGTGCAAGTCATTTGGATGCCGGACTTGTGGTGGTTCCACGACTCCACTCCGGTTACCACGACGTTATCCACGTAGCCGAACTGGCCGGTCCTGAGCTGGTAGTAGCCGCCGCTGACGTAGATGCCGTTCCAGCTTCCGTCGTGGACGTTGAGACCCTCCAATCGTATGTCGCGGACCGTACAGGCTTCGCCGCAAGCCTGCACGTTCAGTGGCCCTAGCCCCAGGACGTGCACAACGGCCCGCATGTACTCGTCGGATCTCTGATCGCAATCATTCGAGCTGTCATAACATAGGGCCTGTGGCGTCTGCCCGGTCTGGGTCAGGTCCAGATTCCGAACGGTCCAGTGTTGAACGTTCTCCAGTAGGACCGCCGCCTCGTGATCGCCGGCCCCAATGATCTCCGGCAGAGCACCGGTCCCGTAGTCGGCGAGGGTGATCGGGGACCCGACGGCGCCGTTTCCCCTGGCCTTGAAGCCCGGTTCACTCCACACGCACCCGCGCATGAGCAGGATGCTGTCGCCAGGCAAGTAAGTCTGCAGGTTGGCGCGAGCAATCGTTTTCCAAGCGCTCGAGGTCGACGTGCCAGCATTATTGTCGCTGCCCTTCGAACAATCGAGGTAGTATGTGCTGGCGGAAGCCGCCGCCGGCACCAGCAAGCAGATCCATAAGGCGATGTAAATCTTCATTTTCAGGTTCATGTCTCCCCCTCTCGCAATATGGCGATGGTTAGAACTCTCGACCTTATGCGGTCGCATCGGCGTCCCGTGCGGTCGCAAGCTTCACCCCCGATCTTCCGGCGATAAGAATTGCGGGAAACTTAGCACAAGCTCGGGGCCGCTTGCAACCTCAATTTCACCTCGATCTCGACTGCGACGCCTGGAAAAATCTCTTGGGAGAGAGTCTGGCACTGTGATAGCATCAGCGAAGAAAAGGCGAACAGAAAGGCAGGTTTCAGGTGTCGGGTGCCGGGTTTCAGGAAAAAGCAAGGCCGGTCAGGAGCTACCGCGATTTGCAGGTATGGCAGAAGGCGGTGAACCTGGTCATCGAATGTTACAAGCTAACGGCCAAGCTCCCGAAAGGGGAAACCTATGGGCTCGGGAGTCAGATTCAGCGGGCGGCGATCTCCATTCCGGCCAATATCGCAGAGGGGCACGGGCGGGAACACCTCGGGGACTACTTGCACCACCTTTCTATTGCCAACGGATCTCTCATGGAGCTAGAAACGCATATTCACATTTCGCGCCGCTTGTCATACTTGTCGCCGGCTGATGAGGATGATTTCCTTGTACAGGCACGAGAGGTGGGCCGGATGCTGGCAGGGCTGATCAGAAGTTTGAAAGCTCGGGCGACTGGAACCTGACCGAACACCTGGAGGCGAAGTGGAAACAGAAACCGACGCTCTGACGAGGATGGTTCCCCAAAGCGCGGCGGGGATTGAAGGGGCGCTGGCGGAAATCGAGTCGAAGTTTGCAACCCGACGGCTCGCGGGCGGCCCCGATAGATCCGGGCAGGCTGTCACCGCCATCAAGCACTTCCCTGCTCGCGAGGCAAAATACGCGCCCCTTCCCGAAGGCCTATCGCCCGCGCTCGCCCAAAGCCTTAAGGCGCGCGGCATCGAAAGGCTCTACACGCATCAGGCCGAGACGTTTCGCCTGGCACGCGAAGGCAAGAATCTGGTCGTCGTCACGCCCACAGCTTCGGGCAAGACGCTTTGCTACAACCTGCCGATCTTGAACGCGCTCGTCGAGAATCCCGAGGCGCGCGCGATGTATCTGTTCCCGACCAAGGCTCTGGCACAGGATCAGCTCGCGGAACTGAACCGGTGGACGGAAAAACTGAACGGTTACGACGATGTCTCCCGCGCGGTCTCTTGCGATGGCGGGGACGCCGCCGCACCCGAAAGCCCGTTGGCCAACGCGTTGCGCATTTTCACTTACGATGGCGACACTCCCGCCGACGCGCGCCCCGCCATCCGCTCCCGAGCGAATCTGGTTTTGACCAACCCCGACATGCTGCACACGGGCATCCTGCCCCACCACACGCGCTGGGAGCGGCTGTTCGAAAACCTGCGCTTCGTGGTGCTGGACGAGCTGCACACGTATCGCGGCGTGTTCGGATCGCACCTGGCCAACCTGCTTCGCCGCCTGAAGCGGGTCGCGGCGTTTTACGGCAGCCGGCCGCAGTTCATCGCGACGTCGGCGACGATCGCCAACCCGGCGGAGCTCGCCGGACGTCTGACCGAAGAACCAATCGAGCTCATTGGGGAAAACGGCGCGCCGGCGGCGGAAAAATATTTTGTCTTCTACAACCCGCCGGTCGTCAACCCGCAGCTCGGCATCCGGCGCTCGTACCTCAATGAGACGCGGCGCGTGGCCCGCACGTTCATGAAGCGCCAGCTTGCCACTATCGTGTTTGCGAACTCGCGCCTCGTTACCGAAATCCTAGTGACCTATTTGAAGGAAGATTTTGCGCGGTCGGCGGGACAAGCCGAGGCCGTGCGCGGCTACCGCGGCGGCTATTTGCCGCTCGAGCGCCGCTCGATCGAGCGCGACCTGCGCGAGGGGCGCCTGCTGGGCGTGGTGGCGACAAATGCGCTCGAGCTGGGGATTGACATCGGCTCGCTCGACGTCGCGGTGTTGGCCGCCTATCCGGGCACCATCGCGCTCGGGATTGACATCGGCTCGCTCGACGTCGCCGTGCTCGCCGCCTATCCGGGCACCATCGCTTCCACCTGGCAGCGCGCGGGCCGCGCTGGTCGGCGCGAAGGGAACTCGGCGGCCGTACTCGTGGCCTCGAGCGCTCCGCTCGATCAGTTCATGGCGCAAAACCCCGACTACTTTTTCGGCCGCTCGCCCGAGCACGGCCTCATCAATCCGGACAACCTCGAAATCCTGCTCAATCACCTGAAGTGCGTGGCGTTCGAGTTGCCGCTTCGTGAGGCTGAAAAGTTCGTTTCGCACGACTTGAAGCGGCTTAGCGCGCACCTCGAAGAGCTCGGCTATCTGCATCGCACGAGCGACGGCTGGCATTGGGTCTCGGAAAGCTACCCGGCGGACGCCATCAGCCTGCGGTCGGTCTCGTCGGACAATTTCGTGATCGTGGATGAGACGCGCGAGCCCCGCGCCATCGGCGAAGTGGATTTCGCGAGCGCCCTCTCGACCGTCC
>QHZO01000118.1:8174-9163 GCA_003224695.1 Acidobacteriota bacterium
CTTATACCAAGATCACAGTCCTCGACACGTTCGATTCGGCCGCCGAGGGCGGGGCCGAGAAGTCGCACGGCGAGGTGCGCGTCAACACGCAAGTGGTGGGGTTCAAGAAGATCAAATTCGGGACGATGGAAAACGTCGGCTCGGGGGTGCTTTCGCTCCCTGAACAGGAAATGCACACCACGGCCTACTGGCTGACGCTCCATCAGACGCTCCTCGCCGCCCTGCCTTATAATTCCGACGAGCGGATGGAGGGAGTGCGCGGGCTCGCGCGGGCCATCGAGGCCATCGCCACCTTGCTCTTGATGTGCGACGCGCGCGATTTGGGAGTGACCATCGGGGAGAATTGTAAAAACGAGTATCAAAAATCAGAAACTAGAAATCAGAAGTCAGAAGAAGGAAGTCAGGAGTCAGAAGTCAGAAGTCAGGAGTCAGAAGCGAAAAGTGAGAGCGCGGAAACTGAAGCGGCCGGCGCAGAAGCCGGCATCAACGAGCTTCGAGTTTCGAATTTCGAGACTCGAGCTTCCAAGGCCCAGGCCCGAGTCCCCAGCCCCCAGTCCGCGGTCCCCGTTCTTTTCGAGCCGAACATCTACCTCTACGACAAATATCCCGGCGGTGTGGGATTCAGCGAGCCGCTTTTCCGCATCAGCGGCGAATTGCTTGCCAATGCGCGTCGGCTCATCGAAAATTGCGCGTGCCCCTCCGGCTGCCCTTCCTGCGTCGGCCCGGCGGGCGAGGTGGGAGAGAAAGGCAAGGAAGTCGCGCTGGCGATCCTTAAGGAGCTTTCCGTCGTCACGGGACCGTAGTCCGTTGTGAGAACGGTAGAGTAAAGGCGCGACGGCAGGCGAAGGCAAGGCAAGGGACCACACTAAATGATTCCGGAGGGAAACCGATGAAGACGATGGAATGGACGACGTTGACTGTAATCTGCTGCGTGATTTGGGCCAATCTCCCCGCACGGGCCGCGCAGGGCTCAAAGGCGAAACCGGAAC
>QHZO01000118.1:9190-21907 GCA_003224695.1 Acidobacteriota bacterium
AGCCAGGTGGATACAGGATTGGACTTATTCCGAAAGCTCGGAATCAAAGCCACGTTTTTCCTTGAAGCGAACAATATTGAGCAGCGGCTCGCGGGCTGGAAGCAAGCCGTCGCGGATGGGCACGAGATCGGCAACCACACCATGACTCATCCGTGCACCGCGAACTACGCTTTCTCGTTGAACAATGCACTTGAGAATTACGACCTCGAGCAGATGGGGGCCCAGCTTGATGGAGCGAACGCGCAAATCCAGAAATTGTTGGGCGTGACTCCGAAAACTTTTGCCTATCCCTGCGGACAAAAGTTCGTGGGAAGAGGGCTCGACGTGCGGAGCTACGTGCCCTTGGTCGCGGACCGGTTTCTGGTTGGACGGGGATACCTCGACGAATCGCCGAACGATCCAAACGTCTGCGATCTAGCCCAGGCTATGGGTACGCCGTTCGACGGCATGGACTTCGCGCAAATGAAGACAGCCGTGAACGAAGCCATCCAACAGGGCCGGTGGGTAATCTTCGTCGGGCACGAAATCGGAAGGAAGGGATACCAAATCACGGACGTTCAGGCGCTCGAAGAGCTGGCCGCTTATCTCAAAGCCCCCGCCAACGGCGTCTGGGTGGGCACGGTCGAAGAGGTCGGCCGATACATCCAGCTGTCCAGGCCGAAACCCTAAGGCATGGACCAGGCCGAGGCGCAAGCCATGACTCTGGAAGAAAAACTCCGGGTGATGAAAAACGCGGCGGCGAAGAGCGCGCGGGAACAGGCGCTCGACCGCGAGCTTGAATACTTGCGCCGGCGCGAAGCGAGAGCCAAGCAACTCCCCGCCGAACGCGCGCCGCGCGGAATTGAAGAGTACGTGGAAGGACAAGTTGAGCGGAACGAGGCGGGTGAATTCTTCCTCGCCCGGCAGGCGCTGCCGTTTGGCCGGCCGTATGGCAGGCTGCGCATCGGCGACATCGCCGCTGCGAACCTCGAGGCGCTCGACATCTTCCTTGGCCCATCGCGAAACGGCGCGGGAGCGCGCCACGGCGCTCTGACCGAGGCGGAGCGCCTGGTTTTTCTGGATACCGAGACGACGGGTCTCGCCGGCGGCACGGGCACTGTCGCCTTTCTCATTGGCGTGGGGAAGGTCGAAGGATCGTCCTTCGTGGTGCGGCAATTCTTTCTGCGCGATTATCCCGAAGAGAAAGCGGCGCTCCGGGCGCTCGCCGAGCTGCTCGTGGACGCCGAAGGGCTCGTGACCTTCAACGGCAAGACGTTCGACGTGCCGCTGCTCGAGACGCGCCACACCTTGGCCAGGATGAAGTCGCCGTTCCCGAGACTGGCCCACCTCGACATGCTCCACCCGTCCCGCCAGATGTGGAAACTGCGCCTGGAAAGTTGCGCGCTCACGGACCTCGAGCGGGCCGTGCTCGGCATCGCGCGCGAGGGCGACGTCGAGGGCTCGGAAATTCCGGCAATTTATTTCGATTACTTGCGCACGGGCGACCCGCGGGGCCTCGCGCCGGTCTTCTACCACAACGCGCTCGATATCCTGACGCTCGCGGCGCTCGCCGTCGAGCTCGCGCGCGTGATCGAGGGCGCGCGGAACGGGGAGAGCACGCCCGCCTCGAGCCTTGACCTTTACAGCCTAAGCCGGATTTTCCGCCGAACCGGTGAGGCCGAGAAATCCTTGGCCACCTGCGAGCAAGCTCTGGCTTTCACCGAGCAGGCGCTCGACACTCTTCGCGAGTCGTCCCATCCCTCATCGCTCTTCCATCGCTTCAACCATCGCCGTCAAAGGTTAGAGAGAAAAGCGCGGCTAGGCTAGGCGGCGTTCTCGGATCAGAGGATCACAATGCTGTTTATGGCCACAACTAAACAGCCGCCCTCCGCGTGTTCCACTCCGTCGTCCCATCCCTCATCGCTCTTCCATCGCTTCAACCATCGCCGTCAAAGGTTAGAGAGAAAAGCGCGGCTAGGCTAGGCGGCGTTCTCGGATCAGAGGATCACAATGCTGTTTATGGCCACAACTAAACAGCCGCCCTCCGCGTGTTCCACTCCCCCCGGGCTTTAACACGGAGCCCACAGAGCATCTCCGTGATCTCTGTGTTGAAGCTTTTTCTGACGCAAAGGGCACGTAGGAAGCGAAGACCAGGCTTCATTCCTGCTCGCGTTGGGCTTTTTCTTCGGCGCTCAAAGATTTGAAGACCACGGGCCGGCGCTCGACCGATTCTTTACCGTTCTCGCTGTTAACAGTAATAATCAGCAAGTCGCCCGCCAGCCGAAGATAATCCGCGTCTTTCGGCTCGCGGCCCTTGCCGCGCTCCACGGTGCCGGAGAAGCGAAAATACTTCTCGTGAATCTTCGCGGACTTAAATTCCAGGTGTTGTCCCGACCGCGAGCCGATGGTGATGGGATAACTCAGAATGGTATCGGACTCCTCCTCGCCCTGAAAAACTTCCGCAAAACCCTTGACCTTCCCTTCTTCTTCGAGCAGCCCCAACGTGTCGTCCGGAGAAAGGAAATGGTACTCGCCGGAAATGTCCGCGATGCCTTGCGAGGGGTCCCGGCCGCCTTGAGCGAAGGCGAGGCGCGGTGTCATCAGGAGAAAGAGGATTAATGCAGCGAAACAACACGCGACGGGCAGTTCTTGAGCCAGAGCAGGAGCTTCCTGGACTTGCCATGCGGAATGCATCGCGATTGGGAACGGACCGGCTCGTTTCGCGCGAAGTTGCAGTCGCATCAACGACAACTCGTGGGGTGGTTTCTTGTTCCTCAGGACGAGTCTAAGCTATTGCGTATCCGACGGCAAGTTCGCCCAATACGCGAAATGGAAGATGAGGTTTCTTTTCGCATATCAATTCCGAGCACAGTCTGAAAGTCCGCCGGCGAGCTCTCGATCATGGCTCTGGAACCCCTATCTCGCTTGCCAGAAAGTGGTTAGAGAACCCTGAATCCCCGCCTTATCCCTATTCGAGGAACCCGGCTAAAATTGCATTTGATTTGCGAAAGCTATAATAGTAAAAGGAAAGGGTATAGAAACTCATAGAAACACGGCTTCGCTCGAGGGCCCGTGAACGGCATTCAACCCGAAGCTAAACGCCCCCTCAATGAGGAGCGGCGTCGCGCCATCATCGAACTGGTGAACCAGCACGGCCGCGTGCTGGTGCAGGAGCTTGGACACCGTTTCGGCACGTCCCAGGTGACCATCCGCAAAGATTTGGAGGTCCTGCACTCGCAAGGGCTGCTTCATCGGACGCATGGAGGAGCGCTGCCCCTGACGAGCGGCGCTTTGCTCGACCCCAGCCTGCGAGAAAAAGAAAAGCTTCACCGGCGCGAGAAGCTGCGCATCGGACAAGCCGCGGCTCGCCTGGTGAAAGAAAGCCAGTCCGTGGTGCTCGATTCAGGCACCACAACGTCCATGATCGCGCGCGAACTGCGCATGCTGGACAAACTCACCGTCATCACCAATGCGGTCAACATCGCCGCCGATCTTGCCGGCACCTCGATCGAAGTCATCCTGACCGGGGGCCTGCTGAGGGAAAATTCGTTTTCGCTCGTAGGGCCGCTGGCGGAAGATTCGCTGCGCCGGCTGACCGCCGACATTTTGTTCCTGGGAGTGGATGGCTTCGACGTCCATTTCGGCCTAACCACGCCCAATTTGCTCGAAGCGAAAGTGAACCGAGTGATGGTGGAAATCGCGCGCCGGACCGTGGTGGTGTGTGATTCGAGCAAATTCGGGCGACGCAGCCTATCCCTCATCGTCCCGCCAACGGAAGTTCAGCAAACGATTACCGACAGCCGCATTCCGAAGTCGGATCTTCAGTTTCTGGGAGAGGCTGGAGTTGAGGTGACGCTTGTCTAGGCCGGATTATTCACGAACGCGCCATGGAGGGACGGAAGGGCCCGCATGACCTCCATGACCGAGACTCCGGGACGCCGGACGCTCAGCGAGATTCTTTCCCAGCCGCGCTCGTGGCGGGAATGCCTGAATGCGCTCGACCGGCAGATCCCTGCGGTCCGCGAAAAATTCCAGTCTTCGGCCGAGGCGCTGTTTGTAGGCTGCGGGTCGAGCTTCTACGTTGCGCAGGCGGCCGAGTCCTGCTGGACTCATCTAACCGGGCAAAAGGCCCGCGCCGCCCCGGCCTCGGAACTTCTGCTTTACCCTGAATTGCTGGCGCCAAAGCCAAACGCTTGTCGGCCGGTTCTCATATCCCGCTCAGGCGCTACTTCGGAAATCCTCAAGGCTGCGGAGTGGCTGGAAGTCGAGCGGAATATCCGGACTCTTGCCATCAGTTGCAGCACCCGGCCGCCGCTCGGCCAAATCGCCTCGCAGAGCCTTACGCTGACTCCGGCGGACGAACAGAGCATGGTCATGACACGCTCGTTCACCTCCATGTTGCTGGGCCTGGAGCTTCTGGCCGCCTCGGTCGCGGAGAACCATGCTTACCGGGATTCGCTCCAGCGACTCGCCGACCAGACGGAGCCGCTCGTGGAAGGAATTCGGGCAGGGGTGGAGTCGTTCGTGGCCGCGCATGAATTTGAAGATTACGTATTCCTCGGGCAGGGGCCGTTCTTCGGTATCGCCTCGGAAGCCATGCTGAAAGTCAAGGAGATGTCCTGCTCCTACTCGCAATGCTTCCACACGCTGGAGTTCCGTCACGGGCCCAAGGCGATCGTCAGCCCGAAAGTCCTCGTCACATTTTTCCTCTCGGAGACGGGAGCGGAGGCCGAGCGCGAAGTCTTGGAGGAAGTCAAAGGACTTGGCGGCGTGACGATGGTCGTCGCGAATCGGCCGGAGCGAGCCGTCCGGCGCTCGGCGGATCACCTTGTGGCGCTGGATTTGGACGTGCCGGAGTTTGCCCGCCCGGCGGCCGCCGTGATCGCCGCGCAATTACTGGGCTTTTACACCGGCCTCAAGAAGGGGTATGACCCTGACCGTCCGCCGAACTTGAGCCGCGTGGTCGTCCTGAACAATTCAAGGCCGGTCGGAAACCTCAAGGAAAAAAGCTAAATGGCCCCGCGCGAACCGCGCTTCGACGTCACCGTTGCCGGAGAACTCAACCTCGACCTGATTCTCGACGGTCTTCCGGAAAGCTTGCCCACCGAGCGCGAGTTGCTCGCCCGGAAAATGACCCTGACCCTGGGGAGCTCTTCCGCGATCCTCGCGCACAACTTGGCGGTGCTCGGCAGCCGCGTGGGATTTGCCTCTCGCATCGGAGGCGACCCGCTCGGCGAAATCGCTCTGGAAAAACTGGCGGCCGCGGGCGCGGAGGTTTCCCAAGTCCGGCGGGCCGCCGGCTCAACCACCGGTTTGACGGTCATCCTCTCCCGGCCGGGCCCGCGCCACATTCTGACTTATCCGGGCGCCATGTTTGAGATGTGCTTCGAAGACCTCGACCTCAACTACCTCGCCGATGCCCGGCACTTCCACGTTTCGTCGTTCTATCTTCACCGGGCATTGCTCCCGCGCCTCTCCGAGATCTTCGAACGGATGAAACGGTCCGGGTTGACAACCTCGCTAGACACCAACGACGACCCGGAGGGCCGATGGAACAGCGGCTTGGAGCGGACGCTGCCCTTCGTGAACATTCTATTTCTGAATGCACACGAGGCGGTAAAAACGGCTCGTGCCGACAGTCTTGATAAAGCGCTCGGAAAACTCTCCGGTCAAGTCCCCACGGTCGTCGTCAAGGCCGGCCCGGAAGGCGCAGTGGCCCGGCAAGGCGACAAGGAGTTTCGCAGCCGCCCTCCGGCCGTCGAGACTGTGGATGCAGTCGGCGCGGGTGACAGCTTTGATGCCGGGTTCCTCCATCAATACGTCCGCGGCGCCGGCATCGAGACTTGCCTCGCTTACGGCAACCTGGCCGGGGCGCTCTCGACCACGCGGACGGGAGGCACCGAGGCGTTCCGAGACCGGGCGCACGTCGTGAAGTTCTTTCAAGAACATTCTGCCAGTGGCCCGAGCGCTGACGGCGGCCAGCCGCTGCCTTCAGTTGCGGCGAAACGATGATTGATTTCCACACCCATCCCGTTCTCATTCAGGAGCTGCGCGAGAAATACCCGAACTACGAGCGCGCCGCCCGCGAAGTCTTCTACATCGGAAATAACTTTCAGCCGCTTGAGACATTCTTCCTGGAGATGGACGTCGCCGGTATCGAGCGCGCCGTGCTGTTGCCGATTGACTGCCGCCGCGCTCGAAAGACCTCGGTCAGCTCGAACGAGCAGGTGGCCGAGCTGGTCGGCAAGAGCCGCCGCTTCGTGGGTTTCGCGAGCGTGGATCCGCAAAAGAAAGGCGCGGAGCGCGAGCTCGAAGCGGCCATCCGCAAGCTGGGCCTTAAAGGTTTGAAGCTCGACCCGGCGCTCCAGGACTTCGACCCGAAAGCCCGCTCAGCTTTTGCCGTTTATGAAGCAGCCGAAGCGCTGAAGGTTCCTCTGGTCATTCACACGGGCATGAGCTGGGCGCCCGGGACGCGGCTCGAGCGCGGCCACCCTCTGGCGCTCGAAGGCGCACTCCGGCAGTTTCCCAAGCTCAATTTTGTTCTGGCTCACTTCGCTTGGCCGTGGGTCTGGGAGGCTGTGGCGATGGCGCTTAAGTACCCGAACGTGTTTCTCGATACGTCGTGCCTCACTTACGACAGCCCGAAGGAATTTTTTCAGTTTGTGTTCTCGAAACAGATTCCGACCACCGCCATCGAGCGCAGCCTGCGGAACCAGATCGTCTTCGGCTCGAATTATCCGCGCGTCGAAATCAAGAACATGGCCGCGGCTTTGAGGTCTCTCAACCTGACGGAAGCGTGCTTGCGGAAGATTTTCAAAGAAAACGCCGAGCGGTTGCTTGGCGAGTAGGGGCGGCCCTCGTGGCCGCCCCGGGGCGGGCACAAGGCCCGCCTCTGCGGTCCTACCGCGCACGGGAATAGGGGCGGGCACAAGGCCCGCCCCTACGCCGGAATCCTTATGATCATCCAGCTCAAACGCATCAAGCTTCAGACGCGGAAGGCCGAGGAGGCCGTCAACATCACGGCAAGCGTTGAAGAGGTGGTGCGCAAGAGCGGCGTGAAAAACGGCTTGGTGAACGTTCTGACTTCTCACACCTCTTCGGGCCTGCTGGTTACCGAAGGCATCCCCTGCCTTGAAGAAGACATCCTCACGCACCTGGCCCGCCTTTTTCCGGAGGACGCCGACTACCACCACCGCCGCTATCTCGACTACGACGGCCGCCTGGGGTTCAACGCCGACGCGCATCTAAAGAGCGTTGTGGGCGGAATCAGTTGCACGTTCCCCATCGAGAACGGCGAAATCGTCAAGGGTTCCCGCCAAACGATTTACTTCATGGAATACGACGGCCCGCTGCAACGGACGTATCTCGTTCAGGTCCTCGGGGAATAGACGCAGGGGCGATCCGTCGGCTGACGGATGGTCGGCCTCGGCCAGGGATCCATCGGATGCTGCACCGCCGGGGCGGGTACAAGGCCCGCCCCTACGGAAATTACTCCGGGCTCACTTCGAGCAACAAATGGAGGGTGAATTCGGCGGAGAGCTTTGCATCCGGGGCCTCGACGGTCCCGAGATCCTTGCCATTTTCATAATCGAGGACATGATATCGGCCGGGCTGGAGCCCGCGGAGTTCGATCGCGCCTTGCCAGGGCTTCTCGGGATCGGGAGCAAAGAAGGCGTAATACATCCGCCCGTCTTTGGCGACGGCGTAACCTTCCGGCACGTCGTAGCCGATGGTGTAGAGATCCACAAACTCGCCGCGCGAGAGTTTCTTCGCATTGTAAATCGCGATCCACTTTTTCCAGACTTCTTCCTTGGCGGGGGTAAGCATGACCCCGCTGAAATGGGGACCGGGATCGGGCCAGACGAATTTGGTCCCCACCACGCCGCCCGCGCCGACCGTCGAGGCAAAGTCGCTCCCGATATCGTGCTCGACGCTCGGCGAGAACCGGATCTTCGTGAGCTCGACGTGGTCGCCGTAGACTGCGGCCTCGGGACCGAGCAGCGCCTTGTACATTTTAATCCGGCGACGCACCTGGACGGAACCCACGGGGTCGGCGGTGACGGCTTGGTCGAGGAACGGCAGCCAAGCCAGGTTGGGCGGCGTCCCGCAGGGGCAAATCTGCGTCACGCTTTCCGGTTTCAACTGCCGCGTGGTCTCGAAGATGACGCGGTAGACCTCGCCCATCGCGCGGGTGGAATCATCGGGCGAGCGATGGCGGTGTTTGGGATTGTAACAAGGCGGCACGGAATAGACGTTATCGAGTTTGTGCCCGTCAAAGTCCCATTCGCGAATGAATTTTTCGGTCAAGCGCCGGTAAAAGTCTTGAACTTCGGGAAGCGCCGGGCAAAGCGCCGCCAGGCCCCGAGCCAAATGGGCGTGCCGGCCGTTCTTGTCCAAGATGAGCCAGTCGGGATGCTCCTTCGCCACTTTCGCCAGCGCATAGCGGTGCGATTCGTATCGCCCCTGGCCATCCTCGACCGCCAGAGGCAGCCACCAGATTTGCACGTGAATGCCCTGCTGGTGAAAACTCTCGACCATCTTCTGGACGGCGTCGCCGGGGAAATTATCCTGCCGCGGGTTCCAGTCCCCGTACGTATCGAACCAGCGGTCGTCGAGCGTCGCCCAGTGGATGCCAAACTCGTTGAGCTTTGGAATGGTCCCGAGCATCTGGGCGGGTGTGACTTCGGATTCATATCCCCATCCGCACCAACTGATTTCGTAATCCTGATCGCCGGGCTTGGCGGGCGCCAACCCCTCCCGCGCGAGCGCTTGCGAATACATTCTGAGCGGCTCGAAATAGTCGCCGCGATAAACGCTCAGAAAACTTCGAGGTGTGCGAAATGTCTCACCCGGCGCAAGCGTTGTGGCCGCGTCCATCGCAACCGAAGCGTCGATGCGGCCGCGCTCGCCAACCTTGACCGGGATCGAAAGCTCGAGCGGCAGCGGTTCGAGGTGGCCGATCGCCTCGCCGACCCTGCGCGTCCAGAAGGCTACCACGGGAACGCCGCCGCCAGCGCCCTGCTTTCCGGGCGGGCCGAACGGGTTCGCTTGCGAAAAATCCGCGGGGATTTCCATTACATCGTCTTTCCCCCAGGCTATGCTTGATCCCTCGAACGACCACATGCGAAATGGCGGCACTTGCGGGTCCACGAGCGAGGCGTTCAAGCGATGCTCTTGAAATTTCACCTGACCCAAGGCGACGGGCTTCGAGCCGGTGTTCTTGTAAGCTTCGCTCATCACGGCGAGGTTCGGGAAATCGTCATAGACCTCGATGGTCACCGTTTTCTCAATGCCTTCGGCGCCCTTCTCGGTGCTCCGGCCGCTCGCTTCGACCCGCTTGCCACGTTGCCCGAGCGCGCTGCGGGCTTCGGATATCTCGACTCGATCGAAATCAAGCTTGAAGCCGGCGAGGGGTTTTCCGTTCACTTCCGCCGGTTCGAACGAGACTTCGGCCTCAGGCTCGTCCAAAGTCATCCGTTGGCCGTTCGCGACCAGGGTCCCCTGGAGATAACCCGACGCGAACAATTCAAACTCCGCCGTCGAGGTCTTAAAGATGAACGGTCCGGCGGGGGTGCTGGCAACGCTAACCGAAGATTCAGCACTGGCAGGCCCTGCCGGGGGCTCGGTCTTGCAGCCTGACAAGGTAACGACCAAGGCCAAAAGGGCGATGTTCCATGGAGGGGCGAGGGACGACGGTCGCGCGCGCCTGAAGCGCACCCGGCCCGCTCGCATTTGGGGGCAGACCTTCAGTTCTTTGACCACTTGCGACTCTTCGCCCAACACGCTCACACCCCTTTGAACTGGCCGAAAATTCGTTCTGCGTTCGAATGATAGACCTTCTCGAGAACTGCGCCGGGAAGCTCGAGGCCATAGATTTTCCAGCGGCCCTGCTCCGGCGCGCCCCAGTAATCGAAATGCTCGTCGGCGGTTTGGAAGTAGCGGAACACGTTCCGGTACAAGCCTTCCTCGGGCGTCATGTCGGTGCCAAAGAGAATGCGGTCCTGGTATTGCTCGAAGAATTGGCGCGTGCGTTCGAATTCGTGGGCGGGCGCGTGAAGCATCGAGGCGGGATGAAAATCGCGGAGGAGCAGGGTCTCTTGTTTTGGATGCGGCCGCGGCGGAGTCTCGGGCGCGCTCGGCGCGGGCAGCACGCCGGCCGCCGCCACCGCCGTCGCGAGGCCTTTCATCCACTGCCTTCGATTTGTAACACGCATCGGCGCGCCCCCCCTCAATTACGAATGCCGACTCCCTTCCCCGCCCGCGGAAATTTGTCCGAAGCCGAGCTTATCTCCGTGGCCTTTGTGACGAGAAAAGCTTGAACACAGAGGTCCGAGAGGCGCTCCGTGCCCTCCGTGGTGAGAAGTCAGAAGCACGGAGGACACGGAGAATCGCGCGGAAATCAATAGTAGAGCTTCAGAGCAAATTGGATCTGCCGCGGATCGTTTGGAGAGAACCGCGTTGACCCAATTTGGCCGAAGGCCGGGTCGAGAAAGTCCCTTGCCCCCGGAATGGCAACGACGCCGTTACCGCCGAAGCCTGGGGCATTGAACGTTGGATGGTTCAAGATGTTGAAGAGCTCGCTTCGGAATTCCATGCGGAAGCGCTCTGTCAAATGGATCTGTTTGAACAGAGAGAAATCCAGGCGCCCGATGCCGGGGCCGGACACCTGGGAAGCGGTACCACCGAGCAATGCAAGGCCATTCAGGGGCA
This sequence comes from Acidobacteriota bacterium, assembly GCA_003224695.1. Classification (GTDB taxonomy): domain Bacteria; phylum Acidobacteriota; class Terriglobia; order UBA7540; family UBA7540; genus Gp13-AA74. The sequence continues at coordinate 19,880 of QHZO01000118.1, forward strand.
CTTTCACGCAAATGGCGGGAGGGTTCTGAACCGTGCCAGGCGGCGGGCAAGGCTGAGTGAACGCAGCGGAGTTCAGGAAATTATTGGGCGCTCCAGAGCCGTGCCGATTCACTCCCGGAACGGTGAAGTCGTAGCATCCCACATCAGCGGCGGCGCCTTCGTGGCACTGGAGAGTAATGGACTGGCCGCCTTCGACCGTAGTGATCCATTGCGTGCTCCAGCCGCTGACCAGTTGATTCGCGAAGCCGGCAGCACCGGAGAAATATTTCTTCCCCTTTCCGAACGGGAGCTCGTATCCACCGCTGAAATGAACGACGTGCCGGATATCAAAGTCGCAATCTCCGTAATCGAATTTGATCCCCGCGCCCGGCACGTTGATGGCCCGGTATGAGCCGATAGAAGTGCCATTCAACAAGTCGCCCCCGTCGCTCCGGCAGCGGGACCATGTGTAGGTGGCGAGGAAATTCATCCCGCCCGAAAAGCGCTTCTCCAGTGTTGTCTGAAGACCGTCGTAATAACTGTTCGCGTCCGTGGTCTGATATGTCTGCCCGGTCCCGAAGTCCGGGAAGGGCACATAACTGATGTCGCCCGGATTTTGGCCCGGACAACCCGGGGCTTCAATGCAGGTATTGGGCGCAAGGATTTGAGATACGTGGTTTGTGCCCTTGAAAATTTCCAGATGATGCGTGCTGTTCCCCACGTAACCCATCGTCAGGCTGAGGCTAGGGGTAAACGCGTATTCGAACGAGAGATTCCAGCCCTCGGAATAGGGTGTCTGGAAATTCGTCTGGAGACCGGTTAGACCGACGCCGAAACCGGGAACCAGGCTCGGGTCGAGAGGCGTACAGGTGAAGCCGAGTTCGAACGAATACGCCTGCGTGCAGCCCGGCGGCGCGTTGGTCAGCCCAGGCACCGTGATCGCAGTATTCGAATTGGGACTGAACAGTCCGAAGTTAAACTGATAAGGGAAGCTATTTCCCTGGTTGTTTCCGTTCTGAACTTCAAAGCCGCCATAAAAGACGCCAAAGCCACCCCGCACGACCAGCTTTGGCGAGATTTGGTAGGCCAGCCCGAACCGGGGAGCAAAGTTCTGGCTCTGGGGAGTGCCAAGCTCGGGCGTGCGGTCAAACTGAGGCACTTTCGAGTTGGCGCCGGAGAAATCCCCGGCGTTGTTCGGATCGCAAGGCTGGGGCACGATTCCGTCCTGGCATAGGGCCTGGTTAAAGCTCGTCGTGGTACCGAAGATCGTCCGGTTCTTTGCTGAGTCAGGGACCAGGTATTCCGCCGTTTGAAAAGGGATGCCGGGAACGAAATTCGCCTGTCGCCCGTGGACCTCCTCCGGCAATCCGAAATGCTCCCATCGAAGCCCAAGGTTGAGCGTCAACTTGGGCGTGAGCTTCCAGTCGTCCTGGAAGTACGTCCCATAATAGTTATGTAGGTCGTCCACGAGCGCGATGTTCGATGTAAACACGGCGTCGGCGCCGCCGACGAAATCTACCCCGCTCCTCACCGTTGTCGGAATGGGAGTAAGAAGAAGCTGTGCAATCCCCGTGTTATCGCCACCGGTATATGTCCCGTCATAGCTGTATTGGCCGTGCGACCAGGAGGGTTGAAGCGTCGAGAACTTGATGTGCTGGAACTCGATTCCCATCTTGAAAGAATGCTTGCCGTAGACCTTGCTGAAGTTATCGGTCACTTGGACCGTGTTGTTGACTTCATCGGACGGGAGAAAAGCATTCGTCCCGAGCGTACTGAGCGCGTCGAATGAAAACGCCGGCAATCCGCCGTTTTCCGTAACCTGAGGGATATCGCCGTTTCCGTTGCTTCCGCCCGTAATCCCGTACTGCGCCGGAATTCCGAACGTCGTACCCTCGGGATCGAATCGAGAAGTGTGAATATAAGTGAGCCCGAACCGCGCCTCGTTCACCGAGGTGTTGGACAAACTCCGGGTCCAGCTCAGCGCGCCTTGCTGGGATTTGGCGCTTTGAATCCCGTTCTGGAAAGCGCCGCCATCCGCAACCCCCTCGA
>QHZO01000118.1:22099-22414 GCA_003224695.1 Acidobacteriota bacterium
TAGCTGATTCAGGAAGCAATTGCTAATGCTCGGGCACGCACCTGTGAAGTCCGTCGCGCCAGGCGACGAGGTGGTGGTCCCCTGGACTGACGGCCCCCCCGGCGCGACAAACGGGTCGCTAACGTAATTTGTAACAGGAGTGCCGACTGCCTGGCCTCCGCAGTCAAATGGGCCGAACGGAAGATAAGTCACGTTGGTATCTGTTCCGGTCGCGCCCCCACAACCTACGGTGAGTGCCCGGGTTGTCGAGGGGTCGAATATTGTCCCATAAGGAAATGATCTTCCAAGTGCGTCAGGAGGCGGGGCTTCTTGCGA
>QHZO01000114.1:0-6284 GCA_003224695.1 Acidobacteriota bacterium
CCTTCGACGAGAATCGCAAAATCCAGCCTGCGAATCGCCGCCGCGGCGGCGTGGAGATTATAGAGCACGCGCCCCTTGGTATAAATCGGCGTTTCGGGGGAATTCAAGTATTTGGGCATGTCTTCGCCCAGCGCGCGCCCGGCGAACGCCACGACTTTCCCCCGCTCGTTCGAAATGGGGAACATCACGCGCCGGCGAAAGCGCGCGTAAGGCTGTTTGCCTTCGGCATCCCGCACCAGCAGCCCGCTCATCTCTAACTCGTCCGCCCTATACCCTTCGCGGACCAGGAGCCTGGCGAGGGCTTGTCCGTCGGAAGGCGCGTAGCCCAAGCGAAATCGCCCGATAACTTCCCCCGTCAAGCCGCGGTCCTCAAGGTAGGCGCGGGCCGCGCGCCCTTCCGCCGTGGCGGTGAGCTGCGCAGCAAAAAACTTTCCCGCTACTTCGTGAATCTTGAAGAGCCCCTCCCGCAGGCGGGCGTTCGCGTCTGAGGCTTCACCGCCCCCAGTCTCCCGGATCGTGATACCGACCTTTTCCGCCACGTGGCGGAGCGCCTCCGGAAACGACACGTTTTCAATGAGCATCACAAACTTGAAGACATCGCCGCCCACGCCGCAGCCGAAGCAGTGAAAGATTTGCTTGACCGGATGGACAGCGAACGAAGGGGTTTTTTCCTGATGGAACGGGCACAAGCCCATCCAATTTGCGCCCGCCTTGCGCAGCTTGACGTAATCGCCGACAATGCGAACGATGTCCGCCGCCGCCCGCACTTCTTCCGCTTGGCTCATCTGTTCAGAGTTTACCTTGCGGAGTCAAATACGCACTGAAGCGTGCAGAATACCATGAGATTTTGAAAGGGCGCGCCCGTCAGCCTCTCGCCGGGTCAGGCCGAAAGATTCTAAGCTGGCGCGGTCCGCTGGCGTGGATTGCATCTGCAGCAGCAACACGTCCTCAAAGGGGCTCGACCTTCTTGGCCGGACCAGACCTTAGCGGATTTCCAGAATCTCTTTTTCCTTCGCCTTCCCTTGGCCGTCGAGTTTTCCCGAAAACTCATCCGTCAGCTTTTGGATTTCCTCCAGGCCGCGCTTTTCATCGTCCTCGGAGATCTTCTTTTCCTTCATCAGCTTCTTCAATTCCTCGTTCGCGTCGCGGCGGATGTTTCGAATCCCCGTGCGATGGTCTTCGAGCAGCTTATGCAGGTGTTTCACCAGCTCTTTGCGCCTTTCTTCGGTTAGCGGCGGGATGGGGACGCGAAGTAATTTGCCGTCATTCGCCGGATTCAATCCCAGATCCGAAGCTCGAATCGCCTTGTCAATCACCGGCAGCAAGGTCGGGTCCCAAGGTTGGATGGTGACCAACGTCGGTTCGGGCACGCCCAGCGTTGCGACTTGGTTGAGGGGCGTGGGTGTGCCGTAATAATCCACTTTGACATGCTCGAACAGCGCCGCCGAGGCGCGCCCGGTGCGGACTCCGGCGAGCGCGTGCCGCAAATCCTCGAGCGCCTTTCCCATGCGCACTCGCGTCTGGGCCACGGTTTCCTTGATCATCGGCTGCCGCTCCCACTCGCGGCTCGAGAGACGGTTGAGCCAACCTTCTCTCCCATCACCACGCGCTTAAGGTTCCCGAAAACGTTGAGATTGAAAACCACGATGGGCAGGTTGTTGTTCATACAAAGCGAAATGGCGGTGGTGTCCATCACTTCCAAACGCCGCGATAGGACGTCGAGGTAGCCGATATGGTCGAACATCTTCGCCCCCGCGTCTTTCTTTGGGTCGGCTTCATAGATGCCGTCCACTTTCGTGGCTTTGAGAATGACTTCCGCCTTGATTTCCATGGCGCGCAAAGCGGCGGCAGTGTCCGTCGAGAAGTACGGATTCCCGGTACCGCCGGCGAGAATCACTACGCGCCCTTTCTCGAGGTGGCGGATAACCCGCCGCCGGATAAACGGCTCCGCGATTTCGCGCACCTCGATGGCCGTTACCACGCGCGTCGGCGACCCGCATTTTTCGATCGCGTTCTGGAGGGCCAGGGCGTTGATGACCGTCGCGAGCATCCCCATGTTGTCGCCGACCACGCGGTCAATCCCGCGCTCCGAGGCCGCCACGCCGCGGATGAAATTTCCGCCCCCCACGACCACGGCCGTCTGGACGCCCATGTCGTGAACCTCATGAATTTCTCCCGCCATCCGTGCGGCGGTCTCCGGATCCACGCCGAAGCCCTGCTGGCCCATCAAGGCCTCGCCGCTCAGCTTCAACAGGATTCGGTGATAAGCCGGTTTCGGGGTTTCCATGCGTCGCTCGGTGGGGCGCTTTCTTGCCCTTTCCGCCAGCCTGCCGCTGACGGTCTTCCCGGCGTGTCTAGCTCGCCGTTTCTTCTCCCGAAGCGGGCCGGGAGCCTTCGCCGACTTTGAACCGGGCAAAGCGCCGCACCATGATGTTCTCTCCGAACTTCGCCACTTTCGAGGCGATCAGCTCGCCGACGGTCAAGCTGCCCGAAAGGTCCTTGATGAACCGCTGCTCGTAAAGGCAATAGTCCTCGTAGAATTTTCCGAGCTTGCCGGCCACAATCCGCTCCACCATCTCCGCGGGTTTTCCTGAAGCCGCAATCTGCTCCCGCAAAATGGCTTTCTCCTTTTCGAGAACCGAGGGCGTCACGTCCTCCTTGCGAATGTAGCGAGGATCCGTGGCACAGACTTGCATCGCCAAGTCATGCGCCAATTCTTGAAATTCCGGAGTGCGCGCCACGAAGTCGGTTTCGCAGTTGACTTCGACGATGACCCCGATCTTGCTTCCCGGATGAATGTAGAAACCGACGATGCCTTCGTTCGCGGCGCGCCCGGCTTTCTTCGCCGCGGCGGCCTGCCCGCGCTTGCGGAGGATGGTGAAGGCTGCCTCAGTGTCCCCGCCGGCCTCTTCGAGCGCCTTCTTGCACTCCATCATCGGCGCGCCGCTCATCTCGCGCAATTTCTTCACGAACTCCGCCGGAATACTCATTGCGTATCCAATCCTTCCGAGACGCAAGCACGCGGCGCGGGTCACGGCCCTGCTTGCCGCAGGCAGGTCTGCCAACTACAGCAGGCCCGCCTCCCCCGAACGTTGCCCATGCAATTTCTTGGGTTTACGCGGACTCCGGCTCGAACCCGTTTTCGCTCCCGGTGCCCTTGTGTGAGCGGCCCTTGCCTTCCCGGGTTCGGCGCGGGTTCTTGGGAACACGCACGCGGCCGTCGGCGACTTCTTCGGCGGCGACGACCGTGGCCGGGAGCTCGCCACCCGGGGCCGCCCCGGCTTCTGTAAACACTTCGCCTTCGGGGGAAACACCCGCCTCACGCGACATAGCCGCGGCGGCGGCCTCTCGGGCTGCTTCCAGTTCTTCCGCGGCTTTTTCGGCCGCGAGCTTCTCCGCCTCGAGCTGGCGTTCCACCACCACCTGGCGCCCTTCCAAAATCGCGTCTGCCAACCGCGAGGCAAACAGCCGGATCGCCCGCAGCGCGTCATCGTTGCCGGGAATGACGTAATCCACCATGTCGGGATCGCAATTGGTGTCCACGACCGCCACCACGGGGATGCCCAGCTTGCGGGCCTCGCGGACGGCTATCTCTTCTTTGTGCGAGTCAACCACCACTAAAGCGTCTGGCAGTCCCGGCATTTCCCGAATGCCCGCCAGATTCTGCTCCAAGTGCTTCCGCTCGCGCTCCAGCCGCTGCACCTCCTTCTTCGAGAGAAGTTCGTAGCGGCCGTCTTTCGACATTTCATCGAGCTCGCGCAACCGCTGAATGGATTTCTGAATTGTCGCGTAGTTGGTCAGCAGCCCGCCAAGCCAGCGATGGTTGACATAAAACATGCCGGCGCGCGTCGCCTCCTCGGCAATCGCCTCCTGCGCCTGGCGCTTCGTGCCCACGAAGAGCACCGTCTTGCCATCCTGCGCGAGATCGGAAACGAATTTCGCGGCGTCTTTGAAATGCTTGAGGGTCTTTTGAAGATCGATGATGTAGATTCCGTTCCGCTCCCCGTAGATGTACTCCTTCATCTTTGGGTTCCAGCGGCGAGTCTGGTGGCCGAAATGGACGCCGGCCTCCAGAAAGTCTTTCATCGTGATACTCGGCAAAATTCCTCCTTGATGATTTGTCCGTCGGCTGACGGATGTCGCCATCCGTCGGCTGACGGATCACTACGTCCCTAGCGTTTGGAGAACTGGAAGCGCTTGCGCGCGCCTTTCTGCCCGTATTTTTTGCGCTCTTTGGCGCGTGGATCGCGGGTCAGGAATCCGCCCTGGCGGAGCTTCGAGCGCAACTCGGGGTTCACACGCAACAGCGCCCGGGCAATGCCAAGCTTGGCCGCGCCCACCTGACCGTGAATGCCCCCGCCTTGCGCGTTGACGATAATATCAAACTTGCCGAAGTTATCGGTGACCAAAAGCGGCTGCGCCACTTCCTTGCGCATGGATTCGAGCGGGAAATAATCCTCCACCGGGCGGTCGTTCACGGTGATCTTGCCCGGCCCCGGCCGAAGGATAACCCGCGCGCAGGATGTCTTCCGCCGCCCGGTAGCCCCATATTCCATCTGATCCGTCAATGCAGCTCCTTATCAGGCTGATGAAACAGTGCCCATGATGTCATGCTGAGCCCTTCGCTTGTCATTCCGATCCGTCGGCTGACGGACTCAGAATAACAAATCTCCAGGCTTTTTGATTAGCGTGTTAAATTCCAAATGTTTCAACTCAAGCTTCAGGGGGCCGCGCCGTTTTGCTTTCCCGCGGTGACTGCCGCGCCGACCTGCCGAGAGCGGCCTCACACGCGCGCCAAATCGAGCGCCTCGGGGCGCTGCGCTTGGTGGGGATAATTTCCGCCCACGTAAATTCGCAGACGCGTCGCCAGCCGGTCGCCCAGGCGACTCTTAGGTAACATGCCGCGAATGGCTTCGGCAAGCAGTCGCTCGGGCTTTTTCGCGAGAACGTCCCGCGCCGTTATTTCCTTCAAGCCGCCCGGATAGCCGGTATAGTGGCGGTAGATTTTCGAGTCGAGCTTCCCGCCCGTGAGCCGGATTTTTTCCGCATTGATGATAATCAGGCCCTCGCGATGGTCGGCGTGCGGGGTCCAATCGGGGGAGTCTTTGCCCATCAATGCCCGCGAGGCCCGCGACGCCAGCCGCCCCAGCACTTTCCCTTCGGCGTCAATCACGCGCCAGCGCACTTGACGGTGGCGCGGTTTGGCAAGGTAAGTCGTCACCTTACTCTCCGCAATCCATTTGAGGATGCAATCTGCTATTTTGACTGGATGGCCCCAGGTTTGTCAACCGGTTTCATGGCAATGCAATTGAAAGCTTACATCGTATTCCCCCTGTGGAGTTGAAGAGTGTGAGCGGGAAGAGGGCGAGAGAGATCGCTGCCTTGACAGGGGGCCATGGCAGCGGCGGGGAATTCCTTGCGCCGCCCTACTGGGAGCCGAAGTCTGCTTTACCGTCCCTGCAGGCGGTGCGTTGATACATCGCAATGTGATATAATTTCCGTGTGCTGACTTTAAACGGTAACAGGCAAAACGGGGCCTCGCCGCTCGAGCAGCGCCTGGCCTGGGCGCGCTACGAGCTGCGCCGTTTCCTGCGTTTCAGCGAGCAGACGGCCCGCGCCTCGGGCATCACCCCGCAACAACATCAGTTGCTCCTCGGCGTGAAGGGCTTTACGGGACTCGGCTCGGCCACGGTCTCCGAGCTCGCGGAGTTCCTTCAAGAACGCCACAACGCCGTGGTGGGCCTGGTCGAGCGGGCGGCGCGCCGGGGCTTGGTCCGGAAGGAACCCGGCCGGCGCGACCGGCGCACCGTCGTGGTGACGGCGACACGCCAGGGAGAAACCATCCTCAAAAAGCTCTCCCGGCTCCACCGGCGCGAGATCGAAAGTCTGCGCCGAGAATTGCTCGCCGCCACCCGCCCGCCGCGCCGAGCCGCTTATGGGAAGCCAAACGGCCCCGCTGTAGCGCCGCACTATGAGCGGCGCGGGAAGGCAGTGATCGCCCGTCATAGACCGGCGCTACAGAAGAATCGAAAGGACCAGCCATGACTCCGCGCTCCGCCTCGCCCCAGCCGTTCATGCGTAAGTGGTTTCGCGAGTACGGGCACTCGCTCGAGCCCGAAGTGCTCGCCACTTCCGCCTATGCCCTGCTGGTGGGCTTGATCGCCGGCCTCGTCGCGCAAGGCTTGCTCGAGCTGATCTATTTGTTCACCAACCTCTTCTTCTTTGGCCGTTGGTCCTTCGCGGTGACCTACCCCGTGCACCATCACCTGGGCGCCTGGGTCATT
>QHZO01000114.1:6307-15538 GCA_003224695.1 Acidobacteriota bacterium
ATGGTGCATTTCTGGGAGCCGACCCTCAAAGGCCACGGCATCCCGGAGGCGATGGAAGCGGTGCTGGTGGGAAAGAGCCGGGTGCGCATGCGCGTGGGAATTCTCAAACCGCTTGCCACGGCGTTTGCGATCGGGACCGGCGGGCCGTTCGGCGCCGAAGGGCCCATCATACAGACTGGCGCGGCTTTCGGTTCCATATTCGGGCAAGCCATTCACCTGACGCCCTACCAGCGGCGGGTGTTGCTTGCCGCGGGCGCCGCCGGCGGCATGGCCGCCACCTTCACTGCTCCCTTCGCCGGAATCCTGGTGGCTATCGAGCTCCTGCTGTTTGAATTTCGCGCGCGCTCCTTCATTCCCGTGGCCATCGCCTCCGCGGTCGCCACAACGGTGCGCGTTCATTTCGTCGGCTGGGCGCCGCTTTTCCCGATGCCGGCCTACGAGCTCCAGAGCGTGAATGAGCTATGGCTCTTTGCAGTGCTCGGAATTCTGATGGGCATCGCAGGCATCGCCATGATTCGGGTTTTGTCTTGGCTTGAAGAGACATTTGACCACCTCGACCGCACCCTTCCGTTCATCAAACCGACGGCCGTGTGGGCTCCCGCTATCGGCGCGCTCCTGCTCGGCGTCATCGGTTATTTCTATCCCCAGGTTTTCGGCACGGGCTACGACACCATTCGGGACATGCTCAACGACCGGCTGACGGCGACACAATTGCTCGGTGTGTCGTTTGCGAAATTCTGGGCGCTGGTGCTTTCGCTCGGCTCGGGGACAACGGGCGGTGTGTTCGCGCCTTCGCTCATCGTGGGCGGCGGCGTGGGCTCGGCATTCGCGACCTTGCTCAGGAGCGCGCAGCACGTCATACCCATTTCCGATCCCGGCCTTTATGCGCTGGTGGCAATGGCCGCGGTTTTTGGCGGAATCGCGCGCGCACCGTTTACGGCCATTGTTTTCCTTTTCGAGCTCAGCCGGAACCCGAATTCCCTGCTGCCGCTGATCGTCTGCACCATCGTCTCCGACGGCTTCGTGCGGCTGTTCAGCCGGGAATCCATTATGACGGGGAAGCTTGTCAAGCGCGGCTTAATCGTCCGGCAGGATTACTCGGTACCCGTCTTGATGCGCGCCCGCATCGAGCAAATCATGCGAAAAAACTTCACACCCGTTTCCGCCGACGCGGAGGTTCGCTCCGTGGTCCTCGAGGTTTCTCCGGAAGCCACCGGCGTCATGCCCGTGGTCCGCGCCGACGGCACGCTGGTGGGCATTGTGGAAGCCCACGACCTCCTCAAAGGGGCCAATGGCGGGCTCCGCGCTTCCGCCGTCGCCCGCAAAGATTACGTTTTGGCTTACCCGGAAGAGACCGTGGATGAGGTTAGCCGCGATATGTTGCGCCAGAATGTGGAGAACGTCGTCGTGGTCGAACGGAATCCACAGGCGAAACCGGTCGGGGTCGTGCGCGCGGCGGACATCCTCCGCCTGCGCCGGTGGGTCATCGAGGAAGAAAGCCATGAGGCCCCTGCCGCTTCCTCCGGCTTGGCCCCTGCCGCGCAAACGCCGAGTGGATAGGCGTCCCCTGGTGGCCTGTGCCTTGCGAGCGGATTGCTCAACACCGCCCGGATGGCGCGTGGGGGCGCCAGGCACGGGTCCGCCTTGGCTGAATCAGAAGCTGTTGCTAAGATGGACCCTGCGCGAATGAAGGAACAAACGGACCGGCACGTCTGGCGGACTGAAGTGCTTCTCGAAGGAAGCTTGCGGGGGGCTTCCTCCGTGCTGGTCTCCGACGGCCGCACCCGGATCGTGGTGGATACTGGCCTTCCTCACGAAGAGTCATGGCTCGTCGCCGCGCTCGCGCGCAAGGGCTTAAAGGCGTCGGATATCAGTATCGTAGTTAACACACACTTCCACGTGGACCACGTCTTGAACAATCGCCTCTTCTCCCACAGCCTTATTTACGCGCCGCAAGAATCCTACGATTGGGCCAAGAGCCTTTACGCCGACCTGCGCGTTGAAAATGATTGGGAGAAGCTGGTGCTGAAGTACTACCCGGAAGTGATGGATTACGAGAAAGCACCGAGCTATATGGGCGCGCTGCGGAAGTTCGCGCTGCGCTGGTGGGACGAGGCGCGTCTGGGCTCGCCCTCGCGGTTTCGCTGGATGGAAACTCAGCCGCTCCCCGATGGGCTGGAATCGGTTATCACTTCCGGCCACGTCCCCGGGCACGCCTCGCTCCTGATATCAGACGGCCAAGAACGCATGGTGGTTGCCGGCGACGCTCTCCTCAGCCGCGAGCATGACGACCAGGTCCTCACTATGATCCCCGTGAACAAGGAAAAGTACCAGCGCGACCGCGAGCGGATCCTCGCCCTCGGAGGCCGCATCGTTCCCGGGCACGACGCGGAGTTTCACCAGCAAGCCACAGTCTCCAACTCCTCCGAGCCGGCCTGAGGCCGCCAGCGTGTTCAATTCGTTTGCGCGGATGCGGCGGGTTGGAGAGTGGCGACGTATTCGGCAAGCCCTTCCTGCCAGGGACGAAGCGGGGTGAATCCGGCCGCACCCAAAGCCTCCATGGCCATCACCGCATATTTCAACCGAACAGCGCGGCGCGCAATTTCGGACGAGGGTTTGCCGACCACTTGGCGCGTGTCGAAGCCAGCTAGCTCCACGGCGTTGGCCGCCAGCTCAAACCGTGTGCAAACCCCCGAATTCGATAGGTGGTATAGCCCGAAGCGGCGCGCCTCCACTACTTCCAGAATTTTCCGCGCGGCGTCGAGCGTGTAGGTGGCAGACCCCAATTGGTCGGACGAGGCCACAAAGGTTTCGCCCGCGGCAGCCCTGGTGACGGCGCGCTCCACATAGTTCTTCTTTCCAGGTCCAAAAAGCACCGAGACACGGAATATCCAGAACTCGGGAAGGCCGCTCACGAGCTGCTCGCCTTTGAGCTTGGTTCGTCCATAGACCGTGGGAGGAATTGTGGGATCCGATTCCGTGTAAGGCGCGTTCTTCTTGCCGTCGAAGACCGCGTCCGTTGAAATGTAAACGAGCGCGGCACCCGCCTCCCGCGCGGCTTCCACGAGGTTGCGGGTCCCGTGGACGTTGGTAAGAAACGCCCGGGCAGGATCGGCTTCGCAAACGTCGAGGTCGGGGATGCCGGCGGGATGAACGATAACGTCGGGCCTCGACCGCCGGATGACGCTTCGGACCTCTTCGGCGCGCGTAATGTCAGCTTCGGCGCGGGTAAGCGGGAAAACCGTGTGCCGCTCGGAGAACACCTCGGCGAGTCCATGCCCAAATAGCCCCGCCGCGCCCGTAATGGCTACCTTCAAATGCCTCCCTCCCCACCCGCGCCGCCCACCGAGTTTGTTCTCCTCAAGGCCTCTGGCAATCTAATCCCTTAACGCAGCGAAGGAAAGGAGAGGACAGGCCTATGCCGAGGTGGCAGACTTAAGCCGCTCCGCGGTCCACGCCCAAGTTTCGGCGAGCAAGGGGTCGCCGTCGCGCTTCACGCCGGCCAGTTCCGCCTCAAGCTCCGTGAGCTTCAGCTTCCCGACCGTGTAAAGCGCGCAAGCGGAAAGCCAGAGGTCGTCCGAGTGAAGGAGGATGCGCAATGCCTCGGCGCGCGAGCGGACGGCCGTCAGGCAAATCTGCTCGGCGATCTTCAGTTTTTCCGACAAGCCGACCTCGGGATCAAGGCTGCTGATGAGCCGCCGATAGTGCTCCGACTTCAAGACGTGCTCGAGCACTTCGAGCGAATTCGCTTGAAGGCGCGAGTCGCCCGAGGTCAGGCCGAGGTAAGCGTTATAAACGTCGCGCCCGGGGTAAAGAAGCGACAAGAGCCGGAAGATGCGCTCGAGCTCGTGGTTCATCCGCTCGCGCACGGCGCGACTGAGCAACGGGGCATCCTCCTCAAATTCCTCGCCGATCGTCGCCGCCGCCCCAGCCCTCCGATCAATCGCCGCCAGAATTTGAAAGGAGCGGTAGTAACCCATGAGCTCGGCTTCGAACATGTCCGCCACTTCTTCTCCGCCGCTGAATAGCGGGCGGTTCGTCCTGGCAACTTTATTGAGAGCTTTCAGCACGTCGTAGCGCAGCCCGGGATCGCTCTCGACGAGGCTTTCGACCAGCGCCGCCACGGATTCGGTTGTGGGCACGGCGGCCAGAGCGTCGGGAATGCGCTTACGCACCTCGAGCGCGAGCGTCGCATCGTTCAGACAATCGCGCAAGGCCTCGAGCGCACGGGGGCCGTAGAGCGCCAGCGCCGCTCGCGCCGGACCGCGCAAACGAGGGTCGGATAGCTTCTGAATAACCTGCGGCAAAAACTCTCGGGCGGCGATTTTGCCCGCCGCGAGCAAGGCTTGTTCGGCAACCTCCGGATTCTCATCTCCGAGCAGCACCAGAAGCTCATCGTGGAACTCCGAAGGCGGCGGAATCAATCCCAGTACGCGTGCGGCCTCCAGGCGCGCTCGCGCTTGGTCCGCGTCCGTCCGGTGAAGCATCGAGTCAAGAATCATCCTTGCCGCAGAGAAGCTTTCCGCGAGCCTAGACCGGGCGAGATACACGACGATAGCGCCCTGGACGGCATAATCCGGCAACCCGGTATCTTCCGACATCAGAACCAGCGGGTCGCCTCCGGTTTCTGTGACCAGATAACTCAGCGCCTCGCTGCGGACTTCGAGCGCCGGGTCCTGGAGCATTTTCTCGACTTGCCCGACGATTCCCTTGTCGCCGGCGTCCGAAAGCAAGCGCAGGGCGCGATAGCGGACGGCGGCGGAGTTGTGTTCGAGAAGCCGGCGCAGCGCCGGATGCCAGCTCGCCTGACGGCCGAGCTCGAACAGGCTCAAGCCGTACAAGACCTTCTGCTCGCCGCCGCGCTCCAGCGCCTGCGCCAGCACTTCCACCGTCGTCGAATCGAGAATGCCTCCCATGGCCACGCGTTCTGGGTCGAGCGTCCGCGTCTCGATGGCCTTCTTCAGCACATTCAGGTATTCCTTTCGCACGCCATAGGCCATCGCCAGCCATCCGCCGAGAAAGGCGAAATTGACCAGACTCATTCGGGCGGGCGAAAATTTCAGACTGGAGGAAAAGAACCACAAGACTAGCCCCGCGATGCCGTCCGCGGCGCGCCAAACGAAGCCGTCAATGAACGGCTTGATCTGGTTCTTGATCTCGGGCGGCGAAATGGGCAGGTAGAGCAGTTCCGTGGAAGACTTGTCCACGGAGAAACGCAGCAGGCTGTGGCTCCCCTTGAGAAAACACGCCGCAAGGATCGAGGGAAAAATCAGCAGCGCGGCGCTCCCGCCAAGAAACACCACCGGCAGAATAAATAGCGTCACGCGAATCCCGAACGAACGCAGCAGCCGCCCGGTGACCACCATCTGGAGCACGAAAGCGGCGACGCCTGCGAAACCCGAAAATAGCGCGAAGAACGCCGCCAAGTCGGCCCTATTGTGAAACGTTTGCTTGGCGATGATGCTGAACTGGTAGCCGATGATGGTCGTGGCGGCGCAGCCGAAAGCCGTAAGCGCCGTTATCAGCAGCAGAAAGCGCGTGTGCAGAATATGAAGAGCAATCTGGCGGAAATTCTTCGGAATGTCCGCGGCGACGCGAGGCCGGCGCACCTCGAGTATTTCGGGGCGAGGCTGGCGGAAGAGTAATTTGGTGAGCACCGCGCACAGGAGCAGGCAAACGCCGATGACGGGAACCAGCGACTCCGGGCGCACGTGCCGCGTGGCTGCGGCGGTGAAGAATCCTGCCACCGGCGCGCCTAACACTTGCCCCGCCCCGATAAATCCGAAAACCCGCCGGGCTTCGCGCGCGGTGAGCAAGTAATTGGCGAGCGTCCATCCCATCGAAGGCGCCATCGCCCCCGCCATTCCGACCCAAACGTAAATGAGCGCGTAAACCCATTGCCCGCGCCCAAGCGTCATCCACCAAAAAATGAAAAAGCTGGCGCCGAAGAAGGCGAGCGACCCGGTCACCAGGTTCTCCAGGCCCACGCGCGCCGATACGCGAATGTAGATGGAGATGAAGCCGGCCACCACTAGCGCCGTCGCCATGATGACGTGCGGCAGGCCGTTCGGGAAGGCGTTCAGAAACATCGCCAGGCCTACGGACAGGCCCACGATGTAGCTTCCAATCGAAAGAAAAAGGAAAAGGAAGAGCAGCGTCGCCGGACGAAGCTCGCTCCGGCGGACGTTGAGGAGTTTTTCAAGGTCAAGTGCCAAGCAGCCTTCATCGCGCGGCGCGGTCTCGGATTGACAGGGCTCGGCCGCGCGCTCTCCCCCTCACTAAGCCTGGGGGATGATTGGCGAGTCGGTTTCCTATGATAGGGGGCGCAGCCAGTCAAGTCAACGAACGAGGGAACTAGGTAGTGTCTCAGTTTGCTGTAGCGGCGGCTTTACACCGTCCGTCGGCTGACGGACGAGATAAACTCGCCTCTAAACCAGCCAAACTGACCCACGACCGGGAACTGAGCAGCCCTTAAGCGTTCGGCCCGTGCCTTTCGCGCAAAATCTAAAGCGCTAACCCGGCCGGTTGCTGTATAATGCTTCAAGGTGCCGCTCTCGGCGGGTTAAAAAATCGGAGTATATAAAATTCTGGGGCCGCTCGGCGCGGGCGGGATGGGAAGGAGCTGTGTGATATTTCCTCCGATCAGAAGATGATGGCAGTGGACATTCGGCAATAAGCCTCGTCACTCGAGATTGGAAATCTCCAGCCCTTATTTCAAGGGAAAACCTCGGCGGTGCCCGGGAGGGTCTTTGAGGTCATCGGCGATGGAAGAAATTCGCGGTCATTAGGATATTTGAATGGCGGACGAGCCCCTATATTCTTTCCCCCCGCCTCCAGCTCCTGACTCGAGCGAATGGCCAGGGACACCGATCGGGTTAACGAACACCATCACGAGGACCAAAGGCCGGACTGCGGTTCATAACAAGACTGTGGACCACGCGCCTGGACTGCTGGAAAAACTACTCAAAAGGGCCCAGGACCACCTCACGACGAATAGCCCGCACTTGTTCGATTTCTGGAAGGACAACTGGTTTAGCGCGGACGATTGGTCGCGCGCGTTCAGGCCGCCGCCTGCCGAGCCGCGCATTCGGGTCTTCGCGCTGCTCGGTGTGGCCAATGAGCAAGAGGCGGCCTACTACAGCCACGCGACAAACACCATCATCTTCTTCAACACCTCGTATTACGGACAGCTCAAGAGCTGGGTCCTGGGCGCGGTGGGCAGAATTCTCGCCTCGGAATTTGGCATCCACTCGATCCACGGCGCCTGCGTCGAAAAGGCGGGCAAAGGGGTCCTCTACATCGCGCCCACGGGCACGGGCAAATCCACGAGCTCTTACGGGCTCATGACGTATCCGAAGACCCGTTTCCATTCCGACGATTGGGTGTACGTGCGCTACACCTACCAGACGCGAGACGGCAAACGCGTGTTCCTGCTTTCCGCCCATGGCTCGGAGGGAAGCCAGGCGCACGGCTATCAAGTTTATCGCTGGGTCGAAGGACACCACACGGACAAACAAGCCCGGCTCATGGGCATGACGCTCGACAATCGCCCGCTTGCGCTCTCCCTCGCGGACCTCGACTTAACGCAGCCCATCGAGGCTTACGCCTACACTTCCGAAAAGCTTTTTTATCTGCGCACAAATCTGGTCGAAAACTACCCGCTCGCGGCCTTTGAAATCGCTTCTTCCAAAGAGGAAAACGTTCCCGACGTGTCCGACCGTTTCCTGGAGCAGAAGCGCGAAGTCGTCCAAAATGTCGTTCTCGACATCGCGGAAGCGGGCATCCAAGGAGCGTTCTCATCGCTGCCGGGTCACGGATCGCACGCCCCCGTGTTCCGGAATCTGTCCACGAGCGAGCTGAGGCGGGCCATGGCCCGGCTGATCGCCTTTGATAATGCACGCTCCATGCTGGACATGTCCCAAGTGCTGCCGGCCGAACGCTGTTACACAAATCCCATGGAGCCGGTGAAGCTTGCCGCGGTCATGCTTCTTAAGCGGAACAAGCACGACCCGACGGTATTGGCCGAGTTGCCCATCGAGGCTTTCATGGAGCGACTGTTGGTCGGTGAGACGCCGGATGGCAAGCGCGAGACCGCCTACAACGCCTACCGCGCCGTGGACGACCTAGCCGAGCGCGCGCTCATAGACAGCCTGGAAAAACAGGCGGCGCCTTCCCGGCCGCTCTACCACCTGTTCGGGGCCGCCTCCCGCCCGGCGTCGCTCGACGAAGAATTTGAACTCTTCCGGGTCATGCACCAAGCCGCGCGGTGCTACGACCTGAACACCACGCTCGAAGGTGACCCTGCGGTCCGTTCGAAGCGTGAAGCCGTCGAACGCACGATGGCACTCATCGCCCGCACGCTCGATGAGGAGCCGCGAGGCATCTCCCTCTCCCTCGATGACTATCGCTCGTATGTCGAGCCGTACTTGCTCGGGGCGGTTCGTTGACCGGGAGGTGCTGTAGCGGCGAGCGGCGTCTCGCCGAGCTGAAGTCTTAAACCGCGGCTAGACACAGCTTGCCGCTACAGGTTTTTCAGGGCCGCCAGAATTTCTTCGAGATCCGGAACCGTCTTCAGTTCGTAAACTTTCGACCAAGCGATATGTCCGCTCCCGTCCACAACAAACACGGCGCGGTCGTTCGAGAACGGCACGGGATGTTTCGTAGGCGGGAAGATGCCGTACTTCGAAGCGGTCTCGGCGTAGGGCCAACGGTCCGAGGCCAGAGGGAAGGCAAGTCCGCCGAGCTCTTTCTGATAGGCAATGTGGGAAGGAACCGTGTCCGTATTGACGCCCACGACCTGGGCGTTCGAGGCGGAGAACTCAGAGAGCCGCGCCTGAGCATCCGTCAGTTCCTGGACTCAAACCGGGGTGAAATCGAGCGCGTAGAAGAGCACCACCACCGTCTTGCCCCGCATCGCGGCCAGATGAAATTCACCTTCTTCGTCGCCCGTCGCTGCTCGCAATTTGAAATCCGGCGCCGTGTCTCCAACCTTCAAGCCCATGCCGCCTCCTCCAAGACTCGCGTAAGGAAAAACTTCTCCGGTTGGCCAAACATCCCCGTCGAAGCGAGGGATTGTAACCCAGGAGAATGCTTGCGCCAAGCAGAGAACCTGCCGCCTCAAGCCCTGCCGATCAGGACGCCCGTGGCGAAGACCAGCAAGCCGCCGAGCACGACTTGAAGCGCCGCGGAAAAGGGCGGCGTACCCATATAGCGATGGCGGAGGCCGGCGAT
>QHZO01000114.1:15567-21823 GCA_003224695.1 Acidobacteriota bacterium
TGAGTTCCGCCAGAACTACCACTATGGCGATACCCATGGCTAAGTGGAAATTGCTCAGGAGAAACGGCATTGTGTGGCCCACGCCCCCGACGGCGGTCATCACTCCGCAGACGAGACCGCGGAGCAAGGGATGGCCGCGGCCCGTCAAGGTGCCGTCGTCGGAAAGCGCCTCGGCGAATCCCATGCTGATCCCGGCCCCAAGGGAGGCCGCCATGCCCACCGCGAACGCCGCCCAACTGTCACGCGTCGCAAAAGCCGCTGCAAACACTGGCGCGAGCGTCGAGACTGACCCATCCATCAAGCCGGCTAATCCCGGCTGAACGACTTGCAAGACGAACAGCCGCCGCTGAGCCTGCTCCTCCTGCTCTTTGGCGCCCCCCGACAACTCCTCGCGGCCCAATTCTTCGGCCCGCTCGACGTGGTGGCGCTCTTCGGCAGCCAAGTCGTCGAGGAGCTGGCGGATTCGCGCGTCGCTGGCCTTTGCCGCCGCCGTCTCGTAGAAGCGCCTGGTCTCGATTTCGATGGCCGCGGCTTCTTTGTGCAGCTTTTCCAGGTCGAGCGGCTGCGCCAGCCACACCGGCTGGCGAACTACAAACCCCTTCACGTCCTGCCGGCGGATCAGGGGGATGTGCTCGCCGAACTTCTCGCGAAAGAGCTCGATCAATCTGCGGCGGTGGCCCGACTCCTCCACGCGCATGCCCTCAAAGACCGCAGCGGAGGCCGGAAAGTCGGCGCGCAGACCCTCCACGTAGTCGGCATAAATGCGCTCGTCTTCCTCTTCGAGGGAAATGGCAAGCGCCAGAATTTCCTTTTCGGAAAAACTGTTGAAATCCCGCATGGGTTTGTCCTCCGCACCGCGCGAAAGCCCCCTTCTATCTTGGTGAATGGGGGCGGAATCCAAGCTTATCAGCGTTTCCAGAAGGCGTGCAGCAGGATGGCTGCACCCGATTCCCGGCCGCCACCCTTAGCCTCCTGGTGCGCGTGAATTCGGCCCTCCGCACTGAGAATCGGACACGGGGCTGGGCTCTAGACGGCTCATCCCCTTGGTCTTAGCACGAGGTTTTCCACCGACGTTCCACGACTTCGCCCTCAGTTCCGTCGTGGAACAGCCCCCTCCCTATGGCCCTTCAGGTTTCTTTTTTCGGTATCTTGGGAATTCGCCCGATTGCGCGCTTATATCGTCCGGTGTAGATTGTCATACGTCCCAGGGCGGAGCGGGTTAAATAGTCCTGGGGGGAAAGCCAGGCTCTTCAGAGCCGGGCGGGTGTTTAGTTCATCGGCATGATTAGCTCGGTTGGGGCGGGCATAATGCTGTTGCCGGTACTTGTATTGGTTATATCCTCGTCTGTGTTTGTCGCTTTACTCCTGGCTGTCAGCAAGAAAATCTTGGCGCGGGAATTTGACCAGCCTTATTTCCAGACCATCGCCCGGGCGGAACACCTGGAATTTGCACGGTTGCCTGCGCAGCCGTACGCCATCGGGACGCCCGAGGAATACTATTGGCTGAGAATCGCATTCAAGTGTGATTTCCATTATCTGGACTATCTCATGAAGGAAGCCATTGATGCGCCGCCTCGCCATCTGGTCGAAGAACGATTCTTGGCCGCGTATTTCCGCGCCCTGATGGTGTTTTGGATCCTGTGCCACCATTTAAACCTTCGGGAGACGCGCGTGATTGCCGCGCTTGCCGACGTCCTTCGTTACAATGCCAACGTTGTTGGAGAACAAACGGAGAGGCGAGCGGTCGCCGTAAGACAATGATTCTTAAATTCGGCTCTGAATTCCGACGAGGCAGGAACCCGAATACACCGGGGAGCGGGCTCCGTAGAAAAGTCCTGATCGTCGAAGACGAGGAAAGTTTGCGGACAATGCTCCACACCCTATTGGAAAGCCTCGGTTGCCTGTGCACAACTGTGCCGGGGGCAGGCGAGGCGTTAGACCTCCTGCGGCGAAAAACCTATGACGCCATTGTGCTCGACTTGTACTGCTCGAATAACGCCGCAGGCCAGATCATTTCCGGCATCATGGAGATGCAACCGACTTTGATCGAGGAAGTCCTGGTGATTGACGGTGAAGCCACCGATTCGAAAACGATGCAAGTGCTCCAATCCCATCGTTGCCCCATGATTTCTCGTGACCACATCTTGCACGACCTCTGGGACAATCTCCAGCGGGTCTTTCGAGCCAGGCAGCCACCTAGTCAAGCCGCATAATTACGTCAGGGTTGACGACGGATCATCAGGCCGGTTGGTGTCCGGCCATAACGCCGAGTCAAATTCGAGCCGACTTGCGCCTGCAGGCTCTGTATTCGGCTGGGGCGCGAGGAATTCCTCAATAAACAGGCATCGTGGGGTCCACTTCGCGCGCCCAAGAGAGCACGCCGCCGCGGAGATTGTGAATCTTGCGGAAGCCCGCCTTGATGAGAAAACCCACGGCCTGCGCGCTTCGCTGGCCGGAACGGCAATGGACAACAATTTCGTCCGCCGAGTTGAGCTCGTGCATGCGCCGCGGGACGTCGCCCAAGGGGATAAGCTTCGAGCCGGGTATCTTGCAGATCTGGTATTCGTGCGGCTCGCGGACGTCCACCAAGACGAAGGGCTTCCGCTCGTCCATCATCTGCTTGACCTCGAGCGCCGAAATCTCCGGCACGGTGACGGGCACAATGTGGTCTTCGCCGCGCACGCCGCAGAACTGGTCGTAGTCAATCAGCTTCGTGACCGTCGGATGCGCGCCGCAAACCGGGCAGTCAGGGTTCTTGCGAAGTTTGAGCTCGCGAAACTTCAGGTGAAGCGCGTCGAAGAGCAGTAGCCGGCCGATGAGCGGCTGACCCTGGCCGATGATGAGCTTGATGGTCTCGAGCGCCTGAATCGAGCCCACAATGCCCGGCAGGACGCCCAATACTCCGCCTTCGGCGCAGCTTGGCACCAGCCCCGGCGGAGGCGGCTCCGGGTAAAGGCAGCGGTAGCATGGGCCCTCTTTCGCGTAGAAGACCGATGCTTGGCCCTCGAATCGGAAAATGCTGCCGTAAACGTTCGGCTTGCCGAGGAGCACGCAGGCGTCGTTGACGAGATAGCGCGTAGGGAAATTGTCCGTGCCGTCGGCAACGATGTCGTAATCTTTAACGATCTCGAGCGCGTTTTCGGAAGTAAGCCGCGTTTCGTAAGGGACGACTTCGACGTTGGGATTGATTTCGGCGATGGTCTCCTTCGCCGAATCGAGCTTCGGCCTGCCGACGTCGCTCGTCCCGTGGATCACTTGTCGTTGAAGGTTTGTGAAGTCCACGACGTCGAAATCCACCATGCCGAGCTTGCCCACACCCGCCGCCGCCAGATACAGCGCCAGCGGCGCGCCGAGCCCCCCCGCTCCGATAGTCAACACTTTCGCCTGCTTGAGCTTAAACTGTCCATCCATGCCAACCTCGGGCATGATGAGGTGCCGGCTGTAGCGTAGGATTTCGTCTTTGCTCAAGCGTGCTGTCGGCGTTTCCGCGAGAATGGGCATGTCGTTTCACCTTCGAACGAAAATTTCGACGCCGGGAGAGTCTCCGCGCTCCGAATCGGCTGCGAATTCAATTTTCGGTGTTTAGCCTGGAGACTGTCAAGGAGGAAGGCCCGGGACCCCATTACCGAGGACCCAGGCTAGCTACAGATGCAACCGAGCGAGGTTCCGCCGGCGATGGAAGGGACAATGCTGATGACATCGTTCGCGCCGAGCGGGGTTTGTTCTTTTTGGAGAAACCGTATGTCTTCGTCGTTGAGATAAACGTTCACAAAGCTGCGCAGCTTGCCATCTTCCGTATAGAGGTGACGGCGCAGCTCGGCATACTGGCTGGTCAGGCCGGACAAGGCTTCACCGACAGTCCCCGCCTCGACTTCGACGGCGTCCTTCTTTCCCGCGTAAACTCGCAGCGGAGTCGGAATAATCACTTTCACGGACATAATCTTTGGGTTTCCCCGCCCCTATTTATATTAATCTCAGCAGCTCATTCGTGCAACTTCGCCCCGCTCTAGGATGATTAGATTCAAGCCGCTGAGGAAGGTTTCCGAACCTCGAGCGACTCCGGGTCAAACCTTGAACGGTCTTCAGAGAGCGTCCAACTCAGGAGCTC
This sequence comes from Acidobacteriota bacterium, assembly GCA_003224695.1. Taxonomy (GTDB): domain Bacteria; phylum Acidobacteriota; class Terriglobia; order UBA7540; family UBA7540; genus Gp13-AA74. Next base: position 19,676 of record QHZO01000114.1, read on the forward strand.
GCCCGCTTTGCCTCGCTCGACGGAGATGATCAGGTACGAATACCACGGCCAGGCGTGATCGCGGTCGTAGTTCGAAGGCCGCGCCGGGTGGTCCGGGTGCGAATGATAGTATCCGACCACGTCGAGTCCCCGCGCGCGGGCGTCCTTTTCCACTTTCATCTATCAAGAATCGGTTCCGCTCCGATTCCCTGCCCGGTGCTTCCAAAGGCAGAACCGCCTGCGCTTTATCTGGCTCAGTCCGCAGATTTTTAAGCGGCACGGCTTCCGAAACCTCCTTCGCTCGGTCCACCTCGCGTCCGAGCAGTATGCCGCAACACTCGTTCGGGTAGTCGCGCGCGGCGTGGCCGCGAATTGCGTCGAGTTCCCGCGGGCTGGCTTTGATACTCATTTCAAATTCCATCTGGAAGGGCAATGCGTTCAGCCTTCAGGGTCCAAGGCGCGCGTGAACTTTCTCGTAAGGAACGAGCTTTTTCGAGGTTCCTTCAGCGCGGTCCAGCGCCACCGCATCCTCAAGGTCCTCGATCCGCTCGAGCAAGCGTCGATAGTCGCCGACGCGGAGAAGAATTGCCTCCTTGCGGTCGTCCGGAGTGAAAACAAACTTTGGCTTGGCGCTGACCATGAACCAAATGATACCACATGAAGCTCGAAGTCCTGTCCTTCTGGGTTGCCATTTATAATGGGCCCGGGCTCAGGACCTCTGAGCGGTGATGCCTTCTGCCTTCAGCCTTCAGCCGTCAGCCGTTCCTGCTTCGTCCCAAAACCGCTCGCTCAAGTATTTATCGCCGCTGTCTGGAAAAACGGTCACGACGACGCCGTGGCGCGCTTCCTTGGCGACCCTGAGCGCGGCCACCATCGCCGCGCCGGATGAGACGCCGACCAAAAGCCCTTCTTCGCGAGCTAACCGCAGGGCCATTGCGTAGGCGTCTTCGGTCGAAACGGCCAAGTCTCTGTCGGCAACCGTCGGGTCGTAGATTTTCGGCACAATTGCCGTCGCCATGTGTTTCATGCCTTCGAGGCCGTGAAATGGCGCGTCGGGCTGAAAGGAGATGCAGCGGACATCAGGCTTTAATTCTTTCAGGCGGCGAGCCGTGCCCACAAACGTGCCGCTTGTGCCAAGCCCGGCGACAAAGTGCGTGATGCGCCCCGCGGTTTGCTCGAAGATTTCGGGTCCGGTGGCCTGGTAATGCGCCCGCCAGTTTGCCGGGTTGTCATATTGGTTGGCGTAGAAATAGAGCTCGGGGTTTTCGGCGGCGACTTCACGCACCCGGCGAATAGCGCCGTCGGAGCCTTCCATCGGGTCGGTATAGACAATCTCCGCGCCGTATGCGCGCAAAATACGTTTGCGCTCGAGGCTTACGTTGGACGGCATGAAGAGCCGCGCCCGATAGCCGCGCGCCGCCGAAATCATGGCGTAGGCGATGCCGGTGTTTCCCGAGGTCGAATCCACCAGAATCTTGTCTTTCGACATCGTCCGCATTCGCTCGGCTTCGAGGATGATGTTTTTTGCCGGGCGGTCTTTTACCGAGCCGCCTGGATTCGCCCACTCGGCTTTGGCGTAGAGCTCGACTTGGGGCAATTCGCGCCCGACCCGCTCGAGGCGCATCAACGGGGTATTGCCAATCAGGGATAGAACATCCGTCGGCCCGGTGAGGGACGCTTGATGAATGGCCGCGGCATTGGCTTTCTCCCTCATCTTTCGATCGAGTTCCGATTCTACGGGCCACGCCGCTCCCCGTCAACCGAACCAGCGCGGGGCAATTTGAATGGATGCGGCACAGGTTTGGGGGCGCGAAGCCCGCCGCTTCTTCATGAACGATGCGGCGCAAACTTGAAGATCTAAGTTGGGCTGGGTATCTTTTTACATCAAACGCAGCTCGCCAGACTCGACCCGTCACATCGCGGCCCGTTCGAGCTCGCTCGAGGCCGAATCAATCAGCGCGGCCTCGTCTTCGATCACCTGAGCGACCACGCCAATTTCCTTGTCGGCCTCCTCCCAATGTTTCAACTCAATCGCCTCGCGGACAGCCGGGATGGTCTTGACGCCGTAGCCGGTGTAGAGGCCGGGCGCGTAGATTTCATGCCGGTACCACGGCCGCCCCGGCAAGCCCTCGGGCCGAGTCAGCTTGCGCTCGCTTTCGATCAGCTTCT
>QHZO01000121.1:0-17851 GCA_003224695.1 Acidobacteriota bacterium
ATGGTGCCGCGGGACGGAGTTGAACCGCCGACGCCAGCCTTTTCAGGGCTGCGCTCTACCACCTGAGCTACCGCGGCACAAACGCGCGCGGTAGCCAGAGAAGAGCTACCGCCGACGGATGTGAGGCGATGGATCCGCCGACCCTCCCGACTTCTCGGGACGCTCTTCCACCTGAGCTACCGCAGGCACAACCATCTATTTTGGTGAGCTCTTGGCATTCTGTCAACAAGACCACGGCTTTCAGCAACCTTTAAGGTTCGGCGATGCCTATTTGTCAGCGCGGGCTTCGAGGGCCGGCGCGAGAACAGGGCGGCCCGAGGATTTGCCCGGGATTAGTTTCTTACGTCAACAATGTCGAACAGGGGCCATTCAACAAAATCTGAGTTGCGTCAGAGCATTTTGCCTTTGTGCTTTTTACTGTCGACTGTTAACTGTCAACTGCTCACAGATTGCGAAAAAAATTTCAAAATATCTTTGGCTAATCCTTTCCCCAATCCTCGGGCGCAAAATCGATCCCCCAAAAGCGGCGCGGGTCCACCCATTCCAGGCCGGCCTTACCTTCGCTGGGCGTTCCGGGTTCGCCCAGCCACACCACCAGGAACTGCGCGACCCGGTTGTTTTCCTTGACGCGGACCAACACCTCCTGGCCGAGTCGAAGATGGTAGGTGGTGCGAACCGCGGCGCCATGTTTGCTGACGGTGATGGTATCGGTGTCCTCCACGAAGTTCAGGCCGTCGAGGCTGGTGCCGCTGACGATGACGCGGACTTTGTGCTGGAGGCGGGAGCGGCGTCGGCGTTCCGACTGCGGCTCGGCAATCATGGGTAAGCTCCTTCACGCCGGGCTCCCGACCGCGACCAGCGGTCCGCTCTAACGGAGCGACTTATCCACTTCTTGCAGCCAGTCGGGCCGCTTCAAGACTTCGCGAGGTCGCGAGCCGTCGGGCGCGCTGACGATGCCGTCTTTCTCCATCATGTCAATCAGGCGCGCGGCACGACCATACCCCAGGCGAAGCCGCCGCTGCAACAGGGATGTGGAGGCCTTTCCGGATTCGACGACGATCCGCACGGCCTCGTCGTACACCTCATCCAGCTCGGCGTCCAACTCCTCGTCAGCCTCTTCTTCGGACTCGGCGTTCCGCTCCTTGTCCTTAAAAGGCTTCAAGAATTCTTCGTTGTAGCGGGGCTGCGACTGTTCCTTCCACCATTCGACCACCCGTCCGATTTCCTTTTCGGTGACCAGCGGGCTGTGGAGACGCACCAAACGCGCCGTGCCGGGCGGCATGAGGAGCATATCGCCGCGTCCGAGAAGCGCCTCCGCGCCGTTCGCATCCAGGATCGTGCGCGAGTCCACTTTCGAGGCCACGCGAAAGGACATGCGCGAAGGCAGGTTGGCCTTAATGAGGCCGGTGATCACGTCCACGGAGGGCCGCTGCGTAGCGAGGATGAGGTGGATGCCCACGGCGCGCGCCATCTGGGCCAGCCGCGTGATGGACTCCTCGACGTTTTGCGGCTCGACCATCATCAGGTCGGCCAGCTCATCAATGACGATGACGATGTAAGGCAGGGCCTGCTCGCGCTGGCCGCTGGCGTCGAATAGATCGAGCGTGGATTCCGGCTCGAAAATTTTGTTGTACTGCTCGATATTGCGGACGCCATGGGCCGCGAGCTTCTTCAGCCGCTCCTCCATTTCCAGGGTGGCGCGGCGCAGAACGTTTGCCGCCTGTTTGGGTTCCGTGACGATGGGCGTGAACAGGTGCGGGACGCCTTCGTAGAGGCCGAGCTCGAGGCGCTTGGGATCAATGAGGATGAGCTTGACCTCGTCCGGCGTGGACTTAAATAGGATCGAGACGATCATGGCGTTGAGCGCCACGCTCTTGCCGGCGCCTGTGGAGCCCGCGATCAGCAGGTGCGGCATCTCGGCCAGGTTCCCGACTTTGGTCTTGCCCGTGATGTCTTTGCCCAGGCAAAGCGTCAGCCGCGACGAAGACGTTGCGAAATCACTCGACTCAATAATCTCGCGAAGGAAGATGATTTCGCGGTGGAAGTTGGGAACCTCAATCCCCACCGTGGACTTGCCCGGGATGCGCTCGATGAAAATGGATTCGGCGCGCAGCGCCAGGCAAAGGTCTTCCACGAGATTGGTAACGCGGCTGTACTTGATTCCGGCTTCGGGCTTGAATTCGTAGGTGGTCACCACGGGGCCGGGATGGATCTGCGTCACCGTCCCCGTCACGCCGAACTCGCTGAACTTCCTGGTCAACTGGGCGGCACGCTCCTTCAAGTCGTCTTCGTTGACGCTTTGCTGGTCGTCCGGAGGGCGCAGGATGGTGGCGCTCGGAAGCTTGTAGGCATGACCGCCCCGGCCCACGATCTTCGGCGCCAGCCGTCTCGAAGGTTCTGTCGGATCTTGAGACTCCGCCAGCCCTTGAGCTTTTACTACAGGCGCTTCGGCCGGCTTGACGGGCGAGATATCGGGAGGAGTCGCGAAAGGAATCGGCTTGGGCAGGACGGATCTGATTGCACCTGCGGCTAACTATGGGAGCTTTGCCAATGAGGCGGTGAAGTTCCACTTTGCGGCGCGCCCGCTCTTGGCGGCGCGTCTCGCTCCATTCACTCCACCGCGCGCGCCACGACTGGGTTGAGTCCCAACAAGCCTTGGAGAATTCCGCCGCGGACGAAAACGAAAACCGCGTTAGGAGGAAGAGGGAAGTCAGAAAAAGAGCCACCGCGACAATCCATGCCCCGGCGGCGTTTAAGGCGCCAACCAGACCTAGAGCGATGAGGTAACCGGCGAGGCCCCCGCCACGGACCGTCTCGCCGACCATGGGCGTTAGCGGGAACAACTCGAGGATCGCCGACGCCGATGCGATGAGCGTCAACGCCCCGATGCTCTTGGCCAGCGGGGCGCCTGGCTGACGGTCGCGAAGTTTTGCCACGCCAACCACCATGAGCGTACCGGGAATCAGGTAGGCGGCCCAGCCGAACGCCTGAAACAGGACATATGCGGTGTAGGAGCCGGCAGGGCCGATCCAGTTGTGGATGTGGTTAGCGAAGTGGGCCGAGGTGTTGAGGGATGGGTCGAACGCAAGGTAAGAGGCGAGACTCAGGAAAAGCAAAAGCCCCAAAACGCACAACAGGAAGCCGAGAAGCTCCGAGAGCCGCCGCGAGTCGAGAAGGCGAAGTTTTTCGGGGGACTGGCCGGCGGCGGTTCCCTTCGGAGTAGCGGCGGTGGATGCGCTGGGCATAGTGCTCCCCCCTTTTGCTCCGAACCGGCCGGATTGCTTGACAGTCTCTCGGGACGCAATGGCGCCCGTACACATTCGGGCGCCTATGTCCCGGAAGCTAGGCGTGAAGCAAGAACCATCCCGTTGCCAATACTATCACGCCTAATGCCACGCGGTAAATCACGAAAATCTTAAAGGTACGATGGGCCAGGTAGCGCATCAGGAAGGCAATCACCAGATATCCGACTAGGCCCGAGACGACGATTCCCGCGACGAACGGAAGGCGCATGTCCGCTGCCAGCCCCGTGTGGCGCAATTCAAAGCCCTTGACCAGCACTGCGCCCGTAATGATTGGCGTGGCGAGGAGGAAGGAAAAGCGAGCCGAGGCCTCGCGGGTCAGGCCGCGAAAAAGGCCGGCGGTCATTGTTGCTCCCGACCGCGAAACGCCGGGCACAATGGCGAAAGCTTGCGCAGCGCCGATCCAAAGCGAGTCGGCCAAGCTCGTCCGCTCGAGCGGCTTTTCGTGCGATTCCGCCCGGTCGCCTGCCCACATCAGGATTCCAACTACGATGAGCGACATCCCTATGAGCCAAGGCTGGCGGAACTTCTCTTCGACCGCGCGCTCGAGCAGCATGCCGACAATCGCCCCTGGAATGGTTCCGATGACGAGAAACCAGAACAGCCGCCGCTCGAGACGCGCGGTGTCTGTCGAGGCGCCATGGCCCAGAGCGGCACCGACCATTCGGAACCACAGCCGTCGGAAATAAACCGCCACGGCCACAAGCGTTCCGGCGTGAAGGGCCACGTCAAACGTCAGTCCGGGGTCGTTCCAGCCGAGCAGCCAGGGAAAAAGCACCAGGTGCGCGGTGCTCGATACCGGCAGGAATTCGGTCAAACCTTGAACGATGGCGAGGACGATCGCTTGATAGAGGGGCATCTAAATTTTGGATTTTAGATTTTGGATTTTGGATTCTGCATTTCGTTCTTTGGACTTGGAAACGCCTACGCTGCCATCTTGCCTTCGCCCTCGAAGAGTTTTGATGGAGGCGACCGTCATGGCGACAAGCTCGTCGGCTTCCTTTGCCAAAATGCTTACCTGCTCCGGTGAAGCGATGTTTAAATCTGCCAGCAGCTCGAGCCAGTAAATAGCTTCATCCGCCTCCTCTTCGACGATTCCCAATTTCGCGATGACATCGGAGATAGACCTGCCACGACACGCCGCCCGATAATTGGCGCCTACCGACGTCCCGCAGCGCAACAACTGCCTCCCGACAACTTCCGCCGTCCGGTTTTTCGGCAATGTTTCAACCCACCGAATGACAGCAAGGCCGAACTTCCTAGTTCTGTCCTTGAACGCTTGCTCGTTCATGCCACAGTTCCCGTCTTCCAAATCCTGCCAATCCTACCCCATGATCGTCTGCATCTATCGAGTTCATCGCGCTGGATCACCGTTTCGTTGGAGTGTGTCCGCCGATGCTAAAAAATGCGGCCAGCTTGGGAATGAAAGGTCTCGAATCCAAAATCCACAATCTAAAATCCAAATTCTAAAATCGTCACACTTCCAGGACCACCGGCAGCACGATGGGCCGCTTGCCGGTTTCCTGGTCGAAGTGGCGGCGCAGCGCGGTGCGGATTTTTTCCTTGATAACGCCCCAGTCGCGGATCTCTTCGAGGTTGGATTTCTCGACGGTTTTCAAAATGACTTCGCGGGCGCTTTCGACCAGCTCGGGCGCCTCGGCGAGCGGGATGAATCCCCGCGAGACGATTTCCGGCTCCGCTTCGAGCTTTCCGGTGTGCTCGTTGATGGCGAGGATGGGGATGACGATGCCATCCTCGGAGATATGGCGGCGCTCTTTCAGAATTTCCTCTTCCACTTCGTCCAGCGTGCCGACGTCAATATAAACTTTCCCCACTTTTACTCGACCGGCCTTTCGAGCGCCCTGCTCGTCGAGCTCCAGCACGTCGCCGCTTTCCAGGATGAAGACTTCGCCGGAGACGGCCGCCAGTTCCTTGGCAATCGCGGCGTGGCGGTGGAGTTGGCGGTAGTCGCCGTGAACCGGGACGAAGTACCGCGGGCGGACCAGGTTCAGCATCAGCTTCAGTTCTTCAATGCTCCCGTGCCCCGATACGTGGACGGGCGGAACGCTTCCGTCGTGATAATGGACGCGGGCCCCTCTCCTGTAAAGGTGGTCAATGACGCGGAAAATGGACTTCTCATTGCCCGGTATGACCCGCGCGGAAAGCACCACTTCGTCGTCCGGCTCGACCGTGACCCAGCGATGACTCTTGACCGCCACTCGGGACAGCGCCGACATGGGCTCGCCTTGGCTGCCCGTCAGGAGAATCGTGACTTGGTCGCGAGGAAGCTTGCGCATGTCTTGGGGTTGAATCAGCAAGCCCTCGGGCACGTGCAGGCGGCCCATCTCGAGCGCCGTTCGAGAGACTTGCAGCATGCTGCGGCCGACGAACGCGAGGCGGCGGCCGAACTCCTCGGAGAGATCGGCCACCAGTTGTAGCCGATGCAAGGAAGTTGAGAAGCAAGAAATAAGCACACGGGCCGGGGCTTCCGCGAAGATTTCGAACAGGCGCTCGCGAACCGAGCGTTCCGAAGGCGTCATGCCGGGCCGCTCGACGTTGGTGGAATCGGAGAAAAGCGCCAGCACCCCCTTGCGGCCGTAGTCGGCCAGCGTGTGCAAGTCGCTTGTCCGGCCGTCCATGGGAGTGGGATCGAATTTGAAATCGCCTGTATGAATGATAGTGCCGGCGGGCGTGGTCAGGGCGATGGCTCCAGCCTCAATGATGCTGTGCGTTAGGTGAATGAACTCCACGTGGAACGGGCCCACTTCGAAGGGCCGGCTCGGGAGCATCTCGCGCAGTTCCACCTTGTCCGCCAGGCCGTGCTCTTCGAGCTTCGAGCGCGCCAGAGCCAGCGTGAACGGCGTGCCGTACACGGGTGCTTGCACGTCGTCGAGCACGTAAGGCAGCGCGCCGATGTGGTCCTCGTGGCCGTGCGTCAGCAGGATGGCCTTAAGGCGGCTCTGGTTCTCTCGCAGGTAGGTGATGTCCGGGACCACGATGTCCACGCCCAGGAGCTCCGAGTCCGGGAACATGAGGCCGCTGTCCACCACCACGATGGCATCGCCATACTCGAAGGCCATCATGTTCATCCCGAATTCGCCCAGGCCTCCGAGCGGAATGGCTTTCAGTTTATGAGTGGCGGCGGGGATATGCTTGTCTCCTTTGAGCCCTGCTCAATGGCTCATCGTAACACATCTTGAGGATGCGGAACGAAGCGAGGCGTATGGCTGGGCGTTTTCGAAGGAATCTTGCCCAACGCACGCTTCCTCACTTTCAGAACATTCTAACGGCATTCAAGCTTTGCGAAAAGGTCTGCAAGCTTCGAAATGGGAATTTGCTCGGCGCGTACCCCCGCCGGCAGACGTAAGAGTTCGAGCGCTCGATCTAGGCCGCCCTGCGGATAGAAGGCGGCGAGATTATTGCGCAGGGTTTTCCGTTTCTGCCCGAAGCACCGCTTGCCGAAATTCAGAAACCGCTCCGTTCGCATAGCGGTCCATTCCGGGAACATCGGGGACATGCGGAATTGGACGAGCGAGGAGAGAACCTGCGGGCGGGGCGAAAAGGCGCCGGGCGGCACGTCGAAAAGAATCGTTGGCCGCGCGAGGAGCTGAGCCATCACGCTCAGATAGCCGAACTTTTTATTGCCCGGTTCCGCCACGATTCGCTCGGCCACCTCGCGCTGCATCAAGAGCGCCATCGCCCGAATGCCCGCGCGCGCCTCGAGGAGACGATGGAGAATGGGCGAGGTGATGTAATACGGCAGGTTGCCGAAGACAAGGCATTTTCCCTCCGGAGCCCGGCGAACAAGTGCGGCGAGATCCAGATCAAGGATACTGCCGGCAACGATCGCGACGCGCTCATCATCCTGAAACTTTTGCCTGAGTCCGGCGACGAGCTTGGCGTCGAGCTCGATCGCGATCACATGCGCCGCGCTGCGGGCAAGTAGCTCGGTGAGTTCGCCTCGCCCGGCGCCTACCTCCACGGTCCAGTCGCCCTTTCCCATGTCGAGCGATTCCACGATCTTACGGCGGTATGCGGTATCGGCGAGAAAGTGTTGGCCCAATTTGGGGCGACGGGTCATCAGGAGCCACTTTCCGCTGCGCGAGCGCGCCTGTCAACATCTGTCAACCGCTTTCTCTTGACAACCCTCGAAGCATCTTCTAACGTAAATGTTTCTTAATCCTATCGCTCGCTAGGAAAAACTATGCGCATCGTCATTGTCGCTTCCGAAGGCGTCCCGTTTTCGAAGACCGGGGGGCTTGCTGATGTCGTCGGGTCGCTGCCCAAAGCGCTGGCTGAAGCCGGGCAGCCGGTTGAAGTTATCCTACCTCGCTACCGGATGACCAAACCGGGTAACGTTCTTCCTCCCCTCGCCAGCCTGACGATCCCACTCGCCTCGGGATTTCGCTTTGCGGCCATCCAGGATGGCGGTGAGTCAAAAGGCGTTCACACACTGCTTGTGGACCTGCCGGAGTTTTTCGGCCGCGACGGACTTTACCAGGATAAGGGCACAGACTACCCGGATAACGCCGCGCGGTTTGCCGCGTTTTCACTGGCGGCGCTCGAGGCTATCAAGAGAACCGGGGGCCCTCCGGATGTCCTCCACTGCCACGACTGGCAATCTGCGCTCGTTCCCATCTATCTTCGCAATCTCTATTCCAGTGATCCGTTTTTCGCCGGCACGTCGGTTCTCTTAACCGTGCACAACCTGGGTTATCAAGGGCTCTTCCCGCCACACATCCTTCCACAGATTTCGCTCCATGCCGGGCTTTTCACGATCGAGGGCCTGGAATTCTACGGCAAGGTGAATTTGCTTAAAGGCGGCCTGGTATTCTCGGACTTCATCAATACCGTCAGCCGGAAGTACGCGGAGGAAATACAGACCGAGGAATATGGGTGCGGGCTGGATGGAGTTCTGCGAAGTCGGGCGGGGCGTGTGACGGGAATCTTAAACGGAGTGGATTATGACGCCTGGGATCCAGCGACGGATAAGCTGATTCCGGCGAACTTTTCGCCCGCCGACGTCAAAGGCAAACTGGCATGTAAGAAAGCCTTGCTCCAGGGCATGGGCGCCAGGGACGTGCGGCCCGAGCGCCCCTTGATTGGAATTGTCGCGCGTTTCGCCGCCCAAAAGGGCTTTGACTTGATTGCCGACATTGCCGGACCGCTGATGGCGATGGACATTTATGTTGTGGCGTTGGGAACCGGCGAGCCGCTCTACGAGGACCTTTTCAAGCGCCTGGCGGCTAAATTTCCCGACAAGTTCTTCGCCAAAGTGGCGTACGACAACAACCTGGCGCACCAGATTGAGGCCGGAGCGGACATCTTTCTGATGCCCTCCCGGTACGAACCTTGCGGTCTGAACCAGATTTACAGCCTCAAGTATGGCACCGTGCCCGTCGTGCGCGCGACAGGCGGCCTCGACGACACGATCGAGGCGTTCGACGGGAATTCCGGGACGGGTTTCAAATTCGACGAGTACTCGCCCAAAGCTTTGCTCGCCTCGCTCAAGGAAGCCGTGACAGCGTTTCAGAACCAAACGGCTTGGCGGCGGTTGATGCTCAACGGCATGCGGAAGGATTTCTCCTGGGCGACCTCGGCGAGACAGTACGAGAAGATTTATCAAATGCTCGTGAAAGAAAAATCTAAATCCAGGCCCGCGGCAGTTGCGGCTCCTTCCCGGGGCTGAACGGGGCGGGGAGAGGGCGAATGGCAGGAGAAAACGTTTTGCAATTCACCGACCAGAATTTCGAGCAGGAAGTCTTGAAATCAGATCGGGCCGTTCTGGTGGATTTCTGGGCGGAGTGGTGCGGGCCTTGCCGGATGGTGGCGCCGGCGGTGGAGGCCCTTGCCCATGAATACGACGGCCGAGCCAAGGTCGGGAAGCTGAATGTGGACGAAAATCAGTCAGTGATGGGCCGCTTCAATATTCGCAGCATCCCGACGCTGCTGATTTTCAAGGACGGCCAGATTCAAGAGCAAATCGTCGGGGCAACGTCGAAAGATCACATCGCCAAGCTGCTCCAGAAACATCTTTGATTCCCGCTACCGCGCGTCCCTCAAGTCCGCGGAGGCCCGCTGCTCGGATCGCGGGCACGCGGGTTCGCGACGAGTGATAGCCTGTGTGCCAACGGGGGCGGGCGCTGGGTGTCCGGAATTCATGGCGGAGCCCCGGCGCTCGGCCAGTTCCGGCGCTGCGGTTAGCGTATCCCGGTAGATAGAACCGGGTCGAAAGGGAAGCTCGTGAAGACAGCCCGAGGCATCGTGGTTGTCGGTGTCCAATGGGGTGATGAGGGTAAGGGGAAAGTGGTAGACGCCCTTGCCGAACATTTTGACATCGTGGCGCGCTACCAGGGCGGCGCCAACGCCGGCCATACGGTGGTAATTGACGACCGAAAATTTGTCTTCCAGCTCCTGCCGAGCGGCATCCTGCGGCCGGACAAGATCGCGGTGATTGGGAACGGCGTCGTGGTGGACCTCGAGGCGCTGGTGGGCGAGCTCGACACCATGGCGAAAGCTGGGATCGACGCCGCCCCGCGCTTGCGAGTGAGCGACCGCGCGCACTTGATTCTGCCCTATCATCGCTCGCACGAGGTTGCCGCCGAGCAGGCACGAGGCGGAGCGAAGATCGGGACGACCGCCAAAGGCATTGGACCCACCTATGAGGACAAAGCCGGCCGGCGCGGCCTCAGGACTTCCGACCTGCGTGATTCCGAGCGTTTTCGGCAAAAGTGCCTTGCGGTTTTCGAGGAGAAGAACCGGCTGGCTTCTGCGCTCTTTCCGGGAAGCGTGATCTCGAAAGAGGCCATGACCGGGCGGTGTTTGGAGCTCGCCCCGCGGGTGGTCCCCGCGCTCACCGACACCTCCGCATTTCTGAACGGCGAGATGGACCGCGGCAAGCGGGTGCTCTTCGAGGGCGCGCAAGGGACTTTGCTCGACCTTGATCACGGAACGTACCCTTACGTCACCTCTTCGAGCGCCGCGGCGGGCGGCGCCTCAACCGGCACGGGCGTTGGCCCAACGCGCATTGGGGCAGTGGTGGGCGTCACCAAAGCCTACACCACACGCGTCGGGAGCGGCCCTTTTCCTACAGAAGTCTCCGGGCCGGAGGGCGAAAAACTGCGCGAGCGGGGAAGCGAGTACGGAGCGGTGACCGGCCGCCCGCGCCGCTGCGGATGGTTCGACGTCCCAGCCGTCCGCTACAGCGCGCGGCTCAATGATCTCCGGGCGCTCCTTATCACCAAGCTTGACATTCTCGATCACCTGGCGGAAATTCCCGTGGGAGTGGAATACGAGGTCGAAGGCCGGCGGCTGGACGGGTTCCCGGCGGAGATTGAGGTCCTGGAAAGCATCCGCGTGCGCTACAAGAACCTTCCCGGCTGGCAGCAGTCCACTTTCGGTTTGCGAAATTACTCCGAACTGCCCAGCCGCGCGCAGGACTATCTTCGCTTCCTCTCCGATGCCGTGGGCGTCGAGATTGCCATGATCTCGACCGGTCCCGGCCGTGAACAGACCATTTGGGACGAACGGAGCTGCGGCGCCAGCTTGTTCGCCGCCCGCTGATTCTGGCGCGGTCATTTCATCGCCCCTGCGCGAACGAGCATGACTTCCCGATGATCCTTTCATTCGAACAAGCCCTCGAGACGGTGCTCGAAAAGACGCGGGCGCGTGCTCGGCGAAGACGTCGCAGCTGATCGTGACTACCCGCCTTTCCACCGGGCCACGCGGGACGGCTACGCGGTTCGCTCACGGGATTTGAATCCCGCTCCGGCCGAGCTCGAGCGAGTCGGAGAAGTTCGAGCCGGCGAATGCATGCAAAAGCCCCTCGCGGCCGAGCAGGCGGTGGAAATCATGACGGGCGCGCCGCTGCCGGCGGGCGCCGACGCAGTGGTGATGGTGGAGCATACGGAATCGGATGGGACGAAGGTGCGCATGCTGCGCGCGGTCTCTGAATTCGAGAACGTGGTGCGCCAGGGAAGCGAGGCGAGGGCGGGCGACATGGTTCTCCGGCGCGGCCGTCGGCTTGGCCCGGCGGAAATTGGCTTGCTCGCGACTGTTGGACGAGTGCCGGTGAGGGTTTTTCGCAAGCCTCGGGTTGCCATTCTTCCGACCGGCGACGAATTGGTTCCACTGGATAAGCGCCCCCTCCGGCATCAAATCCGAAACAGCAGCGCGGCGGCGCTCGCCGCCCTGGTCGAGGCGGCCGGAGCCACGCCCTGGGTGGTCGGGATCGCTCCCGACCGCGAAGACGAACTGCGACGGCTGATCGAGCAGGCGCTCGGCGCCGACTTGGTCGTCGTGACCGGCGGGGTCTCCATGGGGAAGTATGATTTTGTCGAGCCGGTGTTGAGGGCCTGTGGCGCGGAGTTTTATTTTCAGGGCGCCGCGATCAGGCCAGGGAAGCCGGTAGTTTTCGGCCGAGCGCGAGAGAAACTTTTTTTCGGGTTGCCGGGAAACCCCGTCTCCTCGATGGTCACGTTTGAATTATTTGTTCGGCCGTCCCTCGGAATACTGGCGGGCGCGGAGCCGGAGCCGTTGGTGTTCCTCCGCGCGCGATTGGCGAAGCCCTTCCGCCATAAGACCGGGCTCACACAGTTCCTTCCGGCGCGAGTGGCGTCGAGCGGGGGTGACTCGATGGTTGAGCTCGTGGCGTGGCAGGGCTCGGGCGATTGGGTCGGCGCCGCGGCGGCCAACTGTTTTCTGGTCATTCATCCCCACCAGACGGACCTTGCGGCAGGCGATGCCGTGGATGTGTGGCCCAAGGCATGGATCTGAGCGCAGTGGGGCGCGCGGGTTGAGGTTGCACTCTGGCTGGGCCTCCAAGCCGGATTATTCATGAATGTTCGGTGCGGCGGCGGAAGGGCACGGTTTCAACCGTGCCGACACAGTGGGTTGGAGTTTCCCTTTCGTTTCGCGCCGCGAGCGGCAAGTCAAAATCGAGACACATTTCTCATCATCCCGCTCGCGGCGCGAAACGAAAGAAATGACGGGGGGCGCGCAATCGGCCCCGATGAATCGGGGCCCTTCCGTCTATCCGTGGCGAGTTCGTGAATTATCCGGCCTAAAGGGTGACAACTTGCGAGGCAAGCTCAGCCATTACGACCGTCGCGGGCAGGCCAGAATGGTGGACGTCTCCGCGAAGGCAAATACAGACCGGCGGGCCGTGGCCGGCGCCTTCGTCAAGATGCGTCCGGCGACGCTGCGGGCGGCGGGGCGCAATCCCAAAGGCGATCCGCTCGAAATCGCGCGCTTCGCGGGCATTGCCGCGGCCAAGCGCACCGCAGAACTTATCCCGCTCTGTCATCCGCTGCTCTTGAGTCATATTGATGTCGAAGCGCGGTTATGCAAGAATGGTGTGCGCATCACCTCCACGATTCGAACGACCGGGCCGACGGGCGTGGAAATGGAGGCGCTGGTCGCCGCTTCCATTGCCGCGCTGACCGTGTACGATATGTGTAAAGCCCTGGATCGGGGAATTGAAATTACGGAGGTCCGGCTGCTCGAAAAAAGCGGCGGCAAGTCGGGCGGCTACCGCGCCCCGGGCGCCTGAAGACTTCGCGCATTCGAGCCCTTCAGTTTTTCGGGAATCGGGAATTGACTTATGCCAGCGGGCTTGAAGATCCTCGTCGCGGATGACAATCCCACTGTCCTGAAGCTCGTCTGCCGGAGCCTCGAAAAATGCGGCGAGCTGATCACCGCCGCCGACGGCGCGGACGCGTTGATGAAGACCCTCGAAATCAAGCCCGACCTGATTGTCTCCGACTACTCGATGCCCGTCATGGACGGCCGCGCGCTGTTCGAGAAGCTGCGGGCGCGGCCCGAAACTCAGAATATTCCCTTCGTGTTTCTCGCTTCCCAGAAGGAAATTGACGAGCGCCTGCGCATGGTGGTGGACGGCGTGGAAGACTACTTCGTCAAACCGTTTTTCGTCCGGGAGCTGGCGCGCCAGGCTCGCCGCATCACCGCCCGCCTGCTTCAGCAGCAGATGGAGAAGATGGGCCACGGGCCGGGCGGCGCGATCAGCGGCCGGCTAAGCGAGATGAGCTTGCTCGACTGGATGACTTCGCTCGAGCAGGGCCGCAAGACCTGCGCGCTCATCCTGCGCAAAGGCTCGGAGGTTTGCACGGTCTATTTCCACGAAGGCCAGGTAACCCACGCCACCTACGGAGGCGAAAAAGGCGATGCGGCCGTGTTCAAAGTCCTCACCTGGACGGAAGGCGGCTGGGAACTGGATTTCTCGAAGACCACCGCCGAGCGCACCACCACCATGTCTACGCAGGCGCTGATGATGGAGGGCCTGCGCCTGCTCGACGAATCCAACCGCGACGCCGCGGGGTAGGAACCTTTCCATTCAAGACCTCCATGTCACCGCCCCTGCGCGCTAAAATCCTGGTGCTCAGCGATCGCGCCGCGCGCGGCGAACGCGCCGACCGCTCGGGCGCCGCGGTGCGCGAAAGGCTGGTGCGCGCAGGCTGGACGGTTTCCGCGGTCGAAATTCTCCCCGACGAATTCGACTCGATTCGCGAACGGCTGGTGGCTCTGACCGACGCGGCCGATTGCGATGCGGTGTTTACGAGCGGCGGGACGGGCCTCGCCGCGCGCGACGTGACGCCCGAGGCGACCCGCTCGGTCCTTGAGAAGGAGGCGCCGGGCTTGGCCGAGCTGATGCGCGCCGAGGGCGTCAAGAAAACGCGCCTTGCAGCGCTCTCGCGGGGCGTTACAGGAGTGCGGAAAGGAAAACTCATCGTCAACCTGCCTGGCAGCGTTCGCGGCGCCACTGAATCGCTCGAAAGCATTCTTGACCTCCTGCCCCACGCCATCGAGCTTTTGAAGGGAAACACCGCGCATTCGGAGTAAAATTGTATTGTGAGGGAAGAGCCAATCGGCGATCGCTGGGCCGAATATAGAAGATACAAAAACCTTTATTGGTGGTTGAGCCTGCTCTTGGTTCTACTTCTGGATCCAGCGTTCTGGACTGGCCGATACCTGGACGCCACCTGGGGTGGGTATCTTTGGCGGTGGGTGATCCCGGCCAGCGGGTTTGCGCTATGCGCTGTCATGCGCTTCTTCGCATTAAGAAGGTTTGCTGACTGGCCATGCCCGCGGTGTGGAAAGCGGTTTCATGATGCTTATTTTCTGTATCCGACTCGCCAGTGCGCATCGTGTGGCGCCCAGCCTCCCGCGGACGAGAAAATGTCCGGAGGCAGTTCGACCATGTCGCGAACGTGAGGTTGCACAATTAAGAAAGGGACAAACAATCACAAAGGGTTACATCTGCCCTGAAGCGACGTGGTATGATATCGTGCGAGGCGAGGGAGTGAATCGGTGCGTGACCTATACGGCCCTGTCTTAATCTTTTTTGCAGTCGCCGCTGTGTTTCCATTCGCGACCCTTTGGGTGGCAAAACTTGTCCGGCCGAAATTTACGCCCACGCCCGAGAAGGTGATGCCCTACGAGTGCGGCATCACGCCGGAGTCTGACGCCCGCGGCCGCTACACGGTGCGCTTCTACATTATCGCCATCCTTTTCGTCATCTTCGACGTGGAAACCATCTTCCTCGAGATGCTGGTATTTCTCGGCATCCTGCTGGTCGGTTACGTTTGGCTGTGGAAGCGCGGCGCGCTGGAATGGGTCTAGTCTCTTCCTTGGAAATCCGAAGACGTAGGGGCACGGCGCGCCGTGCCCTTACGTGGTTGCCTGACCATGACTGTTCGTAAGGGCGGGTCCGTCGGCCGACGGATGTCCGCCCTGGGCGGGGCACCCACGAGGGGGGCACCCACAAGGGGTGCCCCTACGGGCTTGCTTAGGATTTTTTGTCGGTGATAGGATGCGCGCCTTAAATTCCGTATCGAAGGTGGCGCCATGGCCTACAAGGGATTGAGTCTCGAGGGAAAGAAAGCGCTGGTTTTCGGCGGAACGAGCGGTTTGGGGCGCTCCATCGCGCACGGGTTTGCCCAGGCGGGCGCGGACGTAGCCGCAGTCAGCCGCCACGCCGACGCCGTGGCAAAGACGGCGGAGGAGATTCGCAAACTCGGGCGAAAAGCTTTGGAGCTCTCGGGCGACGTTGTCAACCGCGCGGACATCGAGCGGGTGATTGACGCGATGCGAAAGGAGTGGGGCCGGATTGACATCCTCCTGAACTCCGCCGGAACCACCAAGCGCGCGCCATCTTTCGAGTTCGCCGAGGAAGACTGGAGCCGCATCCTCAACATCAATCTGAACGGGACATGGTACACCTGCCAGCAGGTAGGGCGCGTGATGAAGGAGCAGAATTACGGCCGGATTATCAACATCGCGTCCATCGGGGCATTCCTTAGCTTGCACGAGGCGCCTGCCTACTGCGCGAGCAAAGGCGCGGTGGCCATGCTGACGCGGGCGCTCGGCGCCGAGTGGATCAAATACGGCATCACCGTCAATGCGCTCGCGCCCGGCGTCTTCGAAACCCCGCTCAACCGCCACCTGATTCACGAGGCGAACCGCAAGGCCTCGATCATGGCCCACACGCCCGCCAAGCGCTTTGGGGACCTCGAGGAAATCAAAGGCGCAGCCATCTTTCTCGCTTCCGACAGCGCCAGCTTCGTCACCGGCGAAATCATTGCCGTGGACGGCGGCTTCATGGCGCAGGGGATTGGGGAGGGAGTTGCCTGAGGGGAACGGACTGTCAAAACTTCCAATCGCTGGTGAGCATTAAAACGTTGCCGTGCACGCCGACCGATGGCACTCCGGAAATTGTCGCGCCCGCGGCGCTGTTATAGTACGTGTAAGAGAGGCCCAGCGTCTCGTGGGAGCTGACCTTGAGGTTAAATGACGGCGTCACAACTTCAGAAGGCTTCCACGGCCCGAAGACGACCGTCGAAGCGGGTAAGCCTATCTTGTAGATGTCCACCTTCTGAATGCCGACGCCGCCCGAGAAGTCATAGCCCACCGGACCAAAGAGCTTTCCGTAGATGCGTCCCGTCGCCAAATGGTTCTGGTAAAGGTGCGGAGTGAAATAGCCGATGATGGGTCTACCGTAGCCGTACGCGAGCCCTTTGTAACCCGCATCGAGCGAGAACCGCTCTCGGTGGAAAATGTTCTGGTTGAACGTCGCGGCGCCGCCCTGTCCCAAGTCCGCTGTTTCCTGCGCATGGAACGTGTGCAGTCGCGAATAGAAATACTCGATGTGAAAGTCGGTGCGCGGGCTAAAGAATGCCGTTAAGCCACCGATAAAACGGTTCTCGTTGAACCCCAAGTGAATGCCAATCGGCGTCGGCCAGTAAAGCTCGGGTGAGCGCACCCAATCCAATTCCAAATTGACTTTCTTCGAAGGCGAGATGGTCGCTCCTGCCATGGCGTCGGGAGTGAACATGGAGGGGCCGAAACGCGCGAAGCCTGCCCCGCCGCGGATCGTCAGTGTCTTTGTGGCGTGGAAGCTATTACGGAACAAGAACATCCAGGGCGCCGCACTGCAGTGCGCACCGCCGAGTTGGTCATCCCAGCAAAGCGCTGAAGTGCGCGTTTGGTCAGGCAGTGAGGTGAAACTGATGTATGAATCCAGATTGGCTCGCGGCGAATATCCGATGGTTGTGGCATAGGTTTGAAGCCGCATATCTCCCTGCGCTGGGACGTCGAGTTCGCGAGAGGCGCCCACTGTCGTGTGGATCGTGATCGCCGACTCGTGGTCGAGGCGATTCCGCAGCTCGTTGACTTCGGGGTTGGCCGGCGTGACCTGATCGGCGCGGGCCAGCCACGCGCGCGCTTGCTTGCGATGCCCGCGCGCATGCTCGATATTGGCCATGAGGAGCAGGGTATCAAAATCTTTGGGCCGCTCTTTGGCGGCGGCTGAAGCGGAGGTTTCAGCTTTGGACAAATTCCCTCGGTAATAGGAAATCTGAGCTTTTCCGAGCAGGGCGTCCGCGTCGCGCGGATTCTGCTTCAGCAATGCGTCGTAGTTCTTGAGGGCATCGTCCGTCCGCCCCAGAGTCTGATCGAGCTGGGCAAGCTTAAGCCGAGCGTCGTGGTTCTGAGGGTCGGCCGAAAGCAGCGAGGCGAGCTCGTCGCGCGCCGCCGGATAATCCTTCATGGCGAGCTTGAGGCGTGCCACCTCCATTTCGTAGCCGGCGTTCCCCGGATTCCTTTCGAGGAGTCGTTTGTAAATGGGGAGCGCCTGCCCCGGTTGGTTCGCCCAGGTGTACGCGCGCGCCAAATTGTCCAGAACTGTGGCGTCGTCCGGCGCGGCTTTCAAAACCTGCTGATAGAGTTGGATAGACTCGTCGTATTTGCCCTCCGTAGCCAGAAGCCGGGCAAGTTCCATCTTGGCGTCGCGCTCGTCGGGATACTTCGCCACAACGCGGCGGTAGCCCTCAATAGCGGCGGGCGCGTTCTTGAGTTCGGCCTGAAGATAGGGGATAGCCTTCACAGCGTTTTCATCGTCCGGGAAGCTGGCGAGGCGCTTTTCATAGTAGCTCAGGAACTCCTCGGGAGGAGCGCCGGGAGGTGGGCGCAGCCGAACCCAGCGGGCGGCTTCCTCGGCCTTCGCGATATCTTGGAGCGCCTGCTTATTCTGCGGA
>QHZO01000121.1:17907-20786 GCA_003224695.1 Acidobacteriota bacterium
CGAAATGGTCGGTCCAATAGAGTACGAACGCCTTCCCCTGCAGGGCATCGTAGTTGGACGGCGAAGTTTTTAGCACCTGGTCGTAGCGCAGCAACGCTTCCTGATAGTTTCCGGTCGCCGCCAGCGCTTCGGCCAGACCCAGGGCTCCGTCCACGCTATTCGGATCGAGCTCGAGGAGCTTGCGAAAGACTTCGATAGCCTCCGCCGGCCGCCGCGCACGCTCGAGTGTCGTCCCGAGGTCGTACAACGCGCCTTCGGCTTTGGGGTTTGATTCGAGGTATTTCTGGTAGCGAGCCACCGATTCCGAATATTGCTGGCAAAGAGCCAGGCTCTCGGCCAGCAACAGCTCGAACGAAGGATCGCCGGGAGAAAGCTCGGTGGCGCGGCGGCTGAAATCAACGCTTTCGACGCAGCGCTCGGGCGTGGCGGTCACGGCCGCCAGGGCGCGCAGGGCTTCCAGGTCGCGTGGATTGCTGGCTAGTCGCTGCCGATAGAGGGCCTCGACCCGGCTTAAATTGCCGGATCGTCGCGCGACGGTCATTTGTCTTTCGGAGACGGCGGCGATGGCGGCGTCGAGTCCTCTGGTAATGTCGGCATCGCGCGGAAAGCGGCGGTGGAGCTTCTCGAAGAGCGTCTGCGCCTCTTCGGGGCGGTCCAGCCACAGCAAGACAAAGGCCTTGCCGGAAGCCGCCTCGCCGTTGTCGGGCGCAAGACGCACGGCGCGGTCGTAGAGCTCCAGGCTCGCGTCAAACTGGTTTCGCCACGAAAGAATTTTTGCCATCCCCAGCAAGGCGGGTAGAAAATTCGGAGAGGAGGAAAGGACGATGCGGAACTGCTCCAAAGCGGGCCCGTACTCCTCATGGCGGCCAAAGACGTTGCCAAGGCCGGTTCGGGCCTCCAAGTCGCTCGGATTTCTCTGCAAATAGGCGTCGTAGGCGGCTTCGGCTTCTGTAAGCATATCGGCCGCGTCGTAACCCTTGGCGAGGTTCTTCCAGGCTTCCGGCGGAGCGTTCGGGGATTCCGCCACGCTGCGGAGAATCGCCGTTGCTTCCGCGTGGCGATGGAGCCCCTGGAGGCACTTCACCAGTTGATTGGTGACCTCGGAGGATTGCGGGCTCAACGCGCGCGCCTGGCTGTAATATTTGGCGGCTTCCGCGTACCCGCGCGGGCCCCTTACGAAGTAGCAGAACGCGAGATTCCTCAGGATGTCAAAGTTCTTGGGGAAGGAGGAAAGCGCTTCCAGGTAATAACGCCGCGCGGAATCGTAGTCTCCCTTCACGAAGTAAGTGTGCGCGGTTTGGACGATTTGGAGGGGAGAAGGCTGGGTCTTGGTTTCCGCGGAGCTCGTCTGCCCCGAATAGGCCGGAGCGCTTCCCACGGAAACGAAAGCCAGAATTATGGCGCACACCGCGCTCGCTGGCTTAAATCTCAAGAGCTCACCCCCAACTGTTTCGACACTGCCTCATTTCCGGCCGCGCCCGAACTACCAGGCCGCCTCTCCGGCCGATGGCGTGGCGCCCCGCCCGAGGTTGCCGCACTGGAATATCAGTTGTTTCCAAATGGCGCAAGCGCGTTCCCTCATGCGTTACCTGCAATTAGTATTTGGGCGGCTTTTGGGCCTTGTGAGGTTTCTGAGCGGCCTTCATTTCGGGTTTTTGTCCGCCCGGCGCGGGAATCCGTGGCAAGCTCAGCAGAGCCTCATGCAGCACCGCGTAGCTATCTTTAATCCTGAGATTATACAAGGGCTGATCGCACCCTTTCCATGCATACGTCTTATTCAATGCCTCGGTCAGAATCGCCGTCGGTCCTGTGAGGCCGGGGAGTGCGTCCGCAACGGGCTGGCCCTGTTCCATGATCGGACGCTCGGCCGCCGCATCCAGCGGCCGGTACGAAAAAACAACAAAAGCGAATCCCGGGGTGCTGGCCGTCGTGACGGTGCCGTCTTTTTCGATCCCCATCATAATTTTCAAGCTGGAGGGGTCGGTCACATTCAGCAGGTTCCAGGGAATGCGAATGTCTATGACATTCGACCGCACGTTCGCGTGCCACTCGGCCAGCGAATCGTAGTCCGGGGAATTCGGGTCGAGATCTCCGTAGCGAAGGATTCCGCGTTCGTACCGTTCGGGCGGGAAATATTTTCCATCGCGGCCAAAGCGACGGCGATTGGGTTCGGAAATTTGAGCCTCAAAGATCCCTGCGTCCTCCAGCCGGGGCTTCCAATCGAGCTTCAAAGACAAAACCGTCTGGTAGGGCAGACCCTCAACCGCCACGACATGATAAGGGTCGTAACTGGAGGCGATGAGCAAATGGCTGGCCTCCGGTCCCGCCAACTGCAATGCGTACGTCATGCCCATCGGAAAGGGGACGGGCGCGATGAAAGGAAGATAGGTCATGCCGGCCTGCTTGGGGGCGGTCGAGATCCCAATCAGGTAGTTGACGTGGTTCCAGTCCGGCTGGCCGTCGTTGTCGTTATCCAGTTTGGCCACGGTCATGCGGAGATAAAGGAACCCCTCGTCGGAATCGACCGCGAGCGACCTCAGATCGCGCGCCGGGTCGTAACGGTCGCCGACCTTTTGGAAAATGGACCCGCCAGCGGCCTTGAGATCGGTGTAGAGATTTGTCCATCCCGGCTCGGAAGGCTCGCCTGTCAGCCGGTGAGTCTGTGCGCCGTGCGGTTCCGCGGCCATGAGGCCGTAACCTTCGGCCGGATCCATGAAGTCAAACCAAAAAGGCTTGCGGTCAACCGGGGTTTCGAAATTGTGGACGATCCAACTCCGACGGAACCATTCATCGAGCCACTCAAAAATTATCCCTCCTGCGGCCCCGGCGTCATACACGTTTCTGCTCATACGGGCCAGAAGTTCGCCTTGTTGCCGCTC
>QHZO01000121.1:20792-21204 GCA_003224695.1 Acidobacteriota bacterium
TGAAGTTGCCGATCCCAAGACTGGTCGGGACTCCGTAGTCGGTGATCAGCCAAGGGATCCCCTTGGTGTGCGCTTTCAAGTCCTGGAGGTAGCCAAAGAACGGGTCCGGGCCCTCAGCGTCCGAGACCGCCTCGTAGTGCGGGTCGCGCTCGATGAAGTCCGGATAGAACGGAAAAACGGCGTAGGCGGCGAAATATCCCGCCGGGAATCGCGCCGTGGGGTGTATATCAAGGGGGTTGAGAGACACGGCATCGTCGTCGTCGTATGGCCCGGAAGGCGCCGAAATGTGCTCGCCCAGCGAGCGCCGAAGGGCAATTTCCTCGAGCAGCGTGCTTTCGGTGGGATGGCGCATCCGATCGAGGCTCGGCCAAGTCGCGAAGGCTTCCGGGTGCTGCCAATTATATTTTCCTTC
>QHZO01000119.1 GCA_003224695.1 Acidobacteriota bacterium
GGATTGATTCATGGCGGGACGCGTTCGAATGTGGTTCCCGAGCGCGCGTGGGCGGCGGTGGATGTCCGCGTTCCGCGCTTGAGCGACCGCCCGTGGATCAAGCGGCAAGTGTACGGCTTGAAGCCTTTTCACCCCGGAGCTCGGATCGAGGTCACGGGCGGGATCAATCGGCCTCCGATGATGCGCGCCATGGCGGCCGAACTATTTCGCCGCGCGCAGGCGCTCGGAAAAGGATTGGGCATGGACCTCAGGGAAGCCTCAACAGGCGGGGGATCGGACGGTAATTTCACCGCGGCGCTCGGTATTCCTACGCTCGACGGCCTGGGGGCGGTGGGCGAAGGCGCCCACGCTTTGAATGAGCACGTGATCATCCGCGAGCTACCCCGGCGAATGGCATTGCTTGCGGCGCTGATGGCCACGCTGTAGGGGCGGGCCTTGTGCCAGCCCTTGGGCGACGACGAGCGTCGCCCCTACATTCCGTAACGCCGTGCCAGGTACGCGCCCACCGCCTGGTCGAATTCGGCGTTGCTCATGCGCAATTCGCTTTGGAGGAGAGTCTCGAATTCAGTCTGGCTCGCCATCAATTTCAGGAGGCGCTGGATTTCGACCTGGCCGTCCGCGTCGCGAAGGTATTCGAGCGCCGCGAGCGACTTGGCATAGGCGAGCGGCACAGCAGGCGGCGCAAGGCTGGTGAACGGTTTTTCGAGCGCGACGAACGAAGGCAGGTCGGAATAATCGCGGGCGAGCGCCGCGCCGAGCGAAGCGGTGGATGCGCCTTCCTCAAGTTCTGCCAAACCTTCGTTAAACCAAACAGGGCAGCGACCGAGCGTCGCCTGGCGAACGAAGGAATGCGTCAGCTCGTGCTTTAGCGTGCGCGCCAGATCATAAGTCATCGAAGAGAGCCCGGACACGGGCACACGGATCTTTCCGTCGTTTAAGGCGCCGGTCCAGGAAGGAGAGCGCGTGATGTCGCGAAAGGTCTGATCGGGATAGAGAAGCGCCACGATGGTTTCCTGGGGGTAAACGTCCAGGTCCCTTTCGAGCTCGACGAATGCGCCCTCGAGCGTGGCCAGGGACTCGCGGGCGAGTTCCGATGAGCCGCGGCCTTCAAAGCGCAACGCAAAGTGCTGGCTGCGTAACTCGAGATAGTCGCCGGCGAGCTCCTTCTCTCTTTCAGCCTGTTCAAGCGCCTGTTTGACTTTCGAGCTATCGGCAAGCGCCAGCGCTTTCCGCCACTCTTCAATTGCGCGGTTGAGTTCTTCGATGCCGTAATACGCGGAACCAAGAAGCACAGGAATGTCCGGGCTCTTCGGAAATTCAGTTTCAGCCGGGATCAGGACTTCGATGGCCTCGCCGTCGTGCTGCTGCCGGACGAGTTGGTAAGCAAGCCCGAGCGTCAGACTTAACTCGCCGGGCGCAAGCTCCAGGCCGCGCCGGTAGAGCTCGATGGCCTTTTCCGGTTGCCCGCGCCGGGTCAAGAGTTTGGCCGCCTGTTGATACCCCTGCGTCAGACGGTGCCGGTTTTCGGTGCTCGGGTCGCGCGCCACGGCTTCCTCCAGCTTTGCAAGCTCCGCTTCGTCCACAGCGTCGTTTTTAACGACCTCGGGAGTCTCGGTCGAAGACCCTGAGCCTTGCCGAAGGGCCGGAACGGCGTCGGCTTGCGGATCTCGAGAAAGGGGCAAGTCGAGAGGCGGAAGCCGATGATGGCCCTGAGCTCCGCCGGTAGGATTCGGCGCAGGCGCTTCGGACGTTTGCGTTTTTTCGACTTTTTTTACCAGGGACTTCGGGATCCCGACCTCGCCGCTTTCCACTTCGTAATACACCTGCTTGGAGTCTTCGCGCGTGATGCGCGCGACGATCTTGCGGCCGTTCTTGAGGTAAATCACGTCCGCGAACGCCGAGGACACGAAACACAAAGCAAGCACAGCCGCCAGGAATAACTGAGGGCTCTTCAAAGCTGGGCTAGGTCGGGCCGTTGGGGGCCGGCCAACTGATAATACCCTTACCATCCTAAAACATATTTTACCCGAACATCGGAAGGCCTGTGCGTATATAGAAGGACCAGACGCGAAGTCGCGAAGCTACCGACCGGCACGAGAGTTCTGTTTGGTTCAGTAACGGTGTGCTGCGATAATGGCGACGAGGAAGTCGAAACGTGAAGCCTTCTCTTCGCAAGGTGTTGGCCGAATCGCACATCTCTGCCGTGGCAATCGTGGTGCTCCTCTTCTTTTCAGTTGCTTCCTTGCTCGGTGCTCTTTCGGGCCCATTTTCCCGCGTCGTCCGTTTCTTATTTACTGCGATAGCCATCGAAGCTATGCCTTATTTCTCCAGAGACGTTACTCCCGCGGACCGCGTCATGCTGGTAATTTCACTCTCATATGTTTTCAGCGGCCTTGTCAGCCTTGCTGCCGCTTGGCTGCTGAGCCGCTGGATTTATGGTGTCGGGCCGGTCCAGGGCTTGAGCACCTACCGTCAAGCGTTGGCAAGGAGGAACCATGTTTGAGCGGGTGAAGCAGACATTGGTGGAAAGCTACGTTGGCGCGATCGCTCTCGGATACCTGCTCGCCGAAGGTATTCTGCACTTCGCGAATATTTTCGCATCACCTGTCGCAGGTTGGGTTGCCAGAAAAGAGTACGGTAAACTCGCCGGCTGGCCTCCCGTTAAAGGATGCCCTGCCCGAATTGGTCAGATTCGTCGTAATCGTGGTGGTCTGGTACCTTCTGCTCCGCTGGCTCTACTTCAACCCGCCCAAAAAGGGGGCCACGGGGCAGGTATTCAATTAAGAACCAGCTACTTAAATCTGCGGATGTTGACACGCCGCTCCGTTGCCTTAGATTAGAGACATGACGCTCATCCATCGAGTGTTGGCGGTGATCCTTGCGGCGCCCGCAGTGTGCGGGCAGGATGCCCGCGCTACGCCGCCTCAGGTTCGGTCGCCGGCCGAGCTCGACCCCGCGGCTCTCTATCAGCAGCTTGGCCAAACAACGGTTGACCCAAAGCAGGTTTACTTGGTTCGAGAACTCGCGATGACTCGTGGCGGGGCCAGAATTTATTTCGACCGCGGGTTCGTTGCGCTTTTCTCTCCCGTCGAGGGCGAAGTGACGGGAGCCGTGTTCAGCGGCGAGGGAGAAGTCTTGCTGATTCCGCCCAGCCCAGTCGAGAAGCGAAGCCTGGACCAATTCATCGGAGCACCGATTCTGGAGGAACATTTTGTATCCGCGCTCATGCGGTTTACGGACCACACAGCCGAGGAAATTCTCGCCAAGGCTCGCCGTCCGAACCCGGATGACCCCCCGCCGCCCACGGGTTTCGTCGAGTATTGGGACGCGGTCGCCCGGCGGTTCGATTCCGCGTATGCCGGCGGGATCCTGGTGTCGTTGCTGGGTGACCGCTCGAAACCCTTCTTCCAATCCCAGTTCGAAGGCGTCGAACTCGGCACATTTCAATTGACGGATGACGAGCGCCTGCCTGAGGCGGTCAGCGCCGGTGCGGTGAGGAATGTGGGCGGACGAACCTTTGCCGACCTGTGGTGCTCGTTCCCCAGCCGAACGTCGGCGGCAGGGCGGGCCGAATCCGGGACCGAAGCCGCGCGTCCGCTGTCTTATAAACTCGATGTGCTGATTCATTCGGATAACACCCTGGAAGGGCGAGCCGAGCTGGAACTCCAAGCGCTCTCCGACAAGGAACGCGCGCTCGTCTTCCACCTTTCGCCCGGGTTGAGGGTCACGGCAGCTCACGACGAGCAAGGGAGAAGCTTGGCCATTTTTCAAGGCGAATCCGAGCATTCTCTGGGGCCGATTGCCGAAGGCGGGTTCGTCGCGGCGCTGCCCGCGCCCGTCACGGCCGGAGTCCGATACCGCCTGACCTTCGATTATCAAGGCCAAGTGATCACAAATGTCGGCAACGGTGTGCTCTTGGTCGGCGCCCACGACAGTTGGTATCCGAACCTGGGCGTGCAGTGGCCGGCGCACTTCGACCTAACATTTCGCTATCCAGGCAAACTCACACTGGTGGCGACGGGCGACTTTGTGGAAGAGTCGTCCGCGGAGGGAATGAAGGGCAGCCGATGGGTCTCCAAAGCCCCCTTGCCCGTCGCGGGGTTCAATCTGGGGAGTTATGTTTCAAGTCGGCGGCACGCGGGCCCGACTACAATCGAGGTGTATGCAACTCGGGAAGCGGAATCAGCTCTCGAGCGGCGCAACACCCCGACCACAGAAACCATCCCCCAAGAGCGCGGGCACGCGCCTCCCGGGTTGCCCCAGCAGATCGTCCGCGCGTTTCCTGTGCCCCTCTCGCCCGCGGCGCTGATGAATCAGGTCGGTGACCGGGCGGAAGGTGCGGTCGAATACTTCCAATCGCTCTTTGGGCCAATCCCCTACTCGCGCCTGGTGATTTCCCAGATTCCCGGAGATTTCGGACAAGGTTGGCCGGAATTAGTTTATCTCCCTACTTTCTATTTCCTGCCGGGCGCCGAGCGGACTCGGGTTTCACCCGAAATCAAACCGTCGGAACTCGAAGTGGCAACACTCCTGGCCCACGAAGTGGCCCATCAATGGTGGGGCAATGAAGTTGGCTGGAAAACCTATCACGACCAGTGGCTTTCCGAAGGGTTTGCAACCTACGCCGCCGCCCTGTTCGTCCGCCAAAGAGAAGGAGAGAAAAAATTTGGTGAGCTGCTGAAGCAGTACCGGCGGGAGCTGTTGGAAAAGAACAAGGGGGGCACAACGGTTGAATCGGGCGGGCCCATCTGGCTTGGGGAGCGGCTGTCCAATTCGCTCAACCCTCGCGGCTACAACGACATCGTTTATAAGAAAGCCTGCTGGGTCCTTCACATGCTCGATGTCCTAATGACCGACCCGGAGTCGGGCTCTGACCGGCGATTTACCAAGATGCTCCATGACTTCATTGCGGCTTATCGAGGTCAGAGTCCATCCACCGAGGATTTCATCCATCAGGCGGAAAAGGTCATGCCGCCGCGCATGGACATTGATCACAATGGAAAGCTCGATTGGTTCTTTAACGATTGGGTTTATGGAACGGGCGTTCCTGCTTATCGGCTGGAGACGAAGGTGCGCCATTTGAACGGCGGCCGTTTGGCCGTGGAGGGGACAATCGAGCAAAATGGCGTCCCCGAGGGGTTTGAGATGCTCGTTCCCGTTGTCGCCGTTTATGAGAAAGATCGAAAGAGGACGTTGGGCCTGGTGCAAGTGGGAGATGCCGGCGGGCGGTTCCACTTCGTCGTGCCCGCCCGTCCCCGTCGTGTGACGATTGACAGCGATAACCTTCTGGCCGTCGTCGAGTAGCTTCGAACTATCCGGGCGGCCAATGGAAGACCCGTCCGCCCATGACGTGCACATGGAGGTGAGCCACCGACTGCCCCGCCCAAGCGCCATTGTTAATGACCGTGCGATACCCTTTAGACTCTAATCCGCGCTCCTTGGCGAGCCGCGCCGCCACGGTAAACAACCGGCCGAGAAGTGGCTCGTCTTGCGCTTTGAAATCGTTGAGCGTGACGACGTGCTGGCGCGGGATCACCAGCAGATGGACCGGCGCTTGAGGCCGGATGTCCTCGATGGCCGCGACTTGGTCATCTTCGTAGACGATCTTCGCGGGCGTCTTATGCGCGAGGATGTTGCAAAAGATGCAGTCGGGCATAATAGCGGCCTCCCTCTTCGTGCGCCCTGTAGGGGCGGATCCGTCAGCCGACGGATCTCCGCCCTGGGGCGACCACAAGGGTCGCCCCTACTAATTGAC
>QHZO01000120.1 GCA_003224695.1 Acidobacteriota bacterium
AAAATACAGGTTGAGGGCTTCATGGCAACGGCCGACGTGACACTTCGCGAAGTTCTGGACGCGAACGTCCGCGAGGGAGACCTCTACGAAAAGCTTGACGGAAACCGCGTGCGTTGCTTCGCGTGCGGCCACCGCTGTCCCATCCCCGACGGCCTGCCGGGCGTCTGCAAGGTCCGCTTCAATCGCGGCGGCAAGCTCTACGTGCCCTGGGGCTACGTGGGCGGCGTGCAGTGCGACCCGATCGAAAAGAAGCCCTTCTTCCATGCCTACCCGGGAGCGCTCGCCTACAGCTTCGGGATGCTCGGCTGCGACCTCCATTGTTCCTACTGCCAGAATTGGGTCACCTCGCAGGCCCTGCGCGATCCGAACGCGGCCGTGCCGCCGCTCGGCGCATCACCCTCCGACCTCGTCCGCGACGCTTTACGCCAGGGCGCCAAAGTCCTGGTGAGCACTTACAACGAGCCGCTCATTACCAGCGAATGGGCAGTGGCGGTTTTCAAAGAGGCGCGCGCGGCGGGCTTGAAAACGGGCTTCGTCTCGAACGGCAACGGGACGCCCGAAGTCCTCGAGTACCTCCGGCCATGGATGGATTTCTACAAAGTGGACCTTAAGAGCTTTGACGACCGGCATTACCGCCAGCTCGGTGGGCGAATCCAGCCCATCCTCGAAACCATCCGCCGCCTCTACGAAATGGGCATTTGGCTCGAGATTGTTACGCTGGTCATTACCGGCTTCAACGATTCGGACGGCGAGCTGACGCGGCTAGCGGAATTCCTCGCCGGAATCTCACCGGACATTCCCTGGCACGTCACCGCTTTCCACAAAGACTACAAGATGACGGACCCGGAGAATACAAGTCCGGAGAAACTCCTCCGCGCCGCCGAAATCGGCAAGAAGGCAGGATTGAAATACGTTTATCCCGGGAATCTACCCGGCCAGGTTGGTGACCGTGAAAACACGCACTGCCCGAATTGCCGCAAGACATTGATCGAGCGTTACGGCTATATGATTCGGGCCTATCGGCTGACGCCGGAGGGCCGCTGCCCCGGCTGCGGCACGGCCATTCCGGGCCGCTGGGCTGCCGCGTTTGAAGGGCAGATTGCCTCGCACCCCTTCTTGCCGCGGTCAAGCCGCCGCTCGGACCTAACCTCCATCATTTCGAATTAGCCCGAAGCTTTCCGGGCGAACGAGTCTCCCGTGCCTCACAAATCGAATAACCTCTCACGACCAATAATTCAGGAGGAACTCACATGAGCCACAGACATCTCACCAGCTTCATGTTATTCGCTGTCGTCCCGGCGCTCGCTCTGCCCTATCAGGCTCGCCATGAAATTCCGGGGCGGGCGGAAGAAAGAGTTCAGAAGGAAGTGCGGCACGAAATCCTGATGCTGCCTTATTACGGTGTCTTCGACAACATCAGCTACAAAGTCGAAAAGTACAATGTGACTTTGATGGGCCAGGTTACACGGCCCACGCTGAAAACCGATTCCGAGCGCGCCGTAAAACGGATTGAAGGGGTGGAAAAAGTTGATAATCAGATCGAGGTCCTTCCCCCCTCGCCCATGGATGACCGCTTGCGCCGGAGGCTCTACCGAGCCATTTATGGTTATCCGGCTCTTGAGCGCTACGCCCTGCCGGTCGTCAAGCCCATTCGCATCATCGTCCAAAACGGAAATGTGACTCTCGAAGGCGTTGTGGATAGTGAAGCGGACAAGAACATGGTGAATCTCCGCGCCAACGGCGTTTCCGGGATATTTTCCGTGAAAAATAATCTGAGGGTCGAAAAGTCGGGTTAGTCCTTTCGGCGGCGTATTCGAAGATCATCGGACAGGTAAAAGGGATTGGGGGAGCTCGAAGCTGCCGAGGAAGGGCTCCCCGGCCAGATCAATTTATCGGAAGACCCAGCCAAAGACCCCCGTCGCCATGTAGCACTCGCCACTGGGGTCGTGTCTCAGTTTGATTATTTTGTAGCGGCGAGCTGTGTCTCGCCGCCATTCCCTTCGTCAACTCGGCGAGGCGCAGCTCGCCGCTACAGCAAAATGAGACGCTACCGCCGCTGGACATAATTTGACAAAGCCCTGGGCGAGCCACAAAATGGACACGGGCGATTCAGAAAGCGGAAACTCATGGCCAACGAAATTCACCTGGATGACGTTTTGAGAGAACTCCGCAAAGTCCTGGACGGTGCAGGCCGCGACGTCGTGTCACTCGGTGTGGTCAAGGATCTGGAGCTCGCGAGTTCTGGAAGCGCGTGGTGGCCGCGGCGAAGCGCGCCGTGGAAGCGCTGGGTTTCGGCGAAGTCCGCGTGCGTGTGGCCACCGCCGCGCCCTCGCCGATGAGCGCTTCGAAGCGGCTCATCCCCGAGGTCAAGCACACGGTGGCCGTGGCGAGCGGCAAAGGCGGCGTGGGCAAATCCACCGTGGCAGCGAACCTGGCGGTCGCTCTCAGCCGCCGAGGCGCCCGAGTCGGCTTGATGGATACGGATGTTTACGGCCCGAGCGTCCCGATGCTGATGGGGGGAACGAAAGAGCCGCATGTCGTCGAAGGCAAGATCTAGCCGCCGGTGGAATTCGACGTCAAGATCATTTCCATGGCCTACTTCCTCCCTAAAGATGAAGCGGTGATCTGGCGCGGGCCGATGTTGCACAAAACCATCCAGCAGTTTCTCGGAGAAGTCCGCTGGGGCGAGCTCGATTATCTTGTCATGGACATGCCGCCCGGCACCGGCGACA
Organism: Acidobacteriota bacterium; assembly: GCA_003224695.1. Lineage (GTDB taxonomy): Bacteria > Acidobacteriota > Terriglobia > UBA7540 > UBA7540 > Gp13-AA74. The sequence goes on from QHZO01000120.1 coordinate 2,733, forward strand.
TCCAGTTGAGCCTCTCGCAGACTATTCCCTTGACCGGCGCGGTGATTGTCTCGACGCCGCAGGATTTGGCGCTGACCGTGGCGGCGAAGGCCATCGCCATGTTCCGCAAGTTGAACGTTCCCATCCTCGGCGTCATCGAGAACATGAGCGCTTACGTCTGCCCGGAGTGTGGGCACCGGGAAGAAATTTTCGGCCACGGCGGAGCGCGCGCGGCAGCGAAGAAAATGGACCTCTCCTTTCTCGGCGAGGTTCCACTCGATCCGAGAATCCGCGTTCAAAGCGACGCCGGCAGGCCCTCGGCGCTTGAAGAATCCGCCGGCGACGCCAAGGCGTTCTACGAGATCGCCGACGCCCTGGCCGCCCAGGTCCGCGCACTCGGCCGAGAGGTGGCGCAGGAGATTAAAATTGAGTAGGCGCGGAGGTTTCAGGTGTCAGGTGTGAGTGGACAGTCGTCAGTTCTCAGTTTTCAGTTCTCAGTTCCGAGTTTTGAATTCTGATTTCTGATTTCTAGTTTCTGATTTTTTGGATTTTGACATTAGACTTTCGACCTTTGACTTTTGACTTCAACGTTCGAGCCGATGCCCCTGATTCCGACCAAGATCAAAATCGCCGCCGGCAACGACACGATGACCGTGGAGTGGTCCGACGGCCACACGAGCGTTTATCCTTACGTGTATTTACGCGAGCGGTGCCCGTGCGCGATGTGCACGGATAAGCACACCGGGCCGCCAAAGTGCGGGACCGCCCTGCCAATGTTCGGCACGAAACGGTTGAAGCCCCAGAAGGCGGAGTTGGTCGGCCGCTACGCCGTGCAACTTTTTTGGAATGACGGCCATTCGAGCGGCATCTATGCGTTCGAGTACTTGCGCGAGCTCTGCCCATGCGATGCCTGCGCGGCTCCTGCCCGCATCGAACCAGCCGGGTAATGGTCGTAGGGGCGACCCGTCAGCCGACGGATGGTCGCCCAAGGGCGGGCACAAGGCCCGCCCCGACGGTTCCGCAGGATCGGCATTTGGAGGTGATTCCGATGTTTCGGCATGAAATCGAGACGATCTTAGCCCTTGCCCTCGCTGCTCCACTGGTCGGCGCCGCGGTGGCGCCCGCTTCGCGCGGGCTCTTGCTGGTCGCGAATAAAGGCGACCAGACGATTGCCATTATTGATCCCGAAGCTGGGCGCGAAATCGCGACCATCAAGGAGAGCGGCTTTACCGTGCACGAAGTCATCGCGTCGCCCGACGGCCGCACGGCCTACGCGCCGGTGTACGGGAACTCCGGCGTCGGCAGCGCTGGGACGGACGGGCAGACGATTGACGTCATTGATATCCCCTCGCGCAAAATCGTTCGAACCATAGACCTTGGCAAGCCCTCGCGGCCGCACTGCCCCAAGTTCGGCCCCGACGGCAGGCTCTACGTCTCGACGGAAATCACCAAGTCGGTCACGGTCATTGAACCGGGTACGAATCAAGTTGTCAGCTCGCTGCCCACCGATCAAATCGAATCGCACATGATCGCCATCACCAGCGATGGCAAGCGCATCTACACGTCGAACGTCCACGTGGGGACGGTCAGCGCGATTGACGTGGCGAGCCGCAAGGTCATCGCGGTAATTCCGGTTTCGCCGCACGCGCAACGCATTTCCATTTCTCGCGACGACCGTTACGTTTTCACCGCGGACCAGACGAAACCGCGCCTCGCCGTTATTGATACCGCGACCAACCAGGTGACGAAGTGGATTTCCCTTCCCGCGCTCGCCTACGGGACGGCGCCGACGCTCGACGGGCGCTGGCTGTTGGTCACGCTGCCCGATTTGAACACCCTCGGCGTCGTGGATCTGAAGACGATGAAGATGGTCCGGCAAGTCGCGGTGGGAAAGTATCCCCAGGAAGTCGTGGCCCGGCCCGACGGCAAAGTCGCCTATGTCTCCTGCATGAACGAAGGCAAAGTAGCGGCCGTGAACCTTGAGACCTGGAAGACCAACCGGCTCATCGCCGCCGGCAAAGGCGCGGACGGCCTGGCGTGGGCCCGGACCGATTGAGCGATTGGACGATTGAGTGATTGATGAGCCAGAGTTCGCCGACCCTTCACGAGGAAAAGATTCAACACGGAGGTCACTGAGCAGAACTCACGGAGATCACCACGTACGAAGACTGCGTTTAGGCTCTGCGACCTGCGTATTGAAAACTTTTCTTCCCCTCGCTGCCACGACTCGCGCGTGGTGGCTGAGGATCCACGCACTGTTGCCGCTAAACGATTTCCACCACGCAACCTTTGGTCAGTGATTTGAACTTCTGGGCGTCCGCGTCGCTCCCGACGATAGCACCGTAGTGCATAGGCACGGCAATCTTCGGATGGATCGCCGCCGCGGCTTGGGCTGCCTCTTCGGCCGACATCACATAAGTGCCGGAGACAGGCAGCAGCGCGATGTCGCAGTGCAAGGACTTCATTTCGGGAATGAAGTCCGTGTCTGCGGCGTGATAGACCGTGGTGCCGTCCATGCGGATGAGGAAACCGACGCGCTTCTCACCCTTGGGATGGAACGCCTTGCCCGGCTCGCGAAATTTGTTGATGTTGTAAGCGGGAACGGCTTCGACTTCGACTTTGCCGGTCTTGTCGGTGCCAACCGTAAACTTGCCTCCGGGGTCGAGGAAGCGCGTTTCCCGCACCTTCAGATTTTTCAAGCCGTCCTTGCAGAGCGGGCTGGCGATAATTGTGGTCCCCGGCGTAACAACTTTTTGGAGGTCTTCCAGGCTCAGATGATCGAAGTGCTCGTGGCTTAAGAGAACCACATCCGCTTCATCGCGCTTCTCGACTTTGAAGGGGTCGGTATAAATGACCTTCGATCCGGCGATGCGGAAGGTGTCGTGCGCAATGCGAGTGAAGTCTAAGTTGAGCAGTTTCATGCTAATACGTCCTCCGGTGATGATTTCGGTCCGGGCCGAGCGAACGGGGCATGTGCTCGGC
>QHZO01000122.1:0-5793 GCA_003224695.1 Acidobacteriota bacterium
ATTCCGCCGAGGTAGCCCATCACCGCTCCGCCCACCATGATGTAATGGAAGTGGGCGATGACGAAGTACGTGTCGTGAACGTGGACGTCGACGGCGAGCGAAGCCAGGAACAGCCCCGTCAGCCCGCCCATCGTGAACAGGCCGATAAAGCCCAGCGCGTAGAGCATCGGGGCGTCATAGGAGACCGAGCCTTTGTAGAGCGTCGCCGTCCAATTGAAAACTTTGATGGCCGAAGGGATGGCAACGGCAAAGCTCAGGGCGGAGAAAACCAGCCCGGCATAAACCGATTGTCCGCTGACGAACATGTGATGGCCCCAGACCAAAAAAGAAATGACGGCAATCGCGACGCTCGAAAAGGCCACGAAATGGTAGCCAAAGATTTTCTTCTTCGAAAAGCAGGTGATGAGTTCGCTGATCACACCCATGGATGGCAAGATCATGATGTAAACCGCCGGGTGCGAGTAAAACCAGAAGAGGTGCTGGAAGAGAATCGGATCGCCGCCCAAGGCGGGATCGAAGAGCCCGACGTGGAAGAGCCGCTCGACCGCCACCAAAGCCAGCGTAATCGCGATCACGGGTGTCCCCAGGATGAAAATGATGCTGGTGGCATAAATCGCCCAGATGAAGAGCGGCATGCGGAACCACGTCAGCCCGGGCGCGCGCATCTTGTGGATCGTGACCACGAAGTTGAGCCCCGTCAGGATGGACGAAAACCCGGCGATGAAAACACCGAGTGCGGCCGCCATGACGTTGGTGTTCAGGTAAGCCGTGCTCAGCGGCGTATAAAACGTCCAGCCGGAATCCACGCCGCCGTAAAAAATAGCGTAGAGCTCGAGCAAGCCGCCGGCGATGAAGACGTACCAACTGAGCAGGTTGATCTTACGGAAGGCGAGGTCGCGCGCGCCGATCATCATTGGCACCAGAAAATTCCCCAGCACGGCGGGAATGGAGGGAATCAAAAAGAAGAACACCATGACGATGCCATGCATGGTGAACAGCTTGTTGTACGTGGGTGGCTCGAAGAGCGCCCCTTCGGGCGAGATCAGGTGCAGCCGCATTAAGACCGCTGCCGCGCCGCCGATAAAAAAGAAAAACGTGATGGAGACCAGATAAAGCAGCGCGATCCGTTTGTGGTCGGTCGTGAACAGCCACGACTTGATCCCGTAATTGACGTTCAGGTAGTGGACGCGCGATCGGTCGTCGGCTGGAGAAGGAGGTGTCGCCATTATTTCGCCCCCTCCTTTCCCGCCGGAGACAATGACTTGATGTAGGCGAGCAGGTCGAGAATCTGCTCCTCGCTGATCTGCCCTTGAAAGGTCGGCATGATGGGCTGATAACCGGCGACGATCTTGGCCGAGGGCGCGAGGATGGACTCCCGAATGTAAGCATCGTCGGCGACCACCGTGCTGCCGTCCGAGAGGCTCACGGTGCTTCCGTAGAGCCCCGCGTACGGCGGCCCTTTGCCCGTCCCGTGGCAGGTGATGCATCCGAACTGCTCGTAAAACAGGGCGCCGGATTGGGCCATGGACGTCGTTTTCACGCCGCCGCTCAGCCAGCGTTCGTAGTCCGTCGGATTCATCACGTAGACCCAGCCGGTCATCTGCGAGTGGTACGCGCCGCAATATTGCGCGCAGAAGAAATGGTATTTCCCGGTCTTCGTGGCCTCGAACCAGATTGTGGAATACCGGCCCGGAACCACGTCCTTTTTGACTCGAAAGGCGGGAATGAAGAAGTCGTGGATGACGTCGAGCGAAGTCATGGTGAGCTCGACGGGCTGTCCAACCGGAACGTGCAATTCATTGATCTCGCTCGGACCTTCGGGGTGCTGGAGCTTCCACATCCATTGCTTGCCGATCACGAAGATTTCCGCCGACGCCCTGGGCGGCCGCGCATTACGGATGTAGAGGCTCGAGGCCCAAAGAAACATCACGGCGCAGAGGGCCAAGGGAACGGCGGTCCAGACAATTTCGAGCGGCATATAGGTTTCGATTTGCGGCGGCCGTTCGCCTTTTGCCCGCCGGCGGTAGCGAATGGCGAAATAGAAAATCGTAAGGAAGATGACGAAAGTAAAGGACAGGTCCACGGCGGTCAGGAAATAGTAAAGATGGTCCACGCCCTGAGCGATGGTGGACGCTTGATCGGGACGGATGGGAAATCCCTGCCACATAAGAGCGCTTCAAACTCCTCGTCGCCGCTCGGCGCGGAACAGCATGAGCATCACCGTGGCGACGGTCAGCACGGTCACGAATCCCGCAAGCTGGATGATGTGCGAGATGATGACGCCGTATTTTCCCGTCGCCGGGTTGTATTGGCAGCAATAGAGAAGCACCGAGTCAACCGGCGTCCCGATCTGGCGCGACGAGGCTTCGACGAGGCCCAGCCGCAAGTCGCTGGCGGGATACCGGATGCCGAAGAAGTAGCGCGCCAGACGTCCTTCGGGCGTCAGCACCATGATCGCCGTGGCGTGCGCGTATTGGCCGGAGGCGGGATCGAAGCTGTAATGCAATCCCACGGCGCTGGTGAGCCGGCGGATCGACGCCTCTTCGCCCGTCAGAAAATGCCATCCCGCTCGGGCACCCGGACGGCCGTAAAGGTTCACATACATATCTTTCTTGGCCGCCGCCAGTCGCGGCGTGTCCTGCGGATTGAAGCTCACGGTCACGACTTGAAACTCGTTTCCGACGTCAAATTTCAGGTCCTTGAGCGACTCGAGCAAGCCGTTTTCCACCATCGTGCACAGCATCGGGCAGTTGAAATAGACAAGAGAGAGGATGACGGGCTTGGAGCCCAAATAGTCGCCCAAACGCACGGCGCGGCCCGTCTCATCGCGGAAGACGATGTCGAGCGGGACTTGCTGGCCGAGCTTCTGATCAATCCCCACGTCTTTCAGGATGCTTGGCCGCACGCTGGAAGTTTGCGCCTTTCCGGGAGTCGCGTTGAACACCATCCCCAACGCGAGCATGGTGAGAAGCTGGATGCAAACTCTCAACCCACTCCCGATCCTTTCTCCACGCTTTCTATTCTTAACCGCCACGGCCATCCTTTGATCGCCCTTCATGGTTTCTTATTGAGAATTTTGTGCGCGGCCGGCTTCGGCTTGGCCTGTGGAGCGGGCGCGGTCTCTGTCGGCAGCCCCTTTTGGAGCAGAATCGCCATGGCCCGCTCAATCGGGATTCTGGCGATGCCTGCTTTGGCATCCACCCAGCCATAGCTCGTGAGAATGTCCTTTTCCCTTCCTCTGAAAACGCCCAAATCCTGCGCGGGATTGATTTGCAGAGGCGGCTGGTTGGCAGGCGGCATTTCGCGGACGTTCTCGAAGGGCACCGCCGGCGGGCCCAGGCTCTGGTGCTTGAAGAAGTACCCTTGGACGCCCCAGCTTACCAGCAGCCCGAAAATGATCAGGCCCAACAGGATTAGCCCAAACGCCGCGAGGGGACCCGCGCTCGCGTCGCGCGTCTCGTGGCCCGGTTTGCTGTTTGCGGAATGTTCTTTTGCCTCAGTCATTCAAGACCAGGCCTCGGAACCGAGGGTCGTGCAGCGGCACGAGCGGCTGACGGTTCAAATAAGTAATGAAGCCCCAGAGCCAAACGCCGCCAATCCCGAGCCACGCCGCGCCGTCGGTCCAATGGAAGCTCGGCCCGGAGCGGTCGGAGGCGAAGGCCGGCACGGTGAGCCAATAGATATCCACCGCGCTCATCACCATGAGCCCGGCGGCCACGGCGGCGAGCACGCGGGCGCGGCGCTTGATAAACCGCATCAACAGGAGCACGAATGGCACGGCGAAATGGAACACGATCAAAAGGACGGCGACCCAGGCCCAGCCGCCGCTCGCCCGGCTCCTGTACCATTGCGTCTCGTCCGGCAGGTTTCCGGACCAGATAATGAGATATTGTGAAAACGAGAGATAGGCCCAAAGCATCGTGAAGGTGAAAAGAAGATTTCCGAAATCGTTGAAGAGCAGCGGTGAAAGGATTTTGGTCAGGGGCTTTCGGTCGTGGAGCAGCGCCACCGTGACGGTGACCACGGCCATCGCCGCGAGCGCTTGCGTCACCATAATGATCATGCCGTAGATCGTCGAAAACCATGTTGGCTCGAGCGACATGATCCAGTCCACGGAAGCGTAAGTGACCGTCAGACCGTAAATCACCAGGCCCGGCCCGCTCAGATTTTGCAGCCGGCGAATGTATTCCGGGCTGCCGGTGCGGTCCTCGTCGGCTGACCATTTCTCGAGAAAGGCCGCGAGCGTCACCCAGGCGGCGAAATAAACCACCGTGCGCGCCGCGAAGAATGTCGGGTTGAGATAGACGCGCTTGAAGGGTGCGAGCGCCTGCCCGTCGGCGCCTTCGCTCATCAGCCAAAAACCCCCAGAGGAATAGCGAACAGAGCCATCCAGCGGATGTTGCGTGCCGCGGCTTCCAGCGGCCGACGCAGGGCAAAGCCCCACGTCCCGCCCACCATATGATGGAGCATCAAAATGGCCATGCCGCCGAGACCTACGCCTGTCCAGAACACGAAGGCAAAGAGATACGAATGCAACGCCGAGGCTCGATCCGAGGTTAAGCCCGCTAGGAGGCACGCGGCCAGGCCCAGCCCGCCCACGACCAAAGCGGGCTGACGGAAGCGCCCGAGAGCGTTTTCCAGCAAGCCGGTTGAATTCATGGCTCCACCTTCGGCAAATGGGCACGGTCCTCAGTCGAGAGTTCGGTCGCGGGGGCGTGTTGGCTGAGCTGAAGCGCGCGAATGTAAGCGGCGATTTTCCAGCGGTCCTCGACCGTTACGCGCGAGGCGTAGCTCGCCATCGTTCCTTGCCCCTTCGTCATGACTTCAAATAAATGTCCCACAGGCGACTGCCGCAGCCGATCCATGTGATAGGAGGGCGGGGCGGGGAAGCCGCGCTCGACGATCATCCCGTGTCCGCTTCCCGTTCGGTCGTGGCAGGGTGCGCAATAGATATTGAAACGCTCGCGGCCTCGTTCCAAGTCCCCGGCCGTAATCGGGAAAGGAAACTCGTCGGCGAGCTGGCCGTTGGCGCGGCCGGTGTGGAGCAGGTCGTTCGGATGCAAGTGGCCGCGCGCCACCGTGCCGGGCACCGGCGCCCTTTCTGACCGGCCGTCTTCAAAGAACGGGGAGAAGAGGCCCAGAGCCGCGAGCGCCGCTGTGGCCGCTCGTCGCCCTGCGCCGAATTTGAAATAGGCCGTCATCTTACGATTCGATTTCCGAAACGCTCACAGCCTTCAGGCCCGTGAGGAACCGCTTCGCGGCCTCGACCTCGAATTTCGCATCCCGCCCCTTGATACAAAGAAAGAACCGGTTGCGGCTGGCGAGTTGAAACCGCGCTACATTGAACACCGGATGATAAGGCGTAGGCAGACCGTTGAGCGCCAGCATGCCAAAAACCGTTGCCAGCGCGGCGCAAAGGATCGTCAATTCAAATGTAATGGGGATAAAAGCCGGCCAGCTATTTTCGGGCCGTCCACCGATGTTCAAGGGGTACCCGATGACGTTCGGGTAGTACTGCAGAAAGAATCCGCCGAAGCAGCCGATGAGCCCCCCGATGAAAGTGATCAGCGGCACGCGCGAAGCGCTGAATCCCACCGCCTCCGCCAGGCCTTCCACAGGGAAGGGCGTGAAGGCGTCAATCTTCGTGTAGCCCGCCTCGCGGACGCGGCGCACCGCAGCCACAAGGTCCTCAGCGTTATCGAATTCGGCCATCATGCCGTAGAGCGGATGTCGCTTTACCATGATTCTCCCGCCAGCCTTGGAAACATTTTGCGCGCGGTCGAACCCAACCTA
>QHZO01000122.1:5842-7442 GCA_003224695.1 Acidobacteriota bacterium
TAGCGAATGAAGAGATAAAACAGCGTCAAAAAGAGGCCGATGGATCCGAAAAAGGCCATGAAATCCCACTGCGTCGGGTAGTACATGCGCCAGGAGGAAGGCAGGAAATCACGGTGCAGGCTCGTCACCACAATGATGAACCGCTCGAGCCACATGCCAAGCTGGACGACCAGTGAGATCACGAATAATGCCGCGACGTTTCGCCGCACACGCGACGACCAAAGGAAGGTAAGAGGAATAAGGATGTTCGAAGAAATGAGAAGCCAGTACCAGAAGGCATACGGGCCGCTCATGCGGTTCACCATCATGGTGCGGTCATAAGAATTCCCGCTGTAGTAGGCCATGAACGTTTCCATCATGTAGCCATACCCTACGATCAACCCGGTGGCGAGCAGCATCTTCGCCATGTTGTCGAGGTGGCGCATGGTGACGAAGTCTTCCAGGCCATAGTATTTGCGAAGGGGAATCGCCAGCGTCAGCACCATCGCAAACCCCGAATAGATCGCGCCGGCGACAAAGTAAGGCGGAAAAATCGTGCTGTGCCAGCCGGGAACGATGGCGATGGTGAAGTCAAAGCTGACCACCGTGTGGACGGAGACCACGAGCGGAGTCGCCAGACCTGCCAGGAGCAGCGAGGCCATTTCATACCGCGACCAATGCATGGCCGAACCGCGCCAGCCCATGGCGAGAATTCCGTAAGCAACCTATAGCAGTGAGACCGTGGCGTAGGTCGAGACCGCGAAGACGTCCCAGACGAGCGGGCTGCGGAATTGCGGCCACACGCCCATGGTGTCCGGGTAGGGCAGGAGCCAATAAAACAGCCACGGGCGGCCGAGGTGGATCAACGGAAATATTCCCGCGCACGAGACCGCGAAGATGGTCATGGCTTCAGCGAAACGGTTGATGGACGTACGCCACTTTTGCCGCATGAGGAGCAGGAAGGCGGAGATCAGTGTTCCAGCGTGCCCGATCCCGATCCACCAGACGAAATTCACGATGGCGAAGCCCCAGGCGACCGGAATGTTGATGCCAAACAGGCCGACGCCGTGGATGAGCACGGCGGCGAGCGCATAGTTCAGCGCCATCAGCAGGGCAAACGCGACAAGGAAGCCGAACCACCAGCCGCGGCGCGTTCCGCGCGTCAAGACAAGGCTCGAGATTTTGTCCGTGACCGAGCTGTACGTGTGCCCGGGCGCCAGGAATGGGCTGCTGCTGGCGGGCGGCGTTCGAGTTTCGGGAGTTTCGGGTTCCACCGATTATCCCTCGATCTCCGGATTCGGGTTCCGCAAGCGCGCGAGATACGTGGTGCGCGGCCGCGTGTTCAGGTCCGTCAGCAGCCCGTAATTTCGGGACTGCGCTTTGAGTTTCGACACGCGGCTCTTGGGGTCGCGAATATCGCCGAAGACGATCGCTTCCGTGGGGCACGCTTGCTGGCAGGCGGTCAGAATCTCGCCGTCCTTCACTTCGCGGTTTTCTTCTTCCGCGCGAATTTTCGCGGCGTTAATGCGCTGGACGCAATACGTGCACTTTTCCATCACGCCCCGGCTGCGCACCGTCACATTTGGATTGCGCAAGCCAAAAAGGCTGGGCGTGGCGAAAT
>QHZO01000123.1:0-7193 GCA_003224695.1 Acidobacteriota bacterium
CGATTAGGCTTGTGGGGGGTCCGTCGGCTGACGGATGCCCGCCCTCGGGCGGCGACCGTTCGACGAGCTCACGTCTCTGAGCGAAGTCGAAGGGCAGGGGTCGCCCCTACGACGCTGTCCGAGTGAATCGCGACAGCGCAAATTCGGCGCAGGGGGGTAATACTTCGAGCAGCATTCGCGCCGCCATCTCGCCGAGCGCCGGACCATGTTTGAAGCCGTGGCCGGACCCACCTCCCGCAATCCAGACGTTCCGCGCCTCCGGGTGGCGGTCGAGAATGAAATGCCCGTCCCGAGTCTGCTCATATTGGCACACGCGCGACTCCAGAAGCGGCGCGCCGCGCATCGAAGGAAACCGGAATTCGAGATACCCGCGCGCAGCCTGCAAGCCCTCCTCAGTATGGGTCCGCTCACCCGAGGTTGGGTCGAAGGGGGATCCGCGAACGTCCGACGCAACCTTCAGCCCTCGCCCCTGATTCCCCGGGATGCCGTAGAACTTCCTCTCGCCGTAATCAATCCACACCGGCAATCGGCCTTCATCGAAACGCCTCTCACCCGAGGGCGCGCCGAAGAAGAAAACTTCTTGGAGCGTCGGGCCGCAGGCGAAGAGCCAACGATCGGCGCGATACTCCCCGGCCCCTGCCGCCCTCACTCGGCTGAGTGCGCCGCGCCGAATCGGTCCGGGTGCGACCGGGAGTTCGCGGTACTCGCCCCCTTCACGGACGAAGGCTCGGCGCACGGCCTCCGAAGCCTGGCGCGCCAGCAAATATCCGCCTTCCGGTTCGAAGATGGCCCAGCGCACCCCCTCGAAGTTGACTTGCGGAAATCGTTTGTCGAGCGCCTTCACTTGAAGAATTTCGTATCTCACACCCTCGTCGTGGAGAGTCGGCATGGCGGCTTTCTCGTAGGCGTCATGGTCCGACGCCATCCAGAGAACTCCGGTCGGGTGGACCAACTCGAGCCGCCAACGGGCCTGGTTCTTGCGCCAGAGTTTCAATGCGCGCGCGGCCATTCTTGTGTAAATGCGATCGGGGCCGTAGGTAGCCCGAATAATGCGGGTTTCTCCTCCCGAACTTGCCCGCGAATTTCCAGGCCCCCAGGCATCGAAAAGTGTCACACGCGCGCCACGTCGCGCGAGCTCGAGCGCCGTCCAGCCTCCGAACGCTCCCGCGCCGATGACGCCGATCTTGAGTTTCGAATGAGGAGAAGTTGCGGGCAGAGGTCCGCCACGGTCACAGTTTTGCGCCGCACTTAGGGCAGACGGGCGCTTTGCCCGACTCGACCTCGGGGGCGCTCGGGGCCAACTCGACGCCGCAAGTGGCGCAGCGGGCCTTCCGGAAACGCTCCATCAAGTCCAAAGAAACCTGGCACAATAGCCGTGCGGTGAGAAAACCAAGCAGCAGCCACGCCGCAGGAGCGGCCGACTCGCCAAGAAGCACCCTCCACTCCTTAACAACAAACCGCGTCCCTAAAAGGCTTCCGACAAAAGAGAGGAAGACGTAAAAAAACAGCAAGAAAAGCCACCCCGCGGCGACAACCTGGAGCGTCACAAAAACCGCCCAGGCCCCTTTCAAGAGAGGGGCCAGCCGGTTCGACTTGATGGAGTTATGACTCGCCATCTCACCGCTCTTCTTCGTTTCGAGTGAGGACTTCATTTTCTCCGACATTGGTAAGCGCCCGATCAATGGTCAGTTTAGCGCGGGAAGGGTTCCCGGCCAAGAGCCCGGACTGTGGCGGCGCTCGGCGCCTGCCCTGGCCACGGGGAGCGCCGTTCCTGTGTCCTTTCCACGGTCACAGTCCGCCGCTAAGAGTAGCCTTGATGGCTTTTTCAGTAAACTGCCGGAAAATGTTTCGGCATCTCACCCCCTACCGAAGGCATCTAATACAACATCCGGGGTATAGGGGCGCGATGCCGCGGAATTTCACCACGGCATTTGAGCTCGCTGAGAAGAGCCGCCAGCATGCGAAGCTGGTTCGATACCGCCAAACGACCGACCGTGACCCCTGTAACATACCACTTGCCAATGACTATGGACATTGCAGGGTCACCAGGAGTATAAAGAACTCGGGAAGAGAAGAACCTGGCCATGGAATCGGAACCACTCAACGAAAAGCTGGAAGAGACCACGCCTAATCTCTTCATGCCTCATCCGAACCTGAGCGATGAGGTGAATCGGAACATTGCGCAGTCAGAAGTCGAGGGCGGAGTTAATCTCGACACCCTGCCCGACGGAGAGGTTCTCGAGGTCGAAACTCAGAATCGCTGGTATACGATCGTCAATCGGGGGAGCGGGCGTGCGCTCATTTCCGGACACCCGAAATTCTGTCCGCAACCCGTGCCCGTTCGAATTGCCGGCTCCACGTGGGGCGGGTCCATGATCAAGCTGCGCTTCATTGGCCGAGGAATGCACCTGGAATTCCGGCACCCCACGTTCCAGACGATTATCACGTCGCGCGTGATCGAAATTCGCGCCTGCCCTCGCCGCTCGCCCGCACAGGCCGAAACCGTCCACAGCTAATAGTTCCCACAAGCGCTTCGCTCAAATCTTACCCACATTCATCATCTCACTTACCTCCTGTCATCGGGCTTTTCAGGTTGGGGCCGATGGTCGGCCGCCGGGCCCTTGACCACAGCCATTCTTCCGGCTTTATCACCAGCCCTGCGGCCGCTTGATTCCCCTCAATCCACTAAACCTATTGCCCGATTCCGCGGAAAAGGTACGCTTGCCTGGGCATCTGCGTTTCCTCGGCTTTCGCTCGGGACGGTGAGCGGAGGTCGAGCCCGCTTGCGTGAAACGAGCTGCCGGGTGTTCATCGGAGTTCCAACTGGGGCAGTCGCATGTTCGCTTCATTCACTTCGCGCAAACGTCTTGGTTGGTTCTCGATGACGTCGTAGAATCTGCCGAGAATTGAATGCTGCCGTCGGCGTGACCGCACCATGAGCGAGGAAAAATTTCGCATTAACCCGCGTTGGGCCGGGCTCGGTGCCACGGCCGTGATCTTCCTGGCTCTCGCGTTGTGGGCGGCCAGCCTTCCGAGAGCCGGCCAGGAATTCGTAATTGAGAGCGGGAGCCCGCAAGGGACTCTTTACGTTCCGATCACACTCGAAGCCGCTAAAGAACTCGAGCGCATAAACCGGGAGGGCGATAAGGTCAGCCTGGCTCGGCTCGTGCTCGTGGGCCAAGTCCTGGTGGTCGCCGACGGCACGCGAGCCGTTATCAGGGACCACAGTTGGACCAGGTCCCTTTACCAGATCCGTATGTCCGCAGGAAATCTTGCCGGCCTCACGGGCTGGGTTCCGCGCAAGGTTCTCGCGAAACCCCACCGTTAAACCGATTTGACAGCCGCCGCTCGAGAATTCATCCGGAAAAGTTTCGGAATGTCTCGGGGTGCTTCTCGAACATGGCGAGAGCTGCCAGAACGTAACCGATCGTGTGCGCCATACCCGCGTGCCAGGGAGCCGCGCAGCTCATCTGCGGCGTGTGGTCGGGGATGATGACGCCGTCGAAGGCGTTTCTTTTCAGGATGGCGAGAATGCGCAGCATGTCCACGTCTCCTTCGTCAATGAAGGTCTCGCGATAGTGCGGCACTTTTCCGGCGACATTGCGCAAATGGACATAAGCGATTTCCCCCTCGCGGCTATAACGGTCCACCGTCTCGTAAACATCGCCTTCCGTCATTTCCGCCAGGCTCCCGACGCAAAGTTCCAAGGCGTTCGCCCGGCTTGGCGAAACGTCGAGCAACCGCCGATAGAGCCCCGGCTGATACACCAAGCGAGGCTGGCGGCGCATGGCGGGGAGCGGCGGATCGTCCGGATGGGCCGCGAGCCGCACGCCCGATTTCTCCGCCACGGGCAGGACGTCTTCGAGAAACCTCGTGAGCCTTCGCCACAGCTCTTCTTGAGAAATCGAAGGGAGTGGCCCCGGTGACGCGTTCGCGTTGTACACCATGTTCCAGATCATGCCTTTGGGAACAGGAACTTCGTCGGCGGGGCCGTCCATTCCGACTGAAACGGCGCGACCCCTTCCCACCGGCCCGCTGACGCGCCCGCAAACACCCGCGATGCTGAAGTTGTATCCCAGTGCCGGGATTCCGGCCTCGCCCATGCGGCGGATGATGGTCTTAACGTTTTCGATGTGCCGGGGACGTTCGGGGCCGTCGAGCAGAACGTCGAACCAGTGGGCCGGGTCCAAATTTTCGATGGCCGCCAAGACCAGCCCGGCGTCCTCAATTTCCCGGCGAATACGCTTCAGTTCTTCGACGGTCCAGAGCTGTCGAGGATCGCCGGCCAAGCCCCAGGGCTCGTACTTTCCGCCGACCGGCTGATTTTCGCCCGCATTGGCCAAACTTCTCCCGAAATAATCCACAAGATGAATCACCACGTGCGTGCAGCCGGCCTGCCGTGCGAAATCGTAGTTCTCCCGCGTCAGCATGTGTCGGTAAAGCCCAAGTCCAACTTTCATGGCTTTCTTTCCTTCCGAGGTTGGGGAGCATTTCGCGGAAAATCTAGGGCCGCGTTAGCGTCGCGGGCCCCGCAGCCTCGGGTTGGATTTCGACGTAATCAAATGCCGCCGCCTCGCCGCCATCGGGCACGCCCTCGATTCGTATTGGGTCTCCGGTTCGGAGCCGAACTCCCGCGATTGTACGCCGCGTGGACGAGGAACCACCCACTTTCGCCGTCGGCAAATGATCATCGGCGGCCCATTCCCCAATCAGTCGCCTTCCGACCCAGAGCCGGAAATGCGAGACACCGTTATTCTGGTCGAAGTATCGAACGCTCAAATCGTATTTTCCGCCCGCGCCTTCCCATGGAAACTCGGCCGCGCATTTTTGCTGATTAGCCTTCGAGCGTCATCTTCTCGGCCTCAAAGCGGCCGGGGTGGCGCCCCACGCGTCCCTTGGCGTCCGGAATTCCGGAGGCGCGCAGGAACCAACTCGTGACCGCGTCGCGCCAGAGCTCTGCGGCGCCGGCTTGATATTCGAGTTGCGAGAGAACTTGGCGGTACCTTTCCGCATCCACACGGCCCTCGAGTGATTTCCATTCACTCACGTATTCCGAAGCTCGGCGCGCGCCCTGATAGTGCAAGTCGTAGATGGATTGGATCACTGTCTCGTCGTTATGGAGCCTGGTCGTATAAGGCAGATGATGAAAAAACAGAACCAGATTGTCGGGGCAGATGCCGAGCGACTCAAACCTTGCGGCCACAGCCGGTGCGTATTGTCCGGTGAAGCCCGTGCCCGTGGCCACGCTCCTGTCCATGCCGACACCGCGCGCGTCCGCGCGGTGCCACTGACCCCAACCGTTGCGCTCTGAACTTTCGAGGGCGGGTCCATAATGATTGCCTGTGATGTCGGTGAGAGTCTGAAGGCCGAGCGGCCCCGTATAGTCTTCATAAATGCGCCAGGAACCAAGGAGCATGTTCGTTATGGTCGCGACAACTTTCGGATCGTTTCCAAAGGTCAAGCGAGTCCATTCCTCGGCGATGCGGCGGGCGCTCAAATCCGGATTCCACGCCAAGCGTCCGAAGCCGTAAAGATTCGCCTGCGAGAGCTGGCTGCCTGCCCAGTTATCATCGAGGCCCACATTCGCCACGCCCACGAATCCGCCCAACGGCCGGTCGAACGCCTTCCCCGCAACCAGCGCCTTGACGGGCGTGCCTGCCCGAGGCGTTTGCATATCGAAATCGAGCGTCGCCTTCCACATCGGCACGAGATAGACAAGCTGGCGCGCCTGGCCCATGTACTCTTGGGTGATTTCAAGCTCGATGGCTTGGTTGGTCCTCTCGAGCCCGCCGAAAAGCGAAGACGCGGGCTCGCGCACCTGAAAATCAATGGGACCGTTTTTGATCTGGACCACCACGTTCGAATCGAAGCGGCCGTCGAGCGGATGGAAGTTCTCGTAGGCGGCGCGTGCGCGGTCGTTCTTCAGGTTGCGCCAGTCGAGGTGATGATCGTAAACAAAAGCCCGGTAAAAAAGCAGCCCGCCATGCGGCGCGAGCGCGCGAGCCACAACGTTGGCGGCATCAGCGTGCGTCCTGCCGTAGGCCGATGGCCCGGCGCGACCCTCTGAATCCGCCTTCATGACAAATCCCGCCAAGTCCGGAACCGCCCAATAGACCTCGTCCGCCTTGGCTTTCCACCACGCGGCAACTCGCGGGTCGAGCGGATCGAAAGTGTCCAGGCCGCCGACAACTTTAGGGCTCCCCAGGTCAACCGCCAGCACCACCTGGACGCCCCAGGGCCGGAGGGCTTCGGCAATGCGCCCCACTTCGGGGATGAAGTCCGAGGCGAGGACCGTCGGATCGGCGTTCACGTTGTTGATCGAGCAGCCGTTCACTCCGAGCGATGCGAGCAGGCGGCCGTAATCCCTGACGCGGCTGAGAACGCTTCGCGCGTGATGGCCTTCCCAAAAAATCGAGCGCCCGGCGTAGCCGCGCTCGATGGAGCCGTCCAGGTTATCCCATTGATTGACCCAGCGGATTGGAGCGTAGGGCGATTCAGTCACGTCGAGGTTGCGAATTGATTCGCCGAGCGCCACCTTGCGAAGCAGCGCGAATACGCCGTAGAGAACACCCCGCTCGTTTGCCCCAGCCACGATCACATACCGCTTTGTGCCCGCTTCAAGTGTCTTCAACCTGTATCCATCAGGGAGGAGTCCTTCGGCGACGTCGAACTGGGGAGTTTTCCTGTGAAACTCGCCCAGCGTTCCAAGCACGAAGGCGCTCCCCGAAGGTACGAGCGAACCCACTTGTAAAGTCTGGCCGAGCATTTCGCTTAACCCCCGGCTCAATTCTTGCTGCGCCGAGCGAATGAGCAAGCTCCCGCCTAAAGGCACAACTGCGGTTGGCAGGTATTTCCGCTCATCGCGGGCTTTGGTTTCGTCCAGGTGGGCGTAGCGTAACCACCCCCGGTAGCCGGTTTCACCATCGAGATGTGAGGCGGACAACAAGGCGAACACAGCACACAAATACGGTTTCGGCACAATTCCTCGTCGGCTCAAACGCGCATGGCGCGTGGGACGTGATTGAAGACTGATAAATTCATAAGAGATCCCTTCACACACGCCGCACAGCCAAGCGCCCTCACACCAGCACCTGATCGAGTAGCTGGCCGACGGCGCGATGCGCCTCCGTGATCGCGGTCTTATGGTCCATGGCGCCGGAAAGCTCGGTGTTGGCGAAAGAGATTCGCCCGAA
>QHZO01000123.1:7252-13527 GCA_003224695.1 Acidobacteriota bacterium
CCGCAAGATACGCGTGGCCCCAGCGGTTGAGGATGATGCCCGCAATGTCGCGGCGCGCCTCGAAGCCCGAGGCCTGAAACATCTCGGTTAGCTGCTCGCGGATTTTCCGCTCGTAATCGTGAAAGGAAGTCGAAAGGAGTTCAGTCCGTCCACGCAATCCTTGTTCTTGAAGCGAGAGGCCCGGGTAGAGATAGAGAACCTTAAACGTCAGGACGGTGGGCGAGTCCGGCCCGACGGTCTTGGTGTCGGTCGAAAACACCGGCACCTTGCGCACGGACGTGAAGCTGCCCAGGCCCTCGTACCAACTGGCGCTCGCGAAGCCGAGCCGATACATGAAGCGCCAGTTGCGCACGGCGACGTTTGCAAGCATGCAGGGCATGCGGTGAAACTCCGCGTAAGCGTCGCGATGCGGCTGGGGCAGGTCGCGAACCACGAGTTGAGTCGTCCAGCCTCCGCCGGCCATGACCACCGAGCGCGCCTTCAAGCGAAAGGTTTTTTCGCCCTGCGTGTAGGTGATCAAGGCCTGCGACGAACGGGCTGGGTCTCCATCGTGCTCGACGCGCACAGCGGTTGCGCCCAGGCGAATGCGCGCCGGTTGGTCCCGCGACGGGGGATCGAGCCGAGCGAAGTTGACGCTATTCTTGCAGATGCCCTCGAGCGTCTTCGGGCCCGCGATGGATTCGGGAATCAGCGTTTTGACAATGTGCCGCGCGATGCCGCAATTGCCGCCCGGGAAGGCCTGCCAGCCGGTTTCCGGCGAGTCGTCGAGCGAGTGCAAGGCGTCAAATGCGTAGGCGCAATAGCCCGAAAGCGCGTCCGGCCCCGCGCCGAACCCGCCGCCCTCCTCCATCATTAGCGTGCGAATCGTTTCGCGGGTCAGGCCGTAAGCCTCCATCAAGTGCTGCTCAAGCGTGATGCTGTCGAGATACCGCGACTTGGCATCACCAGGAACTTCGAAGGGTTGGCGCGCTTTCGCGCTGCGCTCTCGATAAGCGAGCATCTCCGCGCGCATGGCGGCGGGAATGGGGATGCGTTGAGGGTTCGTCTTCCACGGGTCAACCATCCACAGCCCCGGCCGCTCGCCAAACCGCGCGCCAAAATAGACGCCGACGGGTGGAGGCATCTGCTCGAACGTGCGGCCGAGCGGAAGCTCGGGCTCGGAACTTCCCCACGTCTGATATTTGAACTGGCTGATATCCACGCCGATGAGGTCGTAGAAGCGCGCGATGAAACTGTGAGGGTAGGGGATCTGGAAATGGTCGGAGCCTTGCGGCGCCATCAGACGGTGCCCCTCCACGATGAATTCGTTGCGCTTGGCTTCTCCGCCGAAGATGGGATGATTTTCGAGCACAAGGCATGTGCGCTTCCCCGCCGTCTCCCGCGTGAAGAAAAGCGCCGCCGCCAGGCCGCTGATGCCGCCGCCCACCACGACGCAATCGAAAATCTCGCCCGTGTCGGTCAACTCGGCGGGAGGCTTGTCAAAGATGTGGTCGCGGATCTGGTGCGCCGCGTTCATCACCTCTGCGGTGTTCCCGTTCGAGGGGCTGTAATCGCCCACGCCGCCGTAGCCGGTCCAATCGTCCGATGTAGGGCCGGGCTTCAGCCCGGCATTGGCCCCGAAGAATCGGCGCCCTATCAAGTCCTGGGACGCCATCGGCCGCGCCAACGTGCTGCCGGCGGCAAGCAAAGTGGAATTGAGGAAATCGCGCCGCGTGATCCGGGCATCCATTCCGAGTAAGCGGTCGTGGCGAGACATGTTCATTCCCTTGATTTGGCTTCGGGAATCAATAAGGCCCCGGGGATTCGCTTATCCAGTGTCGCGAGGACCGCACCCTTTGAATTCGCGAGTTGCGCGAGATGGCCGTCGGTAATTTGTCGTCCAGTTTTGACCCAACCCGGCGGGCGCGAAATGTCCTGATCATCAAGGAGGAACGCGAACGGCACTCCCTTGGCTCGCTTTAACTGCAACAACAGGCTGCGGGCATGCGAAACGCCGAGGCCGTATTGCGGCGCTTGGGTGAGGACGCGGACGAAGCCGAGCTCCGTGATGGAGCAGGTGGCAAGCGTCGCGCCGCCATTTGATTTTAACCGTCGAACCCAGGCGGCCACGCGCCGGTGGAACTCATGCTCAAGGAATCCGAGGGCGACGAGGGCATTGACGTCCAGCAGGTAGGTCATGGGAACTCGGCCAGAAGCTCGCGTACCTGTGCGCTGGTCAGTCGCGGCGCTTGGCGCCCGACGCTGAGAACCGGAAGCCCGGTGACCCGGTCGACAAGAATTCTGACCTTTCGTGACCTCGGTCGCCGCGGGGTCAGCAGGACACCTCCAGCTTTCATTTGCACCTCGAGCGCGTCGCCCGCCTGGAGGCCCAGCCGGCGGCGAACGGAACCGGGAAGCACGACCTGGCCCTTGGTCGAAAGCTTGGTTTGCATGGTAAGACAATCTTACCTCAAAATGCGCCAGACCGCAAGCCTAGCTCTCGACCTGCCCTTCTCAAATCACCAAGGGCCTGACCTCTATCTCCCGCATCTGCCCTGCTTCCAGGTATCTCCCTATTCCGTGCGAAGCGCCTGAACCGTATCCACGCTCGCCGCGCGGGTCGCTGGCACAGCCGAGGCCAGGACCGCGGCCGTGAGGATGACCGCCGCCGATCCGATCAATGGAATGGGCCCAGGAAGCTGCAACTCCGGAACGTAATTCCCGGCCAGGCGCGATACCCCCCAGCCCACGAGCCCGCCGGCCGCAATGCCAATCGCCGCGATCGTCGCCCCGTCAAGCAAGACGCCCGCGAGAATGCGGCGAGGCTGGGCGCCGAGAGCCAGCCGGATTCCGAACTCGCGCGTGCGCCAGCTCACCGAGAAAGCCAAAACGCCAGCGACTCCGACCACGGAAATCGCCAGCGCCAGCGCGGCGAATCCGCCAAAAACCAGGGCGTTCACGCGGTTGTCCGCCAGAACTTCCGTGCGGACCTCTTGCAGAGTGTTGGCGTGCTCGACGGGCTGAGTGGCTGCCACGGCGCGCAGGGTGCGCGTGATTGCCGGAACCAGCGCCATGGGGTCATTCTTCGCGCGGACGAGCAGGCGGGCCGTGAAAATCGGTGCCTGCGCGAAAGGCGTGTACACGCTCAAATTGGGTTGGGGGAGGATGTTCGCGTCGTCGACATCCGCCAGGACGCCCACGATGCGGCGAGGCTCCGGGCTGATGCCGGCGAACTTAATCACAGGATCAGTCCACTGGATGTGTCGGTTGAGGGCGTCTTGCCCGGGGAACAACTGCTCGGCGATGCTCTTGCTGACTATCACCACCGGCTCGGAATCCTTGCGATCGCCCTCGTTGAAATCGCGACCCTTGAGGAGCGGAATCCCGAGCGTGAAGAAGTAGCCCGGGGAAACGAAGCGGAACCGGGCGCGGAGATCCTCTCTGCCATTCTCAAGCTTGCGCCCCTCGACCGCGAATTGAAGCGTGAAGGCCTGGATACGGCGGTCGCGCCAGGGCGCGCTCATGCTGATCGCGACACCTTCCACTCCCGGCAACGCGCCTACGGCGCGCTGAGCCTCCTGATAGAATGCGGAGACCTGCTCGGGTGTGCGGCCGTCAGAAATCAAGGGCAAGTTCGCCACCAGAACGTGCGCGGTTTCGAACGCCGGCTGCGCCCTTTGAAGCGTGATCAACGTCTTCAGCAGCACGCCCGCGCTCGCGAGCAACAGGAATGAGGCGGCGACTTGAACGACCGTGAAAACGCGAAGTCGGCGACGGCTGCTCCGGGTGACGCGGACGCCGCCGCTCGAGAGCCCCACCAGCCCGTGCGACTTATCCGCCGAAGGCAGGCGCGGAACGAACGCCAGAAAGACCGCCGCGGCCAGGGCCAGGGCCAGCCCCATCCACAGCACGCTGAAGTCCAGGGTGAGGTCCGCGGCCCTCACCGAAAAGCGCAGCGCGTAACGCGCCAGCACGTTGACCATTGGCGCGGCGACAAGCACGCCGGCCAGGCCTCCGCTGCCGCAAAGGACCAGGCTTTCCGCCAGCAGCGACCGTCGGATGGCCGCCGAACTGGCTCCCAAGGCCGCGCGAATGGCCAACTCCGACTCCCGGCGGACGGCCCGGGCGAGTATGAGATTCGCCACGTTCGAGCAGGCAATCACAAATAGCAGGCCGGAGGCGCCGAACAACAACCACAGGACGGTGCTCGCGTTCTCGTTGATCTGATCGCGTAACAGCCGGGCATTGATCTGGAAGTGATACAGAGGCTTGTAAACCTCCGGATGCGCCGCCAGCATGACCGCATAAACCGTCCGAAGCTCCGCGCGCGCGGAGTCAAGGCTTGCCCCCGGGGCCAGCCGGCCGAAAACATCCGTCATGCGGTGCTCGCGGCCTTGCACCATCGTTGCCGACAGGTGATGCGGGCTGGTGACGATGTTGGCGATGATTTCCGTGTCCGCCGGGTAGGGGATCGAGGGCTCGAGAACCCCTACGATGGTCGCCGAGCGAACCTGCAACATGCTGCCGAGCTGGATCACCTTCCCGAGCACATTGGGATCCGCATGCATCGTGGTAACCCAGAACTTGTAAGTGAGTACGACGGCGCCCGCGGCCTTCGGGCCATCGTCGCGCGCGTCGAGCAGGCGGCCTAAGACCGGGTGCAACCCCATCACTTCAAAGTAGTCCCCGTCGACTACTCCCGCGTGGATCTCGCGCGGGTCACCCAGTCCCTCCACCGAAAAGTCGATGGTGGAGAAAGTGCCGATGTGGCTGATGGTCTTCAGGTGCGCGTCGATGTCCTGGATTTCAGGAATTGAGAACGTGGTGTTCTGCACTTGGAGGCCGGGCGCGCTCTGCTGAATGTAGATCAGGCGATCTTCATCGCGATTCACCAGCGGGCGCAAAAGCACACCCCGCACGATGCTGAAGATGGCGGCGTTCGCGCCAATGCCCAGCGCGAGCGTAAGCGCCACCGTGATCCACAAGGCGGGGGTCCGCCGCAGTGAGCGGAGCGCGACCCTTAATTCGCCCAAGAATGCACCGGCATTGTTGGCCAGGGAAGTCCATTCTGAGGCTTTGCGTCCGGATCCGTCTTCTGTATTGGGGGCCATTTTGTTACCTCCCTGTCGCGTTGTTTCACCACGGGCCGAGCCTTCAACTTGCGGCGAAGCTTGATTCAACGCTCAGCATCGGAGCACTGTGAGGACGGGGCTATTTAATCTACTCTGAGGGTCCGAATAAAGTTTCCGCCTCAAGGCCGCGCTAAGCTTGGGTTTGGTCCAGACGCTGTCATCGAATGCATCCCCAGATTTAAAGCAATCTTTGGGCCACACCTCTGCATATCCATATCTATATGCATCCGCAGGCTTTAGTTAAAGTCCGGCCTTTATTATCTCCGCCCGGCGTGCCCATTCTTGAGCACCACTGTCCGGATTCGGAACCTGGGCTGGGTGACTGCACGCCCGAAATGCGCCACAGCGCTGCAGCGGCGGGCTGCGTCCCGCCGCTTGATAGAGTTTCGACAAAAGCGCGGCGAGGCACAGCTCGCGGCTACAGCACAGGGCGCTACCGTGACGCCGGAAAATGCTGGTGGTAATTCACGTAAGGCGGGCGAGGGTAAGTGGGCGGCGGATTTTTCTTGAGCAATTCGAGCACAACCTCGACAGCCTTTTCGAGCTGCGGGTCGTGGCCCTCGCGCACCAGTTTCGGGTCCATCTCGACCTCGTAGTAGATGGCAATGCGCGGCGCCATGACAAAGCCGCCGTCAATGAGTTGGGGATAGCCACCGATCCCGACCAACCCTCCCCAGGTCTTCATTCCAACCAGAGGGCCCAGGCCCAGGTTGCGGAAGAACCAGGGCAGCGCGTCTCCGCCGGAGCCCGCGAATTGGTTGATGATCATCACTTTCGGGCCGTTGATTTCCTCGGCGGGGAGAGTCATGTCTTTGCCTTCGCGCGAGGCGACGCGGTTCAACACCGGCCGGCGGAGGTTTTCGACGATGTAGTCGGCGAGGAACCCGCCGTGGTTGAACCGCTCGTCAATGATGGCGGCTTGCTTGTCCACCTGGGCGAAGAAGTAGCGGTTGAAATTCGTAAATCCCCCCACCTCGGTATCGGGCAACTGCACGTAGGCGACGCGGCCTCCCGTCATCTCGTCCACTTTGCGGCGATTGCCTTCCACCCAGGCCAGATGTCGCAGGTTGAATTCGTCGTCCACGGGAACGACGGTGACTTCGCGCGAGCCGCTGCCGTCGCCATTCGGCCCGACTTTCAGCACCACTTGCTTGCCGGCGGTCT
>QHZO01000124.1:0-13179 GCA_003224695.1 Acidobacteriota bacterium
AACGGCATCCTCTACGGGTCGGAGATGACACAAGACGGCGCGCTGCTTGAGAACCGCGATTGGCAGCGGCTGCCCGACCGCCTTCCGGGATTGGACACGATAGATGAGTTCGTAGTGGAGACGAGCAATGCCTCCGCCAAGAACGAGCGGCCGGGCACGTTTATCCTTACAACGCGGCACGGGACGAACCGACTCCACGGCTCTCTTTTCGAGACCAACCGCGACAACAGTGTTGGGGTCGCACGCCACCGCCAGGACTCAGAGGTCGGCTTCGAGGCTCCCCACCTGGTTCGGAATGAATATGGCGGGTCGGCGGGAGGCCCGCTCGATATCCCCAAGCTCTACAACGGCAAAGACAGGACGTTCTTCTTCTTCTCCTACGAAGGCTATCGCTTAAGGGCGGCCAGTACTGGATCGGCCACTCTACCCACCACAGCCATGCGACAAGGTGATTTCAGCGGACTCGTAAATGACTCAGGCCAGCCGATCCAGCTCTATAATCCCTATACGACCAGTTCCTCNNNNGGAAACAACCAGATCCCACATAACTTAGAGAGCCCGTTGGCGAAATATCTCTATAGTGTTACGCCCATACCGACGCTTCCCAACGTCAATCCTTTAGTGGACAACAATTGGTTTGGGCTGGGCACGAGGAATCAAAACCAGAATACCTCAACCTTGCGGCTCGATCACCAGTTTTCCCAGAAAGACCAAACGTTTTTCCGATATTCGCACGGCACCAATATAGAACTGCATTTCAACAGCGGGACCGGTGGAACTTGGCCCAGCACTACAGATGGGTTTTTCAACATTTACGCCCCAGCCGGCCACACCGACGACGGTGTCGTGAGCTGGACCCACACGTATTCTCCCACCTTTTTCGGCGAAACATTGTTCACCTACGGCCGGGACTACCATATCGAAGGCGCGAGCACGCCAGCCACCAGTACCGTGAATGTGGCCGCCAAGCTCGGCCTTCCGAACCCGCTTAACTCTCCCGAGCCGCCGCCGATCGTGGACACGGGGTTTGGCAACTTTGAATACAATTCCGCCGCCTTTATCAACATCGCCAAAGGCAAGGTCATGGACTTGGACGAGAACTTGACCAAAACGATTGGGAGGCACGAGCTGCTCTTCGGCGGAACGTTTCAGGCCGAGCACGACTACACCCTTCCCGATCAGCAGTACTCCTCGGGCTACGAGGATTTTGCCACTCTGGCCACGTCGCTTTTAGATCCTGCAACGATTTCCAGCGGCGAATACGGCCCGTCTCCGAACACGGGCGCCAACGCGGCAAACTTTTTCCTCGGTCAAGCTTGGTATCAGACCTACGTCAATCGCAACGCGTACCTCAACTACGTTAGCAGCAAGGATCTGTACGTCCAGGATAATTTCAAGGTGAATTCCCGGCTCACTTTGAACCTTGGAGTGCGTTGGGAATACAACAGCCCGGCGCACCTCGCGGATAACAGCCTGGTCAGCTTCGATCCCAAGACTCATGCTGTGGTGCTTCAAACCTCCATCCAAAACCTGGCGAGCATAGGGGATGTGGTCCCTCAGATCGCGGCGGATTACGAGGCACTGGGGGTGAAATATGAGACGCCTGCCCAGGCCGGGCTGCCCCAGAACCTCGTCTACTCCAACTATCATGACTTTGGTCCGCGCCTCGGCTTCGCTTACCGTCTCACCTCGGGACAACATTTCAGCGTCCTGCGCGGCGGTTACGGGAAATTTTATTATCCCGATTCGCTGAGGCTTTGGAACGGATTGAACCAATTTACGGTTCCCGTTGCTGGCACGTTGCTAAACCACCCGGACCAGGGCGGCGCGCAGAGTCCCGACGGGCTCACCAACTACACGCTGCGTGCTACCCCAACATCGCCGGATATGTTTATTGCGGGCCAGAACAGCCAAAATGCCATCAGTCTGAACCAGGCGGTCGGAATTTCACCGGGCAGCGGGTCTGTCTTCTGGCTGAACCCCAATTCACCCACCTCGCGCGCCGACATGTGGAACCTGACGGTCGAGAAGGAAATTGCCACGGGCACCGCTCTCAGCATTTCCTACGTGGGGACTCATGGCGACGATATGCCGCAGTATTATTCCATTAACGACGGCTTTTATGCCGGGTTGAGCGATTTTGCTTGGTTTATGAACACCGGCCAGCAAAAGCCCAGCAACCCGGTTCTTTCTCAGCCGTTCGACCAGACTTTCGGCCAGATCCAGGAATATGTCAAAACCGGATGGTCGAACGACAACAGCTTCCAATTTGAGCTTCAGCACCAGTACTCCAAAGGATACGCATTCCAGGTCTTCTACGTTCTCAGCAACTCCTTCCGCGCTGCCGGTGACGGCTGGCGCAGTAACTATGTCTTGAGTCCCAATCTTTTCCTCCCCGGAATGCTGCCTTCCAATTATCACGACGCGGACAGGTACCTCAACTATCAGAGGGATACTGGTTACAGGAATGCGGCCAGTGTGGGTGTCCCCAAACATAACGTGAAATGGAATTGGATTGGGGATCTTCCGTTCGGCCGAGGCAGGATGTTTGGGCGGAATGCGCATGGTGCGTTGAATCAGCTCATCGGCGGATGGCAATTTGCCGGCAGCGGGAACTGGTACAGCCGCTACTTCAGTCCGCGCACTGACCTCTACGGCCAGTTCAACGGAGTGCAAATCTACGGCAACGGCAAAAAGGTGTTGGACTGTACCAGCGGACGGTGCAATCCCAGCACGCTTTGGTGGAATGGTTACATCTCGGCAAATAAGGTCAACAACCCTAATAGAGGCGTCGAGGGACTTCCATCCAACTTTACGCCGTTCCAGGACTTTCTGATTCCAATTCCGACCAATTTTGACCCTAACGGATGCGCCATAGGCTCGCCAGACTACCCGTTCTGTCAATTCTACGGCAGCAACAGCGTTTGCGTAAATGTGGGAGCGCAAAGCTACCAAGTGTTGGCCCCGAGCAGTCCTTGCATTGTCACGGACGCTTCCGGGACTATTGTGGGCACACTCGGATACGCGTTGACAGGCAGTGAATTAACCACTTCTTGGCCCCTCAACATCTGGAACCCGCAGTCCAGCAACAAGCACTTCCGCGGGCCGAATGAATGGGACATGGATGCCTCCTTGTTCAAGGAGTTCCCGATTGGGGAAAGCGTGCGTTTGCGATTCAATATGGACTTCTTTAACGTGCTTAATCGGCAGGGCACGCTTATGCCGAACTCGCGCGGGCTCATCAACACGCTGAATTCCGACCTCACGCCGCGCGAATTGCAAATGACCTTGCGGCTGACTTGGTAGAGCCGAATCTTTCCGCAGATTGATTGACGGGGAGTCCGTCGGCCGACGGACTCCCCATTGTCATTTCAAGGGGAGATTTGCTTGGCCTGTGGCGCAAGCAGGAACTCGCTTAGCCGGCTGATGTAACATCCTCGGGGCATGTCATCCTGAGCGAAGACTTCATGGTCCTTCGGCCCGCCACTTTGCACGAAAATAGCTGGATTGGAGTAACCCTTTTGTTTTCAACACAGTCAGCTGCTATTTTCATGGCAGCGAAGGATCTCTGTATTTCTTTTCCTTGGTAAATGCGGGGATGCTTCGCTTCGCTCAGCATGACAGCGTAAGTCAGTCATGTGTCACCTGTTTGGGTTACGCGACACTAATTAGAAAAGGGGGTGAGGGCTGAATACGTGAAATTTTTCGACTGCGACGCCATGGTCGGGCAAACGATTATTCCCCTGCCTTCCGCAATTCCGGATGCGAGGGCGCTGCTTGCGGAAATGGATCGCTTGGAGATCGAGAAGACGCTGTTCTTCCATTACGCCTTCAGCATGGATCAGAAGAACGACATGAACCGGCTGACGCTGGCCGCGGCGCGGGAGTCGAGCCGGCTCATGCCAACTTGGGTTCTCTCGACGGTCCTGACCCGGATGGATGAGAAGCTCGAAGACCAGGTCGAGCGCCTGCTTGACTCGGGCGCCAAAGCGGCGCGCATTTTTGTGGACGAAGGGTCCCAAGAAGCGGGACCTTTGTCCTTGAAGCTATACCTGCTGGAAAAGCTTTATGCGCGCCTGAATCAGCACCGCATCCCGCTGCTGATTCCCGACGATTACCTGAACGGAATCGGCACGCCAAGCTCCGAGCCTCCTCGCGCGGGGTATGAGGACATTGATGCGATCTGCCAAACCTTTCCTGATCTGCCCGTCGTGCTTCTCGACCCTCATTACAACAGCCAGCAATATTTGATTGCCCTGGCCGAACGGCACAAGAATTTCTATTTCAGTATTGCCATGTATGGGCTGTTTCATGAAATGGAGAATACGGCGGACCCTATCGGCGCCGAGCGTATGCTGTTTGGGACCGGCATGCCAACTCAGGACCCGAGCTTGGGCATGGGCATGATTTTGTACGCCGCGATGAGCGATGGCGACAAGCAGATGATCGCCGCCGGAAATCTCGCGCGTCTCCTGGAGTCGGTCGGATGAATCGCCGCGACTTTCTCGCGCAATCGTCGCTTTCCGCGCTGGCCCTGCGGTCGGCGGGCCGGTCCCGGGCGGCCCCTGCCGCGGAACCGGAGAGCATTTTTGCGCAGGTCCGGGCCGGCCGTCCTTTGCAAGGCGTGGACGTGATTGATTCGCACGCGCACTTTGACGAGGTCTCGGGAGCGCTCATCCACATGCTCAGCGTGGACATGCTCGAAGCGGACTCGCGCCGTGCGGGAATCGGCCTGACGATTGTCAGTCCGTTCGAGGCGTATATGGCCACCACCGCCGACAAGCTTAAGGCCGCCCACGATGCGTGCGTCGAGGCTGTGGCGAGGCACAGGAACTCGTTGCGCGCGTACCTGGTGTTCCAGCCTCATCTTCTGAAAACGTCCATCGCCGAGATGCAGCGCGCCCTCGAGCCGGATTCGCCTTTTGTGGGATTCAAACTGCACGGCGCCGTTGACCAGTATCCCGCCGACGGGCCCCACTACCAGCCGTTGTTTGAGTTTGCGAATGAGCATCGGATGCACGTGCTCTATCACGTGTGGGGCGGCATCAAGGGGGTTGGCGTAGTGGCGGAGAAATATCCGCGCATGACCTTGACGATGGCTCATATTCATCACGCTGCTGAGAGAGCATCCGAATCTCTCTGCCGATACGTGCGCCTCCACCTGGCCCTATCGCCACCTGGAGAGGTACGTCGAGGCCTTGGGGGCAGAAAGAATTCTGTTTGCCACGGATGCAACCTACCTCGCGATTGGTCCGCAGGTGGCCAAGGTGGCTTTCGCGACGATTTCGGAGGATCAAAAGCGGGGGATCCTCGGAGGCAACGCGCGGCGCATCTTCGGCAGCCGGCTGCCGGCCAGAAGCGGAGCTTCGAGCGGGAGTTGACGCGCGAGCCGTGCCAGAAGCGGCGCGTTTTGATTAGGCGGAAATAAGCCATTGCGATGATACCCAGTTCAATATCTGTTCGCCAGTTTACAAAGTCTAGAGAGAAAGGCTCCGTCGCGATGCCCGACCGTTGGGAGAAGTTCCTTGTTTCAAGGGCGCTCATCATGGCTCGAGCCTTCGTCGGTTTGTTGCTCACCGCTTCGGCAGGCGTCTCGGCGAACACTTGGTATGTCGCCGCAAGCGGCCGCAACTCGAACCCCTGCACCTTATCTAAACCCTGCGCCACGATAGAACGCGCCTCGAGCCTGGCGCGGCCGGGGGACTTGGGGCGCGAAGCTCGTCCAGGAAATGCATGGGGCCGTTTGGGACAATCACGGGAGCTACGTCATCATTGACGGCTTCGAAGTGGTCGGCGACCCCACCGCCTTCGGGACAGGCGGCATTTCCACCGACGCGCCCTACACGATCATCGAGCACAACAAAGTCCACGGCATTCTGCCCAAGACCTGCAACGACTGGGGCGGCGCGGGTATCTATGCTTCTTCCTCGCACGATCAGGTGATTGGCAATTGGGTGTACGGGAACGGCCCGAAGCCGTGCCCATGGGTGCATGGAATCTACTTTGACTCGCCGTATGGGCTGGCAGCGGAGAACATCGTCTTCCAAAACGGCGGCTTCGGCATTCATGAGTGGCACCAGGCTACGAATATTATCGTCGTCAATAACACCTTGTTTCAAAATGGATGCGGAGGAATCGTCGTGGGAAATGAAGGCTCTTCTCAGCTCACGCCCTCGGTGAACGATCACAGTTTCACCGTCAACAACATTGTCTATGACAACGGCCCGTGCCGTCCTGTGGGCGGGAGTAAGTTGGAGGGTTACGGAATTTCAGAGTGTTGTCGGGCAGGCGAGACAGGAGCTTGCAACGTCTATCACCACAACCTCGCGTTTGGGAACTATTCCGCGAACATCGACGTCAATATTCCGGCCGGTCCAGGGAACAACGGCAACATCATTGCCGACCCAAAGTTTGTGAATTATCGGCCTGACGGTTCCGGCGACTACCATCTTCTGCCCTCCAGTCCGGCCCTGGGCGAAGGATTGGCCACGGACAGCGCGTGCGGCATCCGCGTTACTTTCCCACGATTCGATTTCAGCGGACGTCCGCGGCCCAATAGTCGGCGAAATTCGGGATTCGAGTTGGGCGCGTACCAAGGTTCCCGGTGATAATCGGAACGAACCAGTGCCATGGCGATTCGAGAATCCTCGCACCGGGTCAGTAGCAGGCGCCCGCCGGGCGGATACCTTCCGGAATTGCCGACGTAAAGCGAATCCGAAGATTTTGGAGCTTGACTGAGCTCTTGACTTCAAGCGCTGAGTTCGTTGATGCTTCAGACGGAAATCCACCATGGTTATTCAATTGCAGCCCTTCGATCACATCAAGAAACGATTGCCAGGACGACGCCGTCGAGCGTTATGGCCAATTTTCGTTGCCGTGGCCGGCACGACAGGCGCCCTTGGGGCCTTGGCCCGGGCGCACCCATCGGCTACGGCGCAGACGTTTCGCGACGATTTCTCTTCCGGGAACCTCGACGCCTGGCAGCTTCCTCATCCTGAGGATTGGGAAATTTTGAGCGAGGGGCCACTCCACTATCTCCACATGAAGCGCAGCCGCGAGCCGGGCGTCCCGCGCCGCCCGTTGCAGTTCGCGCTCGCGAATATCGGGCCCTTCGGGAGCTTCAAGCTCGAAGCGCATGTCAGGCGCGTAGGGCGATCCATGATTGTGGTTTTCGGTTGTCAACGGGGGCCCAAGAAAGCGCATCGCGGGGCTGGAGGCCGCTCCGGCTCTTCCCGACCGCGCGTGGCACACAGTCCGCGTCGCCCGCGACACTTCCAGCGGCCGCATCCAGGTTTTTATGGATGGTCAAAAGCAAGCGTTGTTCTCGGTCGAGGACCGCACATTCGCGTGCGGGCGGGTTGGCATCGGCTCGTTTGATGAGACCGGGGACTTCGCTGATATTCGCATCGTCGCCCACGGCCTGGGGTGCACGCCGGCCTCCGGCGAGCAACCCGGACCTGCCGAATGAGAATGATAATGTACTGAACTTCAGACGAGTTGGGAACGCCGTCGCCGGGCGCCGATTTTGGATCGCGGCGGCTTGCCCCCCCGTTCCAAAGCGGGAGCAAGCTCCCACACTCCATAATCCGCACGGCGGTGCCTGTCCACGCCGGCATCGCTGTAGGGGCGCTCGGCGCCTGCCCCGGCCACGGGGAGCGCCGAAATCATTCAAGACGGGCTGCCGCATAGACCGGCGCTACGGCGGAGGTTGCTATGTTTCACCCTCTTAAGTTACGCGACACTGGACAGGGGTTCTTGAAGTGTGGCCGGAGGGGGATACTTTCTCGGCGATTTCAGCGGCCGTTTGCTTCATCATTGGTATCAACTGGGGGATTCTCTCGGTCTTGATCTCGTCTGTCGTACCGGCAACGCTCAGTGCGGCAATGGCCTCGGCGGGGCTTGTGAGTACCGGTACGCCGACACAGCGTGTGCCGATGACATCTTCTTCCTCTTCAATCGAATAACCCCGGCAGCGGGTCTCGGCAATCTCCGCTTGCAGCCGGCGAATTGAGGTGATGGTGTTGTCATTGTGGCGGGGCATTCGACAATTCGCAAGCGTTTGCATCAGGTCTTCTTCCGGAAGATAGGCGAGTAGCGCTTTACCTACCGCAGAGCAGTGGAGCTCCAGACGTTTGCCAACCCAACTCGCCTGCCGACGCACACCCGGAGGCTCGACCTTCTCGACGATCAATGCTTCGTAGTGGTCAAGGACCGCCATGTGTACTGTGGTGTGAGACCGTTGAGAAAGCGTCCAGAGGCACGGGCAAGCCTGGACCCTCAAATTAATCCCATTTAGAGCCGAATTGGCCAGGGAATACAACTTCAAGTCGAAAAGATAGCGCCGCGTGGATGGATCGTGCATGAGATATCCGTGCCGCTCGAGCGTCAGCAGCAGACAATGCGTGGAACTTTTCGGCAGGCTTAACCGGCGGCTTATTTCTGGCAAGGTCAGCCCGGTTTTTGCCTGCGAGAGCAATTCCATAATTGCCAGAATCCGTTCGACCGAGGTAACGGAAGGCGTAGCCGGCCTTTCCTCGACTGTTTGAAGCATCATAGTGAAAACTCCAGGGTTATCGATCGCGTCCGAATTTTCGTACTAGTATTCCCTCAGTGTCAATAAGGTTTATACCCTAGTGCAACGGCTTGCACGTATATGATGCAACTGACTATACCGTCCACGTTCGAAGCGTAGCAAGCCGGGTCGAAGGGCCTATAAGTTGGTGTGCCGTGGAGGTTCGATTCGGCCGAAATGTGCAGGAACAGGCCTTACTTCGGCCAGTCACATTGCCTGTCTGTTGTGACCACGATTGCAGGATTCACATATGCAAGAAGTTTCCTTTGGCAAGGCGGTATTTCATGAGCCCCTTTGAATTACATGCCTCATCTAAGGGCGCGCCGCCTCAACGAATTTTCCGCCACGCGCTTCGAGTCGGGGCCACTCCTCGCGGCGAGGCGCGCGCGGGTGCGGCTCGTCAGATTCTATCCCACCGGTGAGCTTCAGGAAAATCGCCGCCGAATGTTTGTACGCGGGCACAGGCTCTCGAAAGCCGATCCAGCCGAGGTACTGAATCAGGTCACGCGCCTCGAAGTATTCCAAACGGTTTTCCCGCCAGGCGTGGTCGCGCGCGGAAAAAAGTTCCGGAGCGAACGTCGAGAGGCCCAGGAGATAATCGCTGCCGTACTCGATCATGTCCGCGGCCAGGTCGTTTCCGGAATAGATGACAAACTCCGGCCGGACTCGGTCGCGCAGCTCGAGCCGCGCCAATTCCGTCGCCCGGTCGAGCGAAGAATGTTTCAGCCCGATGCATTGCGGTACATTCATCAATTCCGCGAGCACGCGATCCGAAAACATGCGGCCGTGGGGATTGAACATGGCGCCGAGCTCGAAGGCGAGGAAGCGCGGGGCGGCTGAGGCGATCTCGCGGAAGCAGCGGATGAGGGCGTTGTCATCGAGTGCTGCGGTCAGCGCGGAGGGGAAAAGGACCGGCACGCCGCCCGAGAGCGCCGGCCGCAAACCAGTCTTTTCCCGCAACAACCTCGCTTGTCCAGCCAAGGACAAGGCTCTTCTCCTCCGGCTTCAGCAAATCAACGTAGCCCGTGTCCATGTTGACGGCGAGGCGCAGGCCGGCGGCCAGCGTGCGGCGGAGATGCCCGTGGAATCCCGCTTCATCCATTTTTCCTGACGATTGATAAGGCATCAAGACGGCGCTGATGCCCTGGACGGCTCGCGGCTTCCGTCTGCGGTCGAATTCATCACGTGGAAGGTTCATAAGAAAATCTGGCGCTCCACCGAGTCGCTCGAATCTTTGCCACAGCCTTCGCCTCCGGCCGGGCTCGATAAACGGGGTCGAGAGGAAAGCATCCGGAGACCATTCCGTTGCGAGGACCATTCGTGCAATCGCTGAACGTGCGGCAGATTTTGCGGGGGTCGAGCCGACCCGCTTCGAAGACGTTCGCAGGCAGGTCCGGGTAGGGCAGGATCATCCGTCCGAGGCCCACCGCGTCCGACCATCCTTCGCGAACCACCGCCTGCGCGAAGTGCGGAAGGTAATTCTGGAAGTACGACCAGCCTGAGGACACAATCACCATGCCCGGTGCGGCCTGCTTGAGGTCCCGGGCGGCTTGCTGCAATCGCGCCGCGCCCACAAGCGGATCTTCGGGCGGAAGATAGGCGTCGCACGGCGGAAAAAGCGCGGGCCGCTGGATGTGCGCCGAGTAGTAAGGGCTGCCGGCGCTGATGTTGACTAGGGGAACGCCCAGCTCTTCGAGCAGCTTCAGGAGCTGCTTCGATTCCGTCAGATCGGCTTGCCACGGCTGGCGCGGATTGACGCCGAATCCCCACGTGTAGGCCGCGGGCCCGGGCAGGGCCGCCGGAATTCCTCGGCCGGTCTCGGCGTCCTCGACGAAGGGGATCGAATCATAAGCGCTCAGGCGCACGCCCATGGCGAGGCGGGGAGCGGCGGCGCGTACGGCCGCGATCGTTTCCTTGAGAAAGCGCGTCCGATTCTCGAAGCAGCCGCCATAGGGCCCCGGACGGTCGGTGGCGCCGAGCAGCTCGTGCCCCAGATACCCGTGACAGTGTTTGAGGTCCACGAAATCAAACCCCAAACCCTCGGTGAGGCGCGCCGCCCGCGCAAACGCCTCAATGATGCGGCGAATTTCTTCGTCCGAAACAGGCTGGCATTCGGAGGGCGCGGGAAATTTCGCGTCGAGAAGCGGGTGGTGGTAGGCGATGATTGGCTCGAGACGGCTTTTCGCGCGCGGCCGGGAAAAACGGCCGGAGTGCGTCAGTTGCAGCCCGATAAGAAAATCGCTGGTCGCGCCGAAACGATCGCGGTGGGCGCGAACCATCTCCTCCCGCAGCGCGCCAAAGGATGAAGCCGTCCGGTCATTCAGCAGCAACTGATTTGGGTTGGCGCGCGCTTCCGGAAGAATGGCCACCGCCTCGCATCCCCAAATCAGCTTGGCGCCGCCGGCCGCAAAGCGCAGCCAGCGTTGCCGAGTCAGCGGCGAAGGACAGCCGTCCAATTCGCCATCCCAGCCTTCCATCGGCTGCACGGCAAAGCGGTTGCCGACGCGCCGGGGGCCGCCCGGCCAAGGGATCACAAGCGGCCGCGCGAGCGGCGAAGCGGAGCCCGTTAAAATCCCATCATCGAACGGGAGCCGCCATCCCAAGCCTTCAAGATGTTCGGCGAGCTCGCGCGCGGTTCGATATGAGGCTACGCGACGATAGGATGGAGCCTGCCCCATAAGACGATGAGAATAGCACGCGCCAAAAAGCCTGTCGAACCAAGCGCCGGCCGGTGGTCTGTTCGTTTGTGCCTAAGCCGTCGCCCCGGCCAGTTCTACGGAAAGCGTCACAACTTGAGACGGCGCGGCGGCTCACCACTCAAACTCAATCCGCGTCCGCTGGGTCGCAAATTCGTCGTACGGCGACACGCGAAGCATTCGAATATGTCCCGGGTCATCGGTGTAGGCCAGAAGTATCGTGAGGGCGTTTTTTCCTCCAAAGGTGAGATACGGCTCGGGCAGGTAGAAGTCCTGCTGAGGCCCTTCGGTCACATAGCGGCCCACAAACTTTCCGTTGAGGTAAAGCAATGCGTCGCGTTGAGCCTGAAAACTGACCTTCCATGGCGCAAACCATTCCTCCCGCGGCTTCTCCATCGTAAATTCGGCGCGGCACCACGTGTATGCAGGAATCAACTTTGACTCGGACTGGGATGTTGCGGAATTGATCCGGGCAGATTTCCAACCGCTAGGAGAGAACTCGAAGTCCACTTCATGTCCGCGCATCGGTGCCGGGAACTTCTGCACCGACCATCCAGTGACCTCCTGTGCCTGAGCCAAGTCGGGCCCGATCTTGACCGACTCGATGCCTTTCAGGTCGCTCATGTCGGGCTCACTGTCCCGGCTGCCGAAGGCTTCATAGGAAATCTCGATGGTGTCTGTGCCCTCCCATTGCAAGTCGATCGGGAGCATGGCATCGGCCTGTTTCTCTGCGCACGACGGTTTGGGCATAAGCCTGCCGCTCACGAAAACTTTTCGCGAATCTTCAGCAAAGCTCTTCACGAACACTCTGTCGCCCGAGTCGCCACGGAGGGTCCCGGCTTGCTGTTTGACGTATTTCACATAACCATAGGGGGGCGGACCCGTCTCGTCGAGCGCATGGAGAGGGCCGCTTTCCCAATGGCCCAGGGTCAAATCGAAACGCTCGACCCAAAACTCAACTTCGGAAATGTCACGTGCCGCATAAGGGAGCGGCGGGGTTTGGGTCTGAAGGCTAGCCAAGTGCAAGCGGTCATCGTACTTGAATTCGGTGTCGCTTCGGTTCACACGGCACTTTGAAGGCGCTCGAGGCACGAGGACTGCCAGGTCGTGGCTGCCTGGACGGAAATCGAGCTCCGCCCAGATCCCGTTTTCCCCACGCCCGTGGTCTACCAGCAACGCCGCGTCGGTGACAAAAGGGACGTCCAACGCGCCCGAGTCTTCTGCTCCTGACGCTGCCTTCGATGGGAACTCAGCCACCCAGCTTCGGAGCGCCCGCTCCCTCGGCACGACAAAAATCACAAGCCGCTGGTTGAAGTAAATGACACTCTCCTTCTGCTCGACTCGCGCCTGGAGGGTAGCTGTTTGACTCCCGCCGTCCCAATACAGACCGAACACCGGCCCTTCAATTTGCGGCTTTGTTGATGCGGCGAGCGCGACTTCCACGACGCGGCCCGGATGGTCATAAACGATCAGGAAGTCGCGGTCGAGGTTGCGGCCGTGGCCCAAAACTTCGGCTGTGGAATAGTGCAGCACCCCTCCGGGGATCGGGACCTCGACGGGAAGCATCTTCATCTCGCCGGCGCCCAAGGTCAGATCGCCCTCGCGCGGAACCTGAATCTTCGGCTGATTCGGATTTGACGGATTGTTGAAGGCCATCTTGAAGTGTTGCTCGGCGCCGGCGCTCTCGCGGACGAAGAGCACGGCGCTTTTGCCGTTCTTTCGCATGGTCACGACGACCGCGCTATTCGTGGAATCGCCCCCGCCGGGCACAGCTTCAGCGCGCGTCAGAACGCTGCCGTAAAGATTCAGGGATACGCAAATGCCGCGCGCGGTGTAATACTTTTCCCAGAGTCCGCCGGGCTCCCGGATGGGCGCGGCATAATCGTAGCTGGTAATGATGCCCTTGCGTCC
>QHZO01000124.1:13284-17448 GCA_003224695.1 Acidobacteriota bacterium
ACTGTCCGGGACTTCGGGAAAGATCTTCCACCGCACATAGAAATTCACGGTGTCCATGATACGCGCCATGACCGGGTCGGAATTTTCCCGCGCCTGCTTCGCCCAGCAAGTAAACAGGGGAACATCAATGCCGGCATTCCATGCCATCTTCGCAAGGGCCGTAATGTAAGCCCGCTTGGCGTCGTCCGAGGCGCCCGGCCAGTAATCGTATTCATTTTCGAGCTGCACCATAATGATGGGTCCGCCGCGAGTGATCTGATGGCGGGCGATGACCGGGCACACCTGGCTGTACCAGTGCTCGGAGGTCTCGATGCTCTGCGGGTGGTTGCTCCGCAAAGGGAAGCGCATGGCGATAACCCAATGAGGGAATCCGCCCTTATCCCATTCTGCAGAGATATATGGCCCCGGCCTCACTATCAGCCACAAGCCCATCGCCTTCACCGCCTCGATGAAAGCCTCGAACTCGCTGAGGTCTGCGCGGCCTTCGACAGGCTCGTGGTAGTTCCAAAAAACGTAGGTCTCGACGGCGTTGAAGCCAGCGCGTTTGAATTTGAGCAGCCGGTCGCGCCAGAGCTCGCGCGGGCAGCGGCAATAATGAAACGCGCCGCTGCGCAGGAAGGTATCCTGGCCCAGGAGCGTGAAGCAGTGCGAGTCATAACGGACGGTGCCGGGACTCGGGAATTCCATTTGGCCGGATTGGACCAGGGGCGCTCCGATGATCCTTGCCGCAGTCGGGCCAAGCGAGGCGGCGAGCGGCGCTCCGAGCGCTGATTGCAGGAACTCCCGGCGTGATGGCCTCAATGGCGACCTCCAAACGGGCAGCTACCGCAACCTGCCGGCCATTGTCCCGCTCGTCGGTAGAGGGCGAAGACTCGGGCTGTCGGGCAAGTCGGTTCGATTTTGCTCCCTTACTGCTCCCATAACCGCCTCGGCTCGTCGTGGACGCAAGAACTTAGTTCAGAGAAGGCATAGGACTTAATTGGTCGGGGCGCCCGGATTTGAACCGGGGACCTCTTGCGCCCAAGGCAAGCGCGCTACCAGGCTGCGCCACGCC
The DNA here is from genome assembly GCA_003224695.1 of Acidobacteriota bacterium. Lineage (GTDB taxonomy): Bacteria > Acidobacteriota > Terriglobia > UBA7540 > UBA7540 > Gp13-AA74. The sequence goes on from QHZO01000124.1 coordinate 14,339, forward strand.
CCGACTGATGTGTATTTTACCCGCGGCCCGCCAAAGACGAAAGGCTTTCTCGACATGCCGCGGCAAACCTCCCCACGCGGCCCGAGGTTTGTGGGCATCATAACGCTTACATCGAACTTGCTTTTATTGCCTCTCGGGGTTTATACTTTTGATTGGCGGTTGCACACAGTGGGCGCAAGCCCACTTTTTTGTTAGGAGGCGCTCGAAGTTTGAGCCTTGAGGCGGGGGAGGTTGTGCATCGCCAGCCGGTAGAAGGTGATGGCGGTTGACCTCGAGAAAATTCGCCGTATTGCGGAGCGAGTGGCGGTGTCTGAGGGTCTCTTCCTGGTGGACGTTGAGCTCAAGGGTGGCCGGTCCAAGATGTTGCTGAGGGTTTTCATTGACAAAGCCGGGGGCGTATCGCACCGCGATTGCCAGTTGGTGAGCGAACAGGTGAGCGCGATCCTGGACGTCGAGGACCTTCTTCCCACAAGTTACACGCTGGAGGTTTCCTCTCCGAGACTTGACCGCAAACTCGCACGGGCCACTGAGTACGAGCATTTCACGGGCCGCCGCGCAAGGCTGGTTTTGCGCGAGCCGGTGGGGGAAGAAAGGGTTTTGGAAGGTCGCCTCGCGGGCTTCGACGGCGGCCATGTGAGGCTCGACATGGGGGAGGCGGGCATTAAAGAGTTGGACTTTTTGAATATTTCCAAAGCGCAGTTGATGGTGGAAATGAACAAGTGATGCGTGAAGGCGGGTTTTTTTGACATGGCGATTTTTGTTTTGCGTTTGGTGACGGCATGACAACCAGCTTGCTTTTCCAGACGATTGACCAGTTGAGCCGCGAAAAGGGCATTGATCCGCAAATCATCATTTCTGCGGTCGAAGACGCTATTCTTGCGGCCTCGCGGAAGTTTTACAAGACCTCAGAGGACCTCCAATCGCACTTCAATAAGGAGACCGGCCTCGTGGAGGTTTTCGCGGTGAAGACCGTGGTGGATACACTGACGGACCCGGACCGCGAAATGACGCTGGCGGATGCGCAGAAGGTCAGCCCGGAAGCCGCCGTGGGGAGCGAAATCCGCCTTCCCAAAGCCACGGACGTGCTGGGCCGCATCGCGGCGCAAACCGCGAAGCAGGTGATTTTCCAGAAGGTCCGCGAGGCGGAGCGCGATACGGTTTACGCCGAATACAGCCAGCGCGTCGGAGAGATTGTAAACTGCACGGTTAAGCGGACGGAAGGCCCCGACGTGATTTTGGACCTCGGACGCACCGAGGCCCGCATGCCTCGCAAGGAGCAGTCGAGGCTCGAAAGCTACCAAATCGGAGACCGCATTCGGGCCGCCATCACGGCCGTGGACCGCGCGGCGCGCGGGCCGCAAGTGATCCTCTCGCGCGCCGATCCGTTGCTGGTGCAAAAACTGTTCGAAATGGAAGTGCCGGAAATCTACGACGGCACGGTGGTGATCCGGGCCATTGCGCGGGAGGCCGGCGAGCGGACCAAGGCCGCCGTGTTTTCGAAGGACCCGGACGTGGACTGCGTGGGCGCTTGCGTGGGGATGAAAGGCATGCGCGTTCAATCCATCATCCGGGAATTGCGCGGCGAGAAGATTGACATCATCGAGTTCAGCGACGATATCTCCACATTTGCGGCGAACGCGCTGAGCCCGGCGAAGATCAATCACGTCACGATTCTCGACACCGAGCAAAAACACCTGGAAGTCATCGTGGACGACACGCAGTTGTCGCTCGCCATCGGGAAGAAGGGGCAAAACGTGCGCCTGGCGGCGCGCCTGCTCGGCTGGCGAATTGACATCAAGAGCGAGGAAGAAAAGCGGCAGGAAATTGAGTCGCAGATGGCCGCCATGGCGCTGCGCGGCGCGGCCGTGACGGAGCTCCAGGGGCTCGGCGACAAGACGCTTCAGAAACTCAAAGACCACGGCGTCGAGACCGTCGAGCAGCTCGCGCAGATGACTCCCGACGAGTTGACCAAGATCCAGGGTATCGGCGAAAAGACCGTCGACCGCATCCGCAAAGTGGTGACGGACTATTTCGAGCGCGACCGCGAGGCCGCGGCCGCCGCCGAAGCCGCCGCCCAAGAAACTGCGGCTGCGGGTGCAGTTCCTGTCGAAGCCACCGAGGTTCTAGAGGTAACAGAGCCCGCGGAGACGCCCGAGCCCGAGGAGGCCAGCGAGCCCGCGACGGGCGAAGCGGTCACGGAAAGCGAGACAGCGGGAAAAGCCTCGGACTCGGAACCGGCGGCGGCGGAAAAAAACTCTTCCTCGGAAGCGGAGACGGCCGTTGCCCCTTCTGATGACGTGGGAGAAGCCTCACCGCTGGCGGAAGAGGCGGCCGACGTGAAGGCTTCCGAGCCGGCGAACGGCGGAACCGAGGAAAGGGAAGGCAAGCTGGAATAATTACTCCGGCGCGGACGAGGGTGAATGGCGAAGATTCGGATCAACGATCTGGCGCGAGAGCTCGAGGTCAAGAGCAAGTCGGTGCTCGACTACCTGCATGAAATTGGCGTCGCGGATGTCAAGTCCCACTCGAGCGCCGTCGAGGACGACATAGCGGAAAGAGTGCGGACGCACTTCCACTCTGGTGGGGACCAGGAAGCGGCACCGCCGGAGCCTCGTCGGGCCACGCCTCGCCCGCCTGCCGCCGCTCCGGCGCCTTCGACCCCGGGCGCGCTTGCCCACGATACAATTAAAATCACGGAGCCGAGGCCCGAGCCTCGAGCCCTGTCGCGAACGATTGCGGAGATCAAGGCTGATGCACGCAAGTCCTTGACACCTTTGCGGCCCGCCCCCGCGGAGAAGCCTACGGCGCACGGCCCCTTGCGTCCATCCGAGGTGGCGCCCGGCATCCACGCGCCGGCGGGCGCCCCGGCTCTGCCGAAGAGGCCGGGGGTCGCACCGCCAGCGAAGCCTGCGGCTCTCCGTCCGCCAATATACGCCCCGGGGAAGCCAAGCGAGCCAGCGGCCGCAAGGCCAGCCGCAACGAGAGAGGCGCCAGCCGGCGCCAAGACGGCGGAGGCTCCCGCGAGTGCAGCGGCCAAAACGGCGCGCACGGGGCGCCCTGCCAAGTCGCCCGCCTCCAATCAGCCCATCTATCCGGTGGGCGGAATTCCA
>QHZO01000125.1:0-1468 GCA_003224695.1 Acidobacteriota bacterium
AAGACCGGTACGTGGTGGCGATGGAGGAGAGGCCAAGCTACCGGCCGGTGGTTCACCACTCGCTCGTCGTCGAGGACAAATTTGGCGCCGCCCGCAGGATGGCGCATGGAGCCGACGCTTATCCCTGTTTTGGCGGCTTAGGATTTCCCGCCCCCGGCTACATTGGGTTCTGGACCCCGGGTGTCCTGCCCCACCGCGAGCCGCCGGGCGTGGCGCGGCTTCTGAAGAAAAACTCAGACGTCGTCGTGCAGGTTCACTTTCATCCCGGGCATCAGCCCGCGGAGGAGCAGATTTCTCTCGGCCTTTATTTTGCCAAGCAGCCTCCCGAACATATTCCCTTTGACCTTTCAGTCGGCACCCTCGACATAGATATTCCGCCCGGTGAACCAAACCATAAAGTCTCGAGCTTCGTCTTTGTCCCCGAGGATGTCGAAGTGCTGAGCATCATCCCGCACTGCCATCTGTTATGCCGGGCGGTCAAAGTCTCAGCCAATCTGCCGAACGGCGGCTCCCTGCCGCTCATCTACATCAACGAATGGGACTTCGACTGGCAGCAACAGTACTGGTACAAGTTGCCGATATTCCTGCCGCAAGGGACGCGGGTGGAGATGGAAATGACTTATGACAATTCCCCTCGCAATCCGCGCAATCCGAATCATCCCCCGAAGCGTGTGACCTGGGGGGAACAATCCACCGACGAAATGGCCGAAATTCATCTGGAAGCCATTCGAGCGCATCCTCGTGGGCTGAAGCCCGGCGCTACCACCGCCAAAGGGCAGTGATTGACACAAAACGGCAGGCGTTGGTCCAGGCGTCAATTCCTGAAGGCGGCCGGCGCGCTTTCGGGCGGTCCGCTCTTCCAGCCGCTTGCGTTGCCCACAGCCCAATTCCCGCGCGGAATCACCTTCACCAACGTGGCGCGCCAGGCGGGGATCACGCACAAGACGATCTACGGGGGCGAGATGGCCGACAAATATCTCCTCGAGACCACGGGCTGCGGCGTGGCCTTCTTTGACTACGATAACGACGGCTGGCCGGACCTGTTTTTCGTCAACGGCTGGCGGTTGGAAGGTTTCCCGAAAGGTCAGGAGCCGACGAACCACCTCTACCGAAACAATCGCGACGGGACGTTTACGGACGTCACGGAAAAGTCCGGCTTGGCGCATTCGGGATGGGGCCAGGGCGTTTCGATTGGCGACTACGACAACGACGGCTATGAGGACCTCTTCGTGACTTATTGGGGCAAGAACATTCTTTACCACAACAACGGAGATGGCACGTTCACCGATGTCACGGACAAAGCGGGAGTCGCGGGCACGCGCACGCGCTGGAACTCCGGCTGCGCGTTCGTGGATTACGACCTCGACGGCAAGCTCGACCTTTTCGTGGCCAACTATTGCGACGGCGACCCTTCCACCTGGCCGCTACCTGAGACCGGGCCGTGTTTGTACAAGGGCCGCCAGGTTGC
>QHZO01000125.1:1523-4955 GCA_003224695.1 Acidobacteriota bacterium
TACGCTCGACTTCGACAACGACGGCTGGCCCGACATTTTCGTCGCCAACGACTCTCAGCCGAGCGCGCTCTATCGCAACAACCACGATGGCACTTTTACGGACGTCGCCGTGATGGTCGGCTGCGCGTACAGCCAGGACGGAAAGCCTCAAGCGGGTATGGGCGCGGCCGCCGCCGACTACGATTGCGACGGCTGGCTCGATATCTTCAAGACGAACTTCTCCGAAGACGCCGCATCGCTCTATCACAACACAGGCAACGGGTTTTACGACGACGTAGCGTTCTCTGCCGGGCTCGGGACCAATACCAGGTATCTGAGCTGGGGATGCGGCTTCTTTGACCTCGACAACGACGGCTGGCCTGATATCTTTGTGGCTAGCGGCCACATCTACCCTGAAATTCAAAGCCTGAATCTGGACATCCGCTATCGCGAGCCCAAAACCGTCTACTACAATCTTGGCGGCGGGCGATTCCAGGACGTTTCTCGCGAATTGGGGGAGGCGATTCTTGCCTCCATTTCGGCGCGCGGCTGCGCGTGCGGCGATTTCGACAACGACGGCGACATGGACGTTGCCGTTAATCCCGTCAATGACTCGCCCGAGCTGCTTCGGCTCGACGCGCCGGGCCCTTCCAAGGGCGGCAATCATTGGATTAAGGTTCGCGCCATCGGGCGAAAATCCAATCGCAGCGGGATAGGGGCGCGGATTCGATGTGTGACCGGAAAGCATCAACAAATTGATGAGGTTAGAAGCGGGGGGAGTTGGGCTTCCCAAAATGACTTGCGCGTTCACTTTGGGCTTGGGCAAGCCGCGAAGGCGGACCGGCTGGAAATCCGCTGGCCGGGCGGGCAGGTGGAAACACTCGAAAACGTTGCGGCCGATCAACTGGTTTACGTTGAGGAAGGAAAGGGAATCGTGAAGGCGATGCATTTCCAAAGCTCCACTGCCTCCGATAGACAGAATCCAAAATGAGCAAAAGGATCGCGTCGTTGGTGGCACTCGCCTCCTGGTACCGAGGAAAATGGCACAGTCGATGGCATGTCACCCTGAGCGCAGCGAAGCGTCTCTGCATTTCTCTTCTTCGGCGTAATGCGGGGATGCTTCGCTCCGCTCAGCATGACAGCGTGCGTCTGGCGTGTGTCACCTACTTAGGGTACGCGACACTCGCTATTGCAATTACGGCGCCGCTCGGCGCCACGGGCCAGGCGAAACCTGACAAGCCCCGAGCAACTGCCACCCCCAGCCGGCTTTCGGAAGCCCATTACCAGCGGGGAATTGCGGCGCTCGCAAGGTCCGAGTCGCAAACGGCCATTCACGAATTCCTCATGGCTCTGCGGGTCGCGCCGAAATCGCCCGAAGGGCACAATGGCCTCGGGCAGGCGTATTTCCTCACCGGTCAATTCGACAAAGCAGCCATCCAATATAGAAAAGCCATCGCGCTTAAGGCCGATTTTGCTGAGGCGTACTACAACCTGGGACGAGTGCTCGAGGCCCGCAAGGACGAGGACGGCGCGATTCAAGTGTACCAACGCGCCCTCGAGGTTCGTCCCGACTGGGCGGAAGCCCACGACGCTCTCGGCAATGTTCTCGGCCATCGCGGCAACCTTCTCGGGGCGAGCGCTCAGTTCAGCCTGGCCATCCAAGACAAACCCGAATTCGCCGCGGCTCACTACCATCTGGGCCTGGCGAACTGGTTCCTCAAGAACTGCGACGGGGCGTCGGCCGAGCTTGAAGCGGCGACTCGGCTCGACTCGAAGCTCGCGGATGCGCACTACTACCTGGGGCTGTCGTACGACCGGCAACGGAAACCCGATCTGGCAATCGAACAACTCGGCACGGCCGCGAACCTTGCGCCGCAAAACGTGCTCTACCACAAGACTCTGGGCCTGACTTATCAGCAGCAGGGCTATCTGGTGGATGCCACAGCCGAGTTCCGCCAAGCCCTAAAGCTCGATCCCGGTGATTCCGACGCTCACAATGACCTCGGCTTGGTCTTCCTCGCGCAAGGCGACGGTGACGGCGCTTTGACGGAGTTTCGCGCTGCCATCGCCGCCGACCCGAAATCCATTTCCGCGCGGAACAACCTGGGCCTGGCGTTGCTCCAGAAGGCGCAATGGGAGGAAGCCATCCGCGAATATCGAGCCCTGGTGGAGCTCGAGCCGAATGACGCCGAGGCGTTTTACAACCTCGGGGTGGCGCTCAAGCAGAAAGAAGATTTTGAAGGAGCCGTCGAGTCGCTCGAAAAAGCCATACGAATCGTTCCCAGCCTCGCCGAGGCGCACTATACCCTGGGAGTAATTTATTGGCAGCAAGGGAAGCTCGACGAGGCGGCCGCGGAATTCCGCGCCGCCATTCACGCCCGGCCCGATTACGAGCAGGCGCACTCGATCCTGGGCTCCGTGCTTCGTCAGGAAGGCGACCTTGACGGGGCGCTCACCGAACTCGGCCATGCGATCGAACTTGATCCTGCCGATGCGGGCGCGCACCAGGCACTCGGCATGACGCTGCGAATGAAAGGGGACCAGGGTCGGGCGACGGAGGAGTTCAAGAAATCTGAGGCGCTGAATAAAACCCTGATGAGCACGCAGGCCGCGACGCTCGCCACCAACACGGGCGCCAAGCAGTTGCGCGCGGGGGACATCGAGGGTTCGATGGCGAGATTCCAGGAGGCGCTCAAGCTGGCGCCCGATTTCGCCCCGGCGCATTATCAGTTGGGTTTGGCGCTGCTCGAAAAGGGCCGTCACGAGGAAGCTCGGGCCGAATTTGAGAAGGCCCACCAGCTCGATTTGCGCTTGAGGCCGCCTTTGGCGGTACACTGACCCGACCATTTGACTAGGCCGAAGTCCCCCTGACAATCTTCGCTGAATTCCGGGTCGCGGGTGGCGACGACATCGCTTTTCATGTCGTCGCCACCATGCTGCGCCAGCCGATAGCGCATTCATGGCGTAGTGCGCCAAGTGTGCGGGCGATTGGATTAGTAGGCCTTCATGCCGCGAAAGGAGCGGATACCTTGCCAGGCTTAGCGCGGCAGCGCAAAGGCGACGTAGCTGCCGCCCGATGGCGCACCGGATTTCCCGCCTCCCGCGGCGATCACGACGAATTGTCTCCCCGCGACCTCGTAAGTCGCCGGAGTGGCGTTTCCCGCCGCCGGAAGCGCGGCTTCCCAGAGCAACTTGCCCGTGGCCTTGTCAAAGGCGTGCATCTTGCTGTCGAGGTCCGTCGCGCCGATGAAAAGCAAACCACCGGCGGTCACCAGAGGCCCTCCATAGTTCTCGCTTCCGGTGTTGCGGATGCCTTGCTTGACCAGTGATGGAAACTCGCCGAAAGGAATTTTCCAGATATATTTCCCGGTGTTCAGGCTGATGGCATTCAGAGTCCCCCATGGAGGCTTCACGGCCGGGTATCCGTCCGGGTCGAGGAATTTGTTATAGCCG
>QHZO01000125.1:5081-7349 GCA_003224695.1 Acidobacteriota bacterium
TGCGGTTCCTTATATTTCCTGCCGATGTTCTCGAGGGAAGGGAATTCCGGCGGGCTGCCTCGCAAATCCACCTTGTGGCAACTCGAGCAGCTCGTGAGATAAAGCTCGTGCCCGCTCACCATTCCACGGGCCTCGGGACGCGGGACCAGCCGGAGAATCCACGGCATCACGTTGGCGTTCACGTAGAGGACGCCGGAGGTCGGATCGAAAGCCGGGCCGCCCCATTCGGCGGCGCCGTCAAAGCCGGGAAAGATGACGGTTCCTTCGCGGCTGGGAGGAATGAATTGCCCTCCATAGCGAAGCTTCGCCAACCTCGCCAGAATCGCCTGGTGTGCTTGCGGCGTGCGGTCCGTCACTAAGTCCTTTGTAAATTCCTGATCTCCAAAAGGCGCCGGCAAGAGAGGGAAGGGTTGAGTTTCCGCGGTCTTTTCGCTGGCGACGTCCGACGCCGGGACTTTGCGATATTCAATCGGGAAGAGCGGCTTGCCCGTTTCCCGATCGAAGACAAAAACGTATCCGGACTTGGTGGTTTCGGCGACCGCCGCGACGGCGCGGCCGTCCCGCTCAACGGTCACGAGCGCGGGCGCAGCGGGAAAATCGCGGTCCCAGATATCGTGTTTGACTTCCTGGAAATGCCAGACCCGCTTGCCGGTTCGGGTGTCGAGCGCAAGGAGGCAGTTGGCAAAAAGATCGTCGCCAATGCGGTCGGCCCCATAGAAATCAAAAGCCGCCGAGCCGGTGGGGACGAACACCAGACTTCGTTCCACGTCAACGCTCATGCCTGCCCAATTGTTCGCTCCGCCGGTGTATTTCCAGGCGTCCTTCGGCCAGGTGTCGTATCCGAACTCGCCGGGATGCGGGATGGTGTTGAAAATCCAACGCATTTTTCCGGTGCGAACGTCGTAGGCTCGGATGTCACCCGGCGGACAAGGCAGGTCTTCCGGCAATGCAGTCCCGACGATGATGAGGTCTTTATAAATGACGCCGGGCGTTGTGGGGGTCACCGAGAGTAATTGGGGATTGCGCCCCAGTCCTTCTCGAAGGTCAATGTGCCCTGCGTCACCAAAGGAAGCGACAGGTTTGCCGGTCGCGGCGTCAATCGCGTACAGGTTGTGTCCGGCGCCGAGAAATATTCGCCCATCGCTCCCGTCGCTCCAGTAGGTCACGCCGCGATTGCGCAACTTGCGTAGTGGCTTTTCCTCGGGTGGGGAGAAACTCCAAAGCAGTTTCCCGGTGGCGGCGACGAGCGCGATCAACCGCAGCTTGGGCGTGGTGGCATAAAGGACGTTGCCGACGACGATGGTATTACACTCCATTTCGGATTCGGGAAACTCGTCTCCCGTATCGTAGCGCCAGGCGAGGCTGAGCCGGCTGACGTTCGCGCGATTAATCTCGTCGAGCTCGGAATAATGGATGTTGTCCGGCGTCCCGCCATAGACCTGCCAGGCGCCTGCTCCTTCAGGCAAGCGGTGAAACACCCCACGGCCAGAAGTACTGTGGCGACAAAGGCCACACAGCGAAGTTGAAATCCTATGTTTCGCGGCAAAGTTTCACCTTCCCGAACTGAAATCAAGATGCGAAGTGGATTCTATAGGAGGCGCTGTTGGATGCAAGCGGCTCGGTTGTGCGTCACACGCTTGCGGACACAGTTTTTGAACAAACCGCTGCCCGTTTAGTTTATCCTTTCCGCCGGTAACCAAAGGCGATTCAACGGTATGAGGTCCGAGCGCGAGAAGACGAAAATCGAGGTGCATCGCAGGAAGCGCGAGCTCCTGAACGCGTTTAGGGATTTTGCGCGGAACGGGGACGAGGAGGGATTTAAGATTTACCTTAATCAGCGACTTCGCGGGAATGACTGCGTACCTAGCCTCTTTGGTATATTCTTTGCGCCGCAGATTCGAGCCGGAGGTCTGACATGAGTCGTTTGCCGTGCTTCAAGAGGATGATAGCCGGAGTCTTTTTGGTGTCGGTCGTCGGCGTGGGCCAAGCCCAGCAGTATCCCGACTCGATGTTTCAAGGCATGCGCTGGCGCATGATTGGCCCGCATCGCGGCGGGCGAACGCGCGCCGTGGCGGGTGTGGCGAGCCAGCCGAATGTCTTTTACATGGGCCAGGTGAACGGCGGCGTCTGGAAATCGGACGACTACGGCCGCACCTGGACGCCCATCTTCGACCACGAGCCGACGCAATCCATCGGCGCCATCGCCGTCGCGCCTTCCGACCCGAACATCATTTACGTCGCAAGCGGCGAAGGTCTTCAGCGGCCCGA
>QHZO01000126.1:0-852 GCA_003224695.1 Acidobacteriota bacterium
GACCTCGACAGCCTTTTCGAGCTGCGGGTCGTGGCCCTCGCGCACGAGTTTCGGGTCCATCTCGACCTCGTAGTCGGGCGCAATGCCGTGGTTTTCGACTTCCCACTGGCCGGTGAGGTTGTAGATGGCAATACGCGGCGCCATGACAAAGCCGCCGTCAATGAGTTGGGGATAGCCGCCGATCCCGACCAACCCTCCCCAGGTCTTCATTCCGACCAGAGGGCCCAGGCCCAGGTTACGGAAGAACCAGGGGAGCGCGTCTCCGCCGGAGCCCGCGAATTGGTTGATGATCATCACTTTCGGGCCGTTGATTTCCTCGGCGGGGAGCGTCATGTCTTTGCCTTCGCGCGAGGCGACGCGGTTCAACACCGGCCGGCGGAGGTTTTCGACGATGTAGTCTGCGAGGAACCCGCCGTGGTTGAACCGTTCGTCAATAATGGCCGCCTGCTTGTCCACCTGGGCGAAGAAGTAGCGGTTGAAATTCGTAAATCCTCCCACCGCGGTATCGGGCAACTGCACGTAGGCGACGCGGCCTCCGGTCATCTCGTCCACTTTGCGGCGATTGCCTTCCACCCAGGCCAGATGTCGCAGGTTGAATTCGTTGTCCACGGGAACGACGGTGACTTCGCGCGAGCCGCTGCCGTCGGCATTCGGCCCGACTTTCAGCACCACTTGCTTGCCGGCGGTCTCCTCAAAGAAGCTGTAGATTTCGTCCGTCGCATGGAGCTCGCGTCCGTTGACGGCCAGCAGATATTCGCCGGCCGTCACGTTCACACCCGGCTGCGTCAGCGGCGCCTGTAGGTCCGGGTTCCAATTCTCGCCGTCGTAAACACGCGCGAAGCGGTAGCGGCC
>QHZO01000126.1:1044-6190 GCA_003224695.1 Acidobacteriota bacterium
CGCGTTCAATGCGCCAGACTTCATGGTAAATCTGCCGCCACTCGGCGCGCGGGTCCACAAAGACCTCCATGTCGGCCAGTTTCAGCGGGCCCTCGCCGGGCTTGGCCGCCTCGCCAGGCTTGCCCTCCTCGGCGGGCTTGGAGGGGGCGGCCGTCCCTCGAATGAACCACTGCTCGCCCACGCGGTAGAGCATCTTTTCACCGTTTGCTGAAAGCGCAAAACCCCGGACCCCGTCCACGAGCTTTTCTGTTTTGCGTGTCTTCAAGACGAACTTCTGGATGGTAACGGTCGTGGGGCCGCCGAGCGGGAAAACCCGCGGGCCTTCGGCAAGATAAATTTCGCCTTCTTTGCCGGCGCTGAGGCCCAAATAGTTCGCCGCGGGAATGGGCAGCGCCACGATGCGCTGGCCGATGCGGTCGAAATCAATTTCGGTTTTGGGAACTTCTTTTGGTTTTTCCTTCTCCTCGCCCTTGACGCCTTCCTTGGCGGCTGCGGCGCCTTCAGGCTTCTTCTCCTCCTTTTTTTCTTCTTCCTTGGGCTTTTCCTCGTCGCTTTCGGGCGCGACCGGCGAGGGCAATTCCTTCTTGAGGACGACGGCGTAGACATGGCGAGTGACCGGCCGGTCGAGCCGCGTCATGCCGTCCTCGCCGCCCAAGCCGATGTCGGTGCTCGCGGTGAAGTAGAGGTACTTGCCGTTCTTATCGAAATCGGGATACTGCGCGTCGCTCATGCCATCGGTGATTTCTGCGCTCTTCGCCGTCTCGGGCGTCCAGGCTTGATTGAACGCCGGGCCTTCGTCGTAGAGGTTGGTATCCACCTTGACCGGCGTCCCTTTGTCGAGGTCCACGTACGACAGGTTCAGGAGCTTGTCCTCGTATGCGATCTTCTTCGAGTCCGGCGACCAAGTGGGCAAGTAGAAAAACGAAGGCGGCTGGCCGAGGTCAATTTTTTTCACCGGTCCGAGGCCGTTCTGACCGATGATATGGAGCGCGTAATCGCCCGACTCATCGGAGAAGAAGGCCACGGACTTGCCGTCGGGCGACCAGGCGGGGTCGCGGTCGGCCACTGTCGGGCTGTTCGTCAAGTTGCGGATGTCGCCCTTTTCGGCCGGCACCGTCACAATTTCCCCGTGCACTTCGAAGACGGCGCGCTGGCCCATGGGCGAAATGTTGGCGTTGAGGATGCGCTGTGCCGTCAGTTTTTCAAAGTGCGGCCGGACTTCCGGGAAGTCGCCCGCCACCTCCACTTCGACCTTCCGATCTTTGTGCGACCTCAGGTCGAGGAGGTGCAAAGAGCCGAATTGTTCATAGACGATGGCGTCCGGCCCANNNGCCTTGGTTCTTGACTTCCTCCGTCACTCTCTTGGTGCCCAGATCATAGGTGTAGAGCGTGACGGGGCCGCCACGGTCGGAGAGAAAATAGATTTTGTCTCCAACCCACATGGGGTCGAAGTCGTTCGAATTATCTTCTTGCGGAATTTTCTGCTCGAGACTCGAATCCGAAAGATTCACGACCCAAATGCGCCGGGTTTGCCCGCCGCGGTAGCGTTTCCAAGCGGCTTGCCATTGAAAGTTTGGAACGTAGGCGAGTTTCGTGCCGTCGGGCGAATAGACTCCCTGGTCGGCCATGGGCAGCCGGATTTCCGTAGGGAAGCCGCCGCCAACCGACACCGTGAAGAATTTATCCGGGTCGGTGGAACTTGTGCGATTGGATCGGAAGAGAAAGTTTTTGCCATCCGGCGTCCAGGCCACGGCCACGTCGGGAGCCGGGTGATACGTCAGGCGGCGCGGCTCGCCGCCTGCAGCAGGGATGACGAAGACATCCACGTTGCCGTCGTACTGGCCCGTAAAGGCGATCAGGGCGCCGTCCGGTGAAAAGATCGGTCCCGACTCCTGCCCGCCGGTCGTCAACCGCGTCGCCTGCCCGCCCTCGCGCCCCACCACCCAAATGTCTCCGGCATAAGCAAAGGCGATTTGCGTCTTGCCCAGCGAGGGTGTGCGCAACAAAAGCAGGTTCTGGCTTTTTGCCGACCCGGCGCGCGCTGCCACCCACCGAGAATTCGAACTGGACGCACGCGCCGGACAAAAATCTCGGTCAGACGGTTTCCGAACATGAATCACCTTCCATGTTTCCAAATTGCGGTTTGAATTTTCGACGCCAACAAATCGGGTAGGGTAGTCAATGTGCTGTAAAAATGCAACGCGGCCTCGCGCGCCTCGGCGGCCTTGGAGGCAGCAGCAACGTTACGCAAAGTTCCGTCGCCCGGGCTGGAACCTAAGCCGGATTTTTTCATGAGCGCGCCACAGAGAAGGAAGAGCGGTGACAATCCTTCAATCTGTCTGCTCGTCCTTTCCATTTCAGATTACAATGCCGGAACGAATTTTTGGGAGGGGCCTATGGAGAGTGACGGAATCAATCGCAGGAAATTCTTGGGGAAGGGTGCGGCGGTGGGGCTGGGCGTGTTGGCCCACCCGGCTTTCAATGGCCGCGTGTTTGGCGCGAACGACCGCCTGACGATGGGCCTGATCGGCGCTGGCGGGCGTGGCCGCGGCGTGATGCAAGGCTTCATCGAGCAGGGAGCGGAGTTTGCCGCGGTTTGTGACGCCTATGAAGTGAACCTGGATCTCGGGATCGAGGGAGCGGCCGGAACGGCGAAGGGCTATCGCGACTACCGAGAGCTCCTCGCCCGCAAAGATATTGATGCCGTGCTGATCGCCACGCCCGAGCACTGGCACTGCCGCCAGCTTATGGACTCGGTGGCCGCCGGCAAGGACGCCTACTGCGAAAAACCCATGTCCCACTCGATCGAAGAAGGCGTGGAAATGGTCGAAGCGGTTCGCAAGACCGACCGCATTGTCCAAATCGGGATGCAGCGAAGGAGCTCCCCGGGCATCCTCGAAGCCAAGAAATTGTTCGACGGCGGCACGCTGGGCGAAGTGGACCTGGTGCGGGCCGAGTGGTATTGGAACATATCCCTTCGCACACGCCCGGTGATACGCGAGAAGCTGGACTGGGAGCGCTTCGTCGGCCCCGCCCCGCGCCAGCCCTTTGACGCCGTGCGTTTCCGCAACTGGCGCTACTTCTGGGACTTTTCCGGCGGCAACATGACCGATCAGGGGACGCACCTGATTGACGTCATTCAATGGTTTATGGGGGTGACGCAACCGGTGGCCGCCGTGAATTATGGGAGTGTGTATAAGCTTCAGCCATCGGAAACCCCCGATACCTTTGTCGCGACGTTCGAATTCCCCAAGTTCACCTGCTCCTGGACGCTTTGCTATTCGAACTCGTTCGAAGACGGCTGGGCCATCACCTTCCAGGGACAGAAGGCCACTATGGAGATGTGCGAGGCGGGCTACCGCATCTACCCCGAACCCTGGAAAGGCGACCACTTCAAGCGGCCGGAGCCAGCCGTTGAAGAGCTGCCCGGCGGCCTGACGGCCACCGGCCCGCATATTGCCAACTTCCTCGAATGTGTGAAATCACGAAAGCAGCCGAACGCCACGGTCGAAATCGGGCACCAGGCGGTTCGGACGCTCCACCTCGCGAACATCGCCGGCCGCAAGAAGGCCCGCGCGGTGCTCAAGGAGGATGGTGTCAGCGTGGTAGCCTGATCGGCAAATTCGCGAAAGGAGTTTCCGCCGCTACGGACCTTCGTGAATGATCCGGATTAACGCCGGATATGAACCCACCTTAATGTTTGACAGTGGTGATATAATGCCGGGGTTCGCCGCTATATATTTCAGAGAAAACTGGGCGCTCGGAGTCAACCTTTGTCCGCCGTTCATGCCAACGTGCCGAGACTTGCTTGCCCGATTTCCTCGGCATGGTCGGAAGTACTACTTTGTGCGCATAACGAATAAGTACCTCTACCTAAAGTTTGTAATTGAAAAAATCTGCGCCCTATGTTAATAGGGATGTGCTCGGGGACAGGTCGCCCGGGAAAAGCTGCCCGAAAGTGATTGGAATTCTATGAAACGATATGGGAAGGCCGGGTTCGGCGAAGGCAGTTTCCTGCTGTTGATTGCAAGCGTTTTTACAATAGCGAGCGCGCCCGTGGGACCAATCCTTGCCAGGGCGCCTGAGGGTCCAAGCGCATCGCCCAAGCATGGTCGGGCGGCCCCGAAAACCGCGACTCGGAATGCTGAGCCCCCGACGCCGTTAGCGCAGGCTGCCGCCGCCCGCCGCCCTGCACAAGACGGTACGGCGCGCCGGGCCGCCGCCCTCGCCGACTACGGCAAATTGCCCCTGGCCTTTGAGCCGAACCGCGGCCAGACCGACCCGCGCGTTCAATTCCTTTCCCACGGCCCCGGTTACACGCTCTTCCTCACGCCGAATGGCGCCGTTTTGAGGCTGAAGAGCAGGAGTCAGGAGTCAGAAGTCAGAAGTCAGAATGAAGGGCGTCAGTGGCCAGTGGTCAGTGGTCAGACGAACGATTCACGGACATCGGGCTCGCCACTTGCCCGCCCTGAGCGGAGTCGAAGGGTCACTCGCGGCTCGACTTCGCTTGCCGCCCTGAGCCTGTCGAAGGGTCACTCGTCACTGGCTCCAGGCATTGTCCGATTGACGCTCGAAGGCGCAAATCCCGGCATGGCGATGAGAGGCCTCGACGAGCTGCCCGGCAAGACCAACTACCGACCCGGCGAAATGGCTCCACGACCTCCCGACCTACCGCCGCGTCGAAGCTTCGGAAGTCTATCCCGGCATCGGCTTGGCATATTACGGAACGCCTTCGCGGCCCGGTCAGCTCGAATACGATTTCACCGTCGCCCCCGGCGCCGACCCGAATGCCATCAGGCTGGAGATCGAAACTGGAAATTCGAAATTCGAAACTCGTCGATCCCAAATCAAAAATCTAAAATCGAGAATCAAGATCGCCGCCAACGGAGAATTGGTGATTCAGACCGGCTCCGGCGAAGTTCGGTTCCGCAAGCCGGTCGTTTATCAAGACCAGTGGCAAGTGGTAAGTGGCAAGACGCAAGCGCCTGACGGCAATCATCAATCGCCAATCGGCAATCGGCAATTGCTTGACGGCCATTACGTTTTATTGGCGCGAAACCGCGTCGGCTTCAAGATCCCCAAGTACGACAAGAGCCGGCCGCTGATCATTGACCCTGTACTCGCCTACTCCACCTATTTAGGCGGC
>QHZO01000128.1:0-5620 GCA_003224695.1 Acidobacteriota bacterium
AAACGGTTCTGGGCAGGCTTGCGTAAAGTTCTTGCAGGGATTATGAGCATGATCAGTTTACTTAAGCAGTGGAACCTCAAAATGGTCAATCACCAGCACCTTAACGGGCCGCCGTTCGTTGACCAATTCCAGTCCGAGCTCTTGTCTTACTGAATCCGTGACGGTTTCTGGTTTTTCGGGATTCCAATACAGCGACAAGTCGTAGAATCCCGGCAGGCCGCTCTCATCGAAGACGACACGGTCTAAGCCCTCCTGGAGCATTTCGGCGAAATGGCTCGTCGTAATCCCGTGGCTCGAAATTGATCCAGGGGCGACTTTTCGGGTGCCCGCTTACCGCCAGGTCGCATGAACGGGCCCAGTTCCTTTTCAGGCGCGTTAAGCACGAGCACGTCCATTTCCCGACTTTCCCAATGCGCCTTAAGGTCAAATGCAGCGGTCAACATCTGTTGACCAACGCCCAAGAGATCCGCTCGGCGTCCCGGCGGGACTTCCACAACGAAATCGTAAGGAGCGGCCGGGAGCGGCGCTGCTGACACTATGCGGCAGGAGGAGATCGAGTAGGCCCACGAGATGATGCCATTGAGCGACCAAGAATCTCCTTCCAAGCTATGTTCGTTTTGAGGCCCTCCTGTGCTTGTCCCACTCGCCGGGCGGATCTCGGCGCGATAGTAGGCAGCCTGCCTGGGTGACATCTTAGGTTCAGCCGCCTCCATGCATGTGTCGCGCGGAAAGGTCGGCCTTTGTCCCGCGAGCAGCGCCTCTAAACTGTCGCGAGTCAGGTCGTCGGGCTGAGTGACGCCTCGCACGATCCCGTCGGGGCCCACCAGAACCGTCCGGGGAAGCAAATGGACGCCATATGCTTCAGTCATAGCCTTGTCGGTGTCTAATCCGATGACGCCGGAAACGCCCCTGAATTTCAGGAACTCCCTGACATGCCTTTCATCTTCGTCGGTGACGTTGACGAACTCGACCGGCCTGCCGCTGAATTGCTCCACAAGCTTGTTGAGATGCGGAAGTGCGGCGATGCAAGGCGCGCACCAAGTCGCCCAGAATTCCAGGACCACAACTTTCCCCTTGAGAGTTTGCCAGGTGGGAATTTCCCTTGTCGGTGACTGGAGGACATACTTTAACGTGATTGGCGGAGCAGGTTGTCCCACCCTTAGGGGAGGACGCGCTTCTTTGGCGAAAACGGATGGCTCGGAGAATGCAAGGAGGACAGTAGCGAGCATGCCGAAAACATGCCGAACACGTGGTACCGGCACGAAGACTCCTTTTAAATGCGCCAACCTACGTCGTTGCTCATGCCAGCTTGCGCATGACGCGCGGGGTCAGCCACCAGACGAGTTCGCCGGGCCCTTTGGGCGGGAATTCCGAGAAGCGGATCCGGCAGCAACCGCCCTTTTTAAAGCTGAAGTTGGCATTGCGGCCGGCGCCCACAAGGCGCGCCGCCATCTCACTCAAGTCGGGCTCGTGGCCCACCACCAGGACTCGTCGCCGCGCGGGTTGCCGCGCGAGGAAAGCGATCAGCGCTTCGGGCGCAGCACCGGGCTTGAGCGCGTCGGAGAAGTCTGTCGGAACGCCGGGCGGCAGGGCGTCGGCGACGATTTCCGCCGTCTCGACCGCGCGAACCAAGGGGCTCGCCACAATCCAATCTACGTCAAAGCCGAGCTTCAAGAGCCCTTCAGCGATTTTCTGCACTTTCTGTTTGCCTTCCGGAATCAGCGGGCGCTTTGAATCCTCGTCCGTACTTCCTGAGCCGCGAACAGCCGCCGGCCCGTGGCGCATGATATATAGCTCGTAATCACGCTTCGGTGGCAGAGATTCTTTGGCAGCCATGGTTGTCACTCGCTTCGAGGTCTGACATCTTCCGCTGAGTTCCAGAGCAACTCGAACTCCCGCGAAAACCTCTTGATGGTGTCCCGGTCGCGGAGCACGACGAGGTTATCAAAATTGAGCTCTTCGGATTCCGTTGTCCAATTGTAACTTCCCGTGAGCACCGCCCGTCCATCGAGAATGGCGAACTTGTGGTGCATTTTGGCTTTGTCGCCCTGGCGACCGGCCAGCAGCCGGGAGGGCAGGCGGTGAGCGGCGAGCAGTTCCCGGGTGGTCCTCGTGTCCCGGTACTTGCCTCGGTCGAGCACCAATCGGACCTTGATACCGCGCTTGGCTGCCGCGGCCAGCGCCTCCTCCAAGCGCGGGAAGTTCAGCCGGTAGAGCGCCGCTTCAACGGAATGCTGCGACTGGCAAACCTGAGCTATGATGAGATCTGCGATCGAGCCGTCGCGAGTAAAGTGAACTGCGGGTTTCAGGCTCATGCTTGGAGCGCTTGATTCTAATGTGGTTTGAAGCGCGATTCAATACGCCCGGAGCGGCGGGGATTGGTGTCATTTGGGATCGAGCCCCTCTCGGAACACGCGTCATTCCCGCGAAAGCGGGAATCCCGCCCCCCAACAGCGCACGCGTATAGAATTGCGAAGTAGATTCCCGCTTTCGCGGGAATGACTGCGGGCCGGGCCGCCCATGCATGACAAATGGCACCAGCACCGAGCGGCGCATGGGCCGGTACCACCTTCAGGAATGCGCAGGCGTTTCTTAATTCTGAAGCAAGCTAACGCGTCGGCCTGGGAACAGGAAATATTCCAGTGAAGCTTCGCCTGGTGGCCGTGGCCGCGGGAGTTCTAATCCTAGTCGCTCTGACCTCGCCCTCTTCTGTCCCCGCTGGATTCGAATCGAAAAAGAGCAGTCGTTACCTGGAATCGTGGTCCCCCATCACGGGAGTGGCGCCACGAGATGCCTTTGTCGGTTCCCAGGCTTGTGCGGGCTGTCATACCGATTTAGGCAAGACGGCACCTCAAACTCCCATGGGGCAAGCCATGCTCCTTCCCAACCAGTTCGATCTGCTGCACGGTCAGAAACAATTGACGTTCAGGCACGGCCCGTTTCGCTTTGACATTCATCGGCAGGGAGATCAATTCATGTATTCGGTCGGGGATGGAAAAGATACGCTTTCGGAACCGATTTTGTACGCCTTTGGGTATGGTTTAAAGGGCCAAACCTTCGTCTTTCTCCACGACGGCACGTATTACGAAAGCCATGTCAGCTACTACACGAACGTGCGTGGGTTGGATATCACTTTTGGACATTCCTACGAAGTCCCGGATTCGTTGGACAAAGCCCTCGGGCGGATTATGTCGCCCGCCGATACCCTGCTTTGTTTTGCCTGCCACAGCACCGCGGCGGTGATTCAAGGCCGGTTAGATGCCCATGCCCTGATGCCGGGCGTGGGTTGCGAGGATTGCCATGGACCGGGCGACGAGCACGTGGCGGCGATGAAAGCGGGGAAATTTGACTCTCCGCATGTTTTCAACCCCGGGCGATTGGAGCCCGGCGATCTGGTGGATTTTTGCGGCAACTGTCACCGCACGTGGGAGCAGGTCGTGAAGATGCAGGTCTTTGGTGTTCGTAACGTCCGCTTCCAGCCTTATCGCCTATCGAACAGCCGCTGCTGGAGCTACGACGACGCACGGGTCAGTTGCGTGGCATGCCATGACCCGCACTTAAACCTCCCCCCGGAAGCTGCTTCCTACGATTCCAAATGTCTCGCCTGCCACGTCTCGGGCCGCGGCGCCCGGCCGGACAAGACCCACCCGGGACGTCCGTGCCCCGTCGCGAAGCAGAATTGCATAACCTGCCACATGCCGAAGTACACGCTTCCCGAAGGGAAATCCGAATTTACAGATCACTTTATCCGCGTCGTTCGCAAAGGCGCCCCCTATCCAGATTAGTCACTTGAAGCTCCCGACGGGCGCTCGAGGAGGTAGAGGCACCGGCCGCGAGTTTGAGAGGGCGGAAAGAAATCCGTGACGCGGTAGCCTGCCCGGAAATACGCCTGGAAGATTTCGCGCGCCTCCATGCGCCAACGGCGGGCCAGCGGCAAGGCGCGGAGGCGCATGAAGTCGGTGTCGGCGGGGACTTCCAGGAGCAGGCGCGGCGCGAGCAGTCGAAGCCTGACGGCGCGATTCTCGAGGAAACCCTGTTGGTTCAAGCGCGTGGCGTTGACCACCGGCCAATTGGGATTCGCTGGCCGGGCCCTCCGGCCCCGGAGACGGGTTCCAACCCTTCTTGAGGCAATCGCCCACTCGACGACCAGGCGGTCGCTCGCCAGCCCTTTCTCAATTTGGCTCGGGAAAGGGCCGTAGCAATCGGGTTTGTATTCTTCGGCCCAGCCGCCCAGGCGGGCGATGTTGAGATAAGCGTTTCGGCTTTGAAGCGGGTCATAGGTCCAGGAGATCGCGCGGATCCCCGCGGCGAGCGCGAGGCGCCGGTGCGCGAGTTTCATCCGGAATCCCAACCCGAGATCGCGAGACCGCGCCTCGACTGCCATCATGTGTGACCAGTGAATCAGCTTGCCGTGGCGCCGAGCCAGCAGGGCGAAGAGAAAGCCCGCCAGCCGGCTGCCCACGAACGCTCCCAGCACCTCGCCGCCGTAATTCGCCGTGACCTTGAGGACTTCCGCGCCCGCGCCCACGGATCCCCAAACGTCTCGCTGAATCTTCTCGCAAGCGCGGAAATCTTCGAAGCGGTTGAGCCGGCAAATTCTTGCGGCGGGCAAAGGGTTCACCATGCCTGTTGCGTGATGGTGGCAGATCTCAGGATTATGCGGTGTCGAGCCGCTTCCAGACTTCCTGGAACAAAGCGATGGAGCCCGGCGCGAACCCCGCATAGTGGTTGTTGAAATAAGCGTAGACGCGAAGGCGCCGCTCCAGGAGCTTGCGGATTTCCGGGATCCAGGTTTCCATCTCGCGCTCGCGGTCCACAATGAGCCTGTCCCAGTGTTTCGTCGCGGCTTCAATGCCTTTACGGTCGCCGAGCCAGCGAATGTAGGCGAAACCCGCGGTCACCAGGTCGAGCCGCCGCGCCAGCTCGTCAATGCGTGGCATCCAAGGGTGGTCAATCAGCGCCAGTGCCACATTCTTCGGACGTAAAATCTCCAACAGCTTTTCGTTCAGCCAGCCCTTGTTTCGGATTTCCAGAGCGAAATGATAACCCGACGGGAGCTTCTCGACAAAAGGCCGCAAGCGGGCAAAGAAATCCTCAGGCCGCGCGAAGGCTTTGCGGTTAAAGTACGGCAACTGAATGAGCAAGGGGCCAAGCTTCTCACCCAGTCCGTCCATGACGTTAAGGAAATCTTTGACCTCAGCGTCCGAATCCACCAGCGCTTTTTCGTGCGTGATCGTTTGCGGGAACTTGGCCGCAAATACGAACCCGGGCGGGGTGCGGTCTCGCCAGTTCCTGACCATCGCTGCCGAAGGAGCTCGGTAAAAAGTCGAGTCCACATCCACGGTGCCGAAGTGGCGGGCGTATTCTGCTATGAATTGCGCCGGCGGAGTTCCGGGAGGATAAAACACCCCGAGCCAGTCTTCACTCGACCAGCTCGAGGTGCCCAGGAACAGATTCGAGGTTTTTGGATCGTCCACTGTTTTCTCCCGCCGCGCCCCCAGGCGGGCAGTCCGCGAAAACCAACATCCTAGCGCGCACGGGATTCTTGCCGGAAGAAATCAGAGCTGCCGGGTGGTGGTGTCATTTGGGATGGGATCCCTTTCGAAACGCTGGTCATTCC
>QHZO01000128.1:5763-10688 GCA_003224695.1 Acidobacteriota bacterium
TGCGCCTTGAAGCGCCCGTGTCTGGGAAATGACACCAGTACAGGCGCCTTCACTCTCCGCACATGCCGCGACGGGGTGCGCCGCAGGCGCCGCAAGGGCCTGGCTCGGGCGCGCCCGACTTTCGCTCGCCGCCCACGGCAAAGACGGAAAGGAGCATCTGAACTTTCTGGCTTTCGCAGTTCTTGCAAGCGACCGTCTGGTCCGACGAGGCCACGATTTTCTCAAATTTCGTTCCGCAGTCGCGGCACTGGTACTCAAAAATTGGCATCCGTCTTTCTCCATTCTCGGAAGGTAATATAGCTTTCCGCCGCCTCCGGCACAACCCCTCGGCTTGAGCCAAGGACGGTCGAGGGCGGGGAAATCGCTGCAAAGAAAGCTTTTACATGGCCGCTATTATGAGTTGAATTGAGCAGGCGTATCTACTATAATGGCCCACACATGCCTTCAACAGGAGTGGCCAATGCGGAAGCGACGGGCGCCCCGGGGCGTCGAAGCACAAGGTTGGCGATTGCCATCCCCATAGCTTTTTCGGGAAAAAGCTCTGGCGGCGCGGCCTTCAAGGAAAACACCCGAACGATAACGATTAACCGGCAGGGGGCCAAGGTCGCCACCATGCAAGCGCTGACGCTGGGGGCGGAGGTTCTCATCGAGAACCGGCACCTGGGGACTTCCGCGCGCGCGAACGTCGTGTGGCTGGGGGAAAGAAAAGGGCCGAAGGATTCGGTGGAGATCGGCGTTCAACTGGTGGAAGCCTCGAACATTTGGGGCATCGAATTTCCCCCGGAAGATTGGCAAGAAGGGTCTCCCGCCAAACCTGCGCCGGGCGCGGGCGCAAGGCTGGATTCCAAACTTCCGCCGCCCGCGCCGGCGAAGGCGCCGGAGGTTGCTGCTCCCGCTCCGGGACCTAAGGAGACAGGGATCCCCCGGCCCGCCGTGACGGCCCCCCCTGCGCCCAAAGCGGCGCCGCTGGCGAGCGCGGCCACGGCCACGGCCGCGGTGCCCGCGCGCCCCGGCGGGCTCGTGACAGCTCCTCCTCAACAAATCCAAGCGGCGATAACCGCGGCGCTCGAACAGTTGAACGCGCAAACGGAAACGACGCTCGAAGGCCACGCAAAAAACTTTGAGGCAAGGCTCGCTCGCTTCGGGCAAGAAATGGGATTCCAGTCTCAGGCGCAACTTCAACAGGCGGCTAACGCGCTCGAACAGAAATTGACGGCCGCGCTCGACGAAAAGGTCAAAGCCCTCCGGGAAAATCTCACGGCATCGAGAAGTGAGTTCGAATCCCTCCTCGAACGATACCGCGGGCTTCAGGAAAGCGGCGCGCGCGAAGCGGAGAAGATCAAACAGAGCGTCGAGGCGGCGGGGTTTGCCGCGGCCCAGTCCGCGCTCGAACAAGTTTCCGGAGCTGTGGCGAAGGAGCTTCAGGGGGCTCGCCACGATTTCGTGGAAGGAACCCGCCAGCGCGTAGACGAAGCTGCCGTCGCCTCCTTGGAGAAATTCAACCAGCAGGTCTCGCCCCGGCTCGGCCAACTGAGCGATGAATCCATTCAGCGCCTTGAGGTTCGGATGCGCGTGGAGGAAGCAAGGGCCCTCGAACAAGCCGCCAAGGCGGTGGACGCGGCTACGGCGGCGGGTTTGAGAGCCCTTGAAGAGAAATCGGCGGAGCGGATGGAAGGCTTCCAGGGGTATCTTGAAAAGGTTGCCAAGAAGGCTCAAGAAAAGACGGCCAAGGAACTTTCCGACCAACTTGGCACGGCGAGCGATGAGCTCATCGCCTCCGCGAGCAAGGACCTCCAGAAGAACCTGAGCGAAGCCCGCGCCGCGCTGAAGGATGAGCTGAAAACCGCCTGGAAGCCTCTCGTCGAGGACGCAAAGAAACAGCTCGGCTCCATGACCAGCACGACCGTGGAATCGCTCAATAAGGAAGCCAAGGTGGGTCTTGAGGAATTTCGCGGCCATCTGAAAAAGAGCGTCGAGGAGACTATCGAGAGGGCGGCCCGCGAGCTTGAGAGCGAACTTCGAAAGAACGCCGGGCGGCAAGCCTCCTCCGCCTTCGACGAGCTGCGGGGCAAGACCCAGGAGGCTGTCCGGCAGGCATCCGACGCGGTCAACAAGCACGTGGGTTCGGGCGCCGTTTTCCTGAAAGAGCTCGAAGAGCGGGCCCAAGAACGCTTGGAGGCGCTCTCGGAGAAAATGGAGAGCCTGGTGCGCGCCTCGCAAAGCGACCTCGAACAGAATGCCGCGGAATTCTCAACCGCGGCTATGGAAGGCATGCGCGCGAGTTCCGACGCGCTCGCCGAGCGATTCCATCAACGGCTCCAAAAGTCTGCCGATGAATTCGCGGCCAAATTGGCCGACGACATTCAACCTCGGATGGAAGGCATCACCGAAAAGCTGGTGGAAGAGTCCGCGGCGCTTCTCTCCAAACAGAGCCGGGAGGACGTGGAGCTGGCTTCGGCCGAACTCGAAAGGCTCAAGAGCAAGCTCGTGGACGAAACCGAAGAAGCGATACGCGCCAGGCTGGCCGAAACGTTTTCGTCGGTCTTTATGCCTGGAGGCAGAAGAATCACCGACAAGGCTGCCGAGCAGGCCCAAAAGAAACCTTAGCAGGCCCTCCTCTCTTCATCCTTTCCCATTCAAAGCCTCGCTCAAAACCGACGGAGAGGGAGACATGCGTATCGCTGCGAGCTGCCTCGGCGAAGGCGTGACAGGCATTCCGCCAGCGGGTAGGATGGCTTCGTGGGGAAGAACTCCGGGGCAAGAGTCTTGAAGGAGGAGGCCGAGCGCAACATGCGCGCGGCGCTCCGCGAGGCGCGGCGAGCTCGCGATGAAGGGGAAGTTCCGGTCGGCGCGGTCGTCGTGCAGGAGGGCAAGATCATTGCGCGCGCCCACAACCGGCCCGTGCATCTCCACGACCCGTCGGCCCACGCCGAAATTCTGGCGCTCCGGCGCGCTGGGCGGCGAGTGGAGAACTACCGTCTGGGGGGCGCGACCCTCCTTGATTCACGCGCGCATCGAGCGGGTGGTTTTCGGCGCGGAGGACCCCAAAGCGGGCGCGGCCGGCTCCGCCCTGAACGTCCTCAGCCATCCCAAGCTCAACCACCGAGTCGAAGTCTCGAAGGGCGTGCTCAGGGAAGATTGTGCAGCCATCCTTCGCGAGTTTTTCGCCGCGCGCCGCGTAAAAAAGTAGGTGGTAGATGGCATATGGCATGTAGATTCTTCCCATATGCCACATTCCACCTACCACATTCCATCTCGCGGAGAGGTACCGAAGTGGTCATAACGGGGGCGCCTCGAAAGCGTCTTGCCTGCCAAAAGCGGGCACGTGGGTTCGAATCCCACCCTCTCCGCCATAATCTTTTCATCGACTTCCAGCCAGATTACGGACGTGTTCGCCTATATTCCCGACTGGCTCCGCGACAGGCTGATCCGGCGCTCCAGGACGAGCGGCCCCACGATCTTCACTATGGGCGAATCACGGCGCATGGAGACGGTGACAAACACATGGCGGCGCAGGCTGGACGGAATGTTCAAGCTAGCCGCGCCGTTCGATGAAAAGCCGGCGCCGCACAGATTCCGGCACACTTTCGCGCGCATCCTGCTGCGGCGCGGCGTTCCCGTAGCGGATGTGGCGGACTTTCCGGGCGACGATGAGGACACGGTTCGGGAGCATTACGCCCGCTGGGTTCCCGAGCGCCAAGCCCGGCTCACGGGGATTCTGAAGGATGCGTTTGACGACAAGCCCGAGCCGAAACTGGTCATTATTCCGCGCCGGTGAGACTAAAGAATGTTCAGCAAGCGCGTGTGTATCCGATGTGCGGCGGATTCTGGGACACTGTAGACCGTATGCGCCTTCTTGCGTCCCAACCGAATCTGGATGACGCCGGGGTCGTCCTTGACGAGCCTGCGCACCGTCTCCCGCCCCAAACCCCAAAATCTAGCGAGATCGCCGATGCGGTAGTGCTTCTCGAACGCGGTCTCACCCGGCACGGCCCAATACTCTGGGAGTTTCGACGCTATCCCATTCCCCATGAAACCCCTGCTCTGTTCCACAGACTCTACCCGTCCCGCTTTCCGGCCCAATGCGGGATAAGTACCGCCGTCCATAACGGGACCACCTCAGTTCAGTCCAACATTCCGCCCTCTCTGGGCGCCAGAGCCGACTTCCTCGCCGTCACGCGCGCGCGGCCAGGAGCGCGTGGTGTCCTGATGTTTGCTGGTCCGCGTACTCTGATGCGACTTTGAGAAAGCGTTTGGCTAGAAATCCCTGTACTGATGAGGAACCTCAGGAGCTGTTCCTGCTTCATGATTTGTTTCCTCGTTGGGCCAGATTATAACGAGAAGAGACTGCCCAAACGGGAGCCATTTCCTGTACCACTCAGCAGTAGGGCTGGACGGAATTGAAGCCGCTTTGGTTGCGTCAGGGCCGATCAATCGAACAACAAACCTCAATGGGTGCCCTGCATCTCCTGATTTGCGCTCACTCGGGACTGATCCGAATCGTCTCGCCGAATGGTGCCGCCGTGCGGGAATCGGTTACCTAGAGCACCGGGTATTCCGGCGCCTTCGGATACGAAGGGCAGCACAAGTCGGTGAGATAGATAAGGCAGACAGGCGCGATATTATTCTCGGCTGGCAACCTGAAGCGACGCCTCGACGGCGGCCGTGATTTGGCGCTTGATCCGCTCCTTTTCCTCGTCGCCCAGTGTCACCCGGAAGTCGCCCGCATCCGGCAGAGGCATCACTTTGGTTTCGAAGGAGAATTTGGAGCGGAGCTCTTCGACACGCGGATAATCCTCCGACCTGAATAAGCCGCCGAGCCGTACCTTGGCATTTTCCACGAGCTGACCGAACTGCTGGGCCAATGCGTCGACCGCGGGCACGAACCGGTTCGATAGCTCCCGCATTTTCTTCGTGTGGTCCAT